>NZ_BAABFA010000010.1:0-401028 GCF_039540515.1 Nemorincola caseinilytica | reverse complement strand
CGTTGAGCTTTCAAATATGAAAGAAATGGTTATACAAAGAAAGGCAAACTTTCGAACACTTATGGTCGCCATCCGGCACCAGGTCTATATACCTCTGGAAGTAAGCATTGTATTCAGATGGATGTGGGCGTTGCATAAAAGCAGTTATTTAATAGAGCGGATGATCTTTTTTACTGTATTACTATCGATGCTCTCCATTTCAGACTTATCATATATCGTTAGTAGGTAGACCCTTTCATGCTTAGTGATAATATATGTTATCACGCGTGCTCCTCCGCTCTTTCCTCTGCCTTTACTTGTTATGTCCAGCCTTATCTTGTATGTATCGTTACCGAGAGGTGTGCCGGCAAATGGTTATCACTTAGCTGTTCATTAAGGCGGGCCAAATCCTTTTTCAAAGATGGGTATTTGCCGCTAAGGCGTTTAGCTTCTTTCTTGAATCGCTCGGCGGGTATGATGCTATAGCTCATTCAGGAAATCTGAAAGTGTCTGTTTACGTCCCTTACCCTTCTCCATTACGGCCACTTCCTGCATGGCCTCTGTAAGGTCAGATCTCAGTTTTAAGGCCTGTTCATAATGTCTGAGCTTTTTCACGATCTTTTCCCAGTCCGATACAGGCAGCATCACCGAAACAGGGTTACCCTTTACATCGCTCACATATTGTAATGCCAATTTCATACACCGTAAAGTTACGACCTATTCCCCACACACCAACTACCTGCGCCTTACTTACCCTAGCAGCTCACCTATGGCCGTCACCAGCTCGGTACGCGTTATAGGTGTACCTTTTATCTTGTTGAAGGCTATGGCATCTACCAGGTACTTGTCGCGGATGATCTTTATCAGCTGGCCGTTGTTTATCTCCGGTATCAGCACATGCTTGTAGCTGCGCAGCATATCGCCCAGGTTGCGGGGGAAGGGGCGTATATGCCTCAGGTGGGCGTGCGCTACGCTCTTGCCCTGTGCCTGCAGCTCCATCACAGCGCTCTTTATGGCTCCATATGTCGAGCCCCAGCCTAGTACCAGCACATCGCCGCTCTCGGGGCCGCTGTCCAGTGTCTGCACGGGTATATGGTCGGCTATCATCTCTACCTTGGCCTCGCGGGTCTTCACCATGTGCTGGTGGTTGTCGGGGTCATAAGATATATTGCCGGTCACGTCCTCTTTTTCCAGGCCGCCTATGCGGTGTTCCAGGCCGGGCGTACCGGGTACGGCCCATGGGCGCACCAGTTTTTCGTCGCGTTTATAAGGCAGGTATTTCGCCTCGCCTTCGGCCAGTTCTTTTTTAAAGGTCACAGATATCGTCTTCAGGTCTGCGCTCTTAGGGAAGCGCCAGGGTTCTGCACCATTGGCTATATAGCCATCGCTCAGGAATATCACAGGCGTCATATGCTCTACCGCAATGCGTACCGCCTCGTACACCGCCTCAAAGCAGTCGCTCGGTGTCGATGCCGATATCACGGGCATGGGGCATTCGCCGTTGCGGCCATAGTAGGCCTGCAGCAGGTCGCTCTGCTCTGTCTTGGTGGGCAGGCCCGTGCTGGGGCCTCCGCGCTGTATGTCCACTATCACCAGTGGTATCTCCAGCATCACTGCCAGGCCCATGGCCTCGGCCTTCAGCGCCATACCCGGGCCCGATGTAGTGGTCACACCCAGGCTACCGCCATACGCTGCGCCTATGGCCGCCGTTATGGCCGCTATCTCGTCCTCGGCCTGGAAGGTGCGCACCCCGAAGTTCTTGTGGCGCGACAGCTCATGCAGTATGTCTGATGCCGGGGTTATAGGGTATGTACCCAGGAACATGGGCAGGCTGCTCTTCTCTGCAGCCGCTATCAGGCCATAGGCCAGGGCCACATTCCCTGTTATGTTGCGGTACACACCTGCGGGCAGCTTAGCCTTCTCTACCTTGTAGCGCGATGTGAATGCCTCTGTGGTATCGCCATAGTTGTAGCCTGCCTGCAATGCCTTTATATTGCTTTCCAGTATCTCTGCCCGCTTGCCGAATTTATCGTGCAGGAAGGAGAATGTGCTCGTCAGGTCGCGGTCGTACAGCCAGTACAGAAAGCCCAGTACGAACATGTTCTTCGCCCTGTCCTTCTCTTTCACACCCATCTGTATCTCTTTCAGCGCCTCACGGGTCAGCTTGGTGATGTCCATCTTGTGTACATCATAGCCGCGCAGCGAGTCGTTCTCCAGCGGGTTCACACCATCGGCATAGTTGGCCAAGCGCAGGTTCTTGGTATCAAAACCATCTGTATCTACTATTATGATGCCTCCCGGTTTCAGTGCTTTCAGGTTCACCTTCAGTGCAGCGGCGTTCATGGCCACCAGCACATCGCAGTTGTCGCCGGGGGTATATATCTTGTTGCTGGAGAAATGTAGCTGAAACCCGCTCACCCCCGGTACGGTACCCTGTGGGGCGCGTATCTCGGCCGGAAAATCGGGGAACGTAGAGAGGTCATTGCCTATCAGGGCACTATTGTTGGTGAACTGGCTGCCTGTGAGCTGCATACCATCGCCGCTATCGCCTGCGAACTTGATGACCACATCTTCTACGATCTGTACCGGAACTGACATAATATAATATAAAAATGGGTGCAAAGGTACGGGTTTTTAAGGTCGCAGGGATATAATAGGGTGTAATGATATGCCAGGTAAAGTACCCCCGCCTTTTCATTACATTTGAAGAATAAAGATCCGTAACACTGTTTATGCCCGGCGAGCTGCAAGGAATACTGGCAATTGTGGGTGGCCTTCTGGTCATTCAGTTCGTTATGAATATGAGGGACAAAAAGAGGTGGAAAAAAGAAGCCGAGACACGTTTTCAGACCCGAATGAGGGAGCATTTCGAAACACCCTTCCTTCCCGGCGACCCCGTGCAGTGCAAAATGCTGCTGCAGTACATGGAAGGCAAAAGGCTGGTGATCCTGGTGATACGCAAGGACAATGCTGTATCCCGATACAATGGGATAGAGCAGTATACCCCCTTCTATGTGCCCGAGGCCGATGTGGTGGCACTGGCCATAGAGCTGCGACAGCTTGCAGAGCCCCTGCTCGCCACAGCCGCACCCACCAATGGCCAGCTACTACCCGCCAATGATATGGTAGCCCTCTACTGGCAGGTGCGAGATAAATGGGTATACCATACATTGCCCAGGGCCGCTGCACTGGCCCACCCGGTATGGCAACAGATACTGGCAACAGAAAAAGCCCTTGCGAGCGCTTATGACGAGAAGCGGCACCTGTATGAGCGGGTATAAGGACCGCGCGCACCGGCCATTCCCTGCAGAGGGTTACGGCTCATCCTTTCTTTTCCGTACCTTTGCCCACTTAAATACATAATTACGCTTATACTCAATGGCCAAGCTTACTGAAAAAAGGTGCTCTTTCTGCGACCGTGGCGAAACGGATGTAAATATTCTTTTCACAGGCATAAAAGGCAATATCTGCGACCAGTGCATCGAAAATGCCCATGCCCTGCTCATAGAGGCCACCGGCGACAAGCAGCCGGCAGAGGCCGCTATGAACAAGCTGCCCGATATACAGAAGAACAAGCTGTATAAGCCCCGCGAGGTGAAAGCCTTTCTCGACCAGTATGTAATAGGCCAGGACGATGCCAAAAAGGTACTCTCTGTGGCCATATACAACCACTACAAGCGCCTGGCCATGCCCAAGACCGATGAGGTGGAGATAGAGAAGTCCAACATAATGATGGTGGGCGAGACCGGCACCGGCAAGACCCTGCTGGCCAAGACCATAGCCCGCCTGCTGCAGGTGCCCTTCGCTATAGTGGATGCCACGGTATTCACCGAGGCCGGCTATGTGGGCGAGGACGTGGAGAGCATACTGAGCCGCCTGCTGCAGGCCAGCAATTACGATGTGGCCGCTGCAGAGCGTGGTATAGTATACATAGACGAGATAGATAAGATAGGCCGCAAGGGCGATAACCCGTCCATAACCCGCGATGTGAGCGGCGAGGGCGTACAGCAGGCCATGCTGAAGCTGCTGGAAGGCAGCGAAGTGATGGTGCCCCCGCAGGGCGGCCGCAAGCACCCCGAGCAGAAGATGATAAAGGTGAACACGCAGAACATACTGTTCATATGCGGTGGCGCCTTTGAGGGTATAGACAAGATGATAGCCCGCCGCATACAGACCAGCGCCATAGGCTACAATGCCATAAAGGCATCGAAAGAAGTAGACCGTGCCAACCTGCTGCAGTATGTGAATGCGCAGGACCTCCGCACCTTCGGCCTCATACCCGAACTGCTGGGCCGCCTGCCTGTGGTCACTTACCTCAACCCATTGGATGCTACATCGCTGAAGGCCATCCTTACCGAGCCGAAGAATGCGCTGGTGAAGCAGTACAAAAAACTGTTCGAATACGAAGGCATAAAGCTCACCGTGGCCGACGAGGCGCTGGACTACATGGTACAGAAGGCCGTGCAGTACAAGCTGGGTGGCCGCGGACTGCGCGCCATATGCGAGATGATACTCACCGATGCCATGTTCGATATGCCATCAGAGCAGCACGATGGCACCTTCCACCTCACGCTCGATTATGCGCGGCAAATGATAGAACATTCCAAGCTGGCACAGATGAGGCCCGCAGCATAAAAATGTGATAATGTGGTAAATGCGTTAATGCGACAATTAGTTAAAAGGTCAATTGGTCATTAAGTACCTCCATTGGTCAAAAAAAGATACGATTATGCAGGAGCTGATAAAACTACTGAAAGAAAAAGCAGGCCTTACCGACGAGCAGGCCCAGAAGACCGTACAGGTCATGCGCCAGTTCCTGGATGGAAAAGTGCCCGCCATGTTCCGTGGCGTGGTGGATAAGTTCTTTGCCGATACCCCAAAGAGCGGCGAAGAGGATATACTCGGTTAATAAAAGGATGAACAAAAAATAAAAATAACACGACAACGGTATTGAATTCAAATATTTACTTACCTTTGCCGTCCAAATTTGAATACCATGCCAAAAATGAAGACGCACTCTCGTGCTAAAAAGACGTTCAGGGTAACAGGTACAGGCAAGATACGCAGGTATAAGGCTTTCAAGAGCCACCTTCTTACAAAGAAGTCGAAGACCCGCAAGCGCCACCTGCGCATACACGGTCTGGTGCACCCAAGCAACGCACGCCTTGTGAAGAAAATGCTGGTAATGGCCTAAGCCACACCCGGTAGCGATAAATAAAAACCGATCCTTAATAAAAAAAATAGCTCTCTGTTGTTGTGACGGCGAGCACAAAAAAAAATAAGTTATGCCACGTTCCGTAAATGCAGTTGCATCACGCGCGAGAAGAAAGAAAATACTGAAAGGAGCTAAAGGCTTCTACGGTAAACGTAAGAACGTCTATACCGTAGCCAAGAACGTCCTTGAAAAAGGCCTTGGTTACAAATATGTAGGCCGCAAGCTGAAGAAGCGCGACTACCGCTCTCTGTGGATAGTGCGTATCAACGCAGCAGTACGCGAAGAGGGCATGAGCTACTCTCAGTTCATACACAAGCTGAACGAGAAAGGCCTGGACCTGAACCGCAAAGTACTGGCCGACCTCGCCATGAACGAGCCCGAGTCGTTCAAGAGCCTGGTAGCACAGGTAAAGTAAGATAATACCTCATTCATAACGGATAGCCGACACCCATACTGGTGTCGGCTATTTGTGTTTTTGTACTGCAAACTCGCTGGTACTGCACCCTCCCGGCCAACCCACATCCGTAACAGGGCAATACCGGGGTGGACGATACATAATTTTTGCTACCTTTGCACTCCGTTAGAGGGCCCATTTCCCGGCCCTCAGCATCTTATCCTTTTTTTGAATCGTACCGTATATGAAGATATTAGTTTGTTTATGCCCGGTTCCGGACACTACTACCAAGATCGCCTTCAGCGATAACAATACCACATTCAATACTGCAGGTGTTACCTTCATCATCAATCCATACGATGAGTGGTATTCGCTGGTGCGCGCGCTGGAACTGAAAGAGGCCGGCACCGCTACCGCCGTACACCTGGTAACAGTAGGCAAGGCCGATGCCGAGCCTGTCATCCGCAAGGCGCTGGCCCTGGGTGGCGATGAGGCCATACGCATAGACACCGACAGCAACGACCCCTATGTGGTAGCTGCGCAGATAGCCGAGTTCGCTAAAAGCGAAGGCTACGACATGGTGCTTTGCGGCAAAGAGTCTATAGACTACAACAACGGTACCGTAGGCGCCATGCTGGCCGAGCTGCTGGACATGAACTACCTGGGCTTTGTAAGCAAGATAGACGTAGCCGGCAAGACCGTTACCGTAAAGCGCGAGATAGATGGCGGCGAAGAGACCGATGCCTGCGATATGCCACTGGTCATATCCTGCCAGAAGGGCGTAGCCGAAGCGCGCATACCTAATATGCGCGGTATAATGGCTGCACGCACCAAGCCGCTGAAGGTAGTGGCCCCGGCTGCTATAGAAAACCTTAGCGCCATAGTATCTTACGAAATGCCACCTGCCAAAACAGGCGTGAAGATGATAGCCACCGACAATATGGACGAGCTGGTGAACCTGCTGCACACCGAGGCAAAGGTGATATAATGTGCGCATGAGGAAATGTGGGGGTGTTCCCCTCCGATCTTGAACTTTAAAAAATATTTTGACCTTATATTATGTCAGTAATAGTATTGGCGGAACATGCACAGGGTGCATTCAAGAAGAAATCGCAGGAGGCCGTACAGTATGCCTCGCGCATAGCTGCTGCCATGGGCACTACGGTAACGGCCGTGGCCGCAGGCAACATTAGCGCCGACGAGCTGCGCACACTGGGCGCATATGGCGCACAGAAGGTATTGCATGTAGCCGATGCAAGGCTCGACGACCTGAACTCGCGCGCCTACAGCCGCATGCTGGTAACAGCAGCACAGCAGGAGGGCGCAAAAGTGATAATATGCCTGCACGATACCACCGGCAAGGCTGTGGCCCCGCGTGTAGCGGCCCGCCTGAAGGCAGGTATGGTAGGTGGCGCCGTCGCCGACCCCGTTATGAGCAATGGCTTCACAGTAAAGAAGAGCGTGTTCTCGGGCAAGGCGTTCGCCAACGTCAGCATCACCAGTGATGTGAAAGTGATCACCCTTATGCCCAATACCTTTGGTGTGAAGAAGGGCGAGGGCGATGCTACCGTAGAAAGCCTCAGCGTAGCCTTCGATGCCGCCGACTTTGGCGTAGCCGTGAAGGAAGTGAGCAAGGCCAGCGGCAGTGTACCACTGTCAGAGGCCGAGCTGGTAGTGAGCGGTGGCCGTGGCCTGAAAGGCCCCGAGAACTGGGGTCTTATAGAGAACCTGGCCGCAGAGCTGGGCGCTGCCACAGCATGCTCCCGCCCCGTAGCCGATAGCCACTGGCGTCCGCACCACGAGCATGTGGGCCAGACAGGCGGCACCATACGCCCCAACCTGTATATAGCTGCCGGTATATCGGGCGCTATACAGCACCTGGCGGGTGTCAATGGTTCCAAGACCATAGTGGTCATCAACAAAGACCCCGAAGCGCCATTCTTCAAGGCCGCCGACTATGGCGTACTGGGCGATGTGTTCGAGGTACTGCCCCGCCTTACCGATGCGGTAAAGAAGTGGAAAGCAGCACATTCCTAAACAATGACAGACGATATATGATACAGCAGCCCGGGAGACCGGGCTGTTTCTTTTGATATTATCATATCCACAAATTTCCTGCCCGTCCTGCCGCCGCTGGTTTTTGCGTAATTTTACTGTAGCGATATGAAGTTCACTATAGATAGCCAGTACAGACCCGCAGGAGACCAGCCCGAGGCCATACGCCAGCTATCGGCAGGTATCTTCAGTGGCGAGCAGTTCCAGACACTGCTGGGCGTTACGGGATCGGGCAAGACCTTTACTGTGGCCAATGTGATACAGGAGACGCAGAAGCCTACGCTGGTGCTGACGCACAACAAGACACTGGTGGCACAGCTATATGGCGAATTCCGCAGCTTCTTCCCCAATAATGCGGTGGAATACTTCGTGTCTTACTACGACTACTACCAGCCCGAGGCCTACCTGCCAGTGACCAATACCTACATAGAGAAGGACCTGTCTATAAACGAAGAGCTGGAGAAGCTGCGCCTGCGCGCTACCACCAGCCTGCTCAGTGGCCGCAGCGATATAATAGTAGTGGCATCGGTATCGTGCATATATGGTATAGGCAACCCTACCGAGTATGCCAACAGCATCATCCGCTTTCGCCGGGGCGATAATATGGGGCGCAATCATTTTCTGCACAGGCTGGTGAGTTCGCTATACAACCGCAGCCAGGGCGACTTCACACGCGGTTCCTTCCGCGTGAACGGCGATACCGTAGATATCAACCTGCCCTATGTGGACTTTGGCTACCGCATCACCTTCTTTGGCGACGAGATAGAAGAGATAGAGAGCTTCGAGCCCGATACCGGCAAGCGCATAGGCACCATGGACAGCGCCGCCATTTTCCCTGCCAACCTGTATGTAGCGCCCAGCGGGCAGATGCAGCAGATCATTCACGAGATACAGGACGAAATGACGGCCCAGGAGAACTACTTCAAAAGCCAGGGCAAATTCATAGAGGCGCAGCGCATACGCGAGCGTGTGAGTTATGACCTGGAAATGATACAGGAGCTAGGTTATTGCAGCGGCATAGAGAACTACTCCCGCTTCTTGGATAGACGCCAACCGGGTACACGCCCCTTCTGCCTGCTGGACTATTTCCCCGATGACTACCTGCTGGTGATAGACGAAAGCCATGTGACCATTCCGCAGATAAGCGGTATGTATGGTGGCGACCGCTCTCGCAAGATGAACCTTGTGGACTTCGGCTTCCGCCTGCCATCGGCGCTGGATAACAGGCCACTTAATTTCTACGAGTTCGAGGGGCTTCTATCGAAGGTGATATTCGTAAGCGCTACGCCGGGTAAGTACGAGCTGGAAAGAAGCGGCGGCGTGGTGGTAGAACAGATAGTACGCCCTACAGGCCTTATAGAGCCGCCCATAGAGGTGCGCCCGGGCATAAACCAGGTAGACGACCTGCTGGACGAGATAGACAAACGCGTAGGCCATGGCGACCGCGTACTGGTGACAACCCTCACCAAGCGCATGGCCGAGGAAATGGACAAATACCTGAAGCGCATCAATATAAAGTCGAAATACATACACTCTGAGGTAGATACACTGGAACGTGTAGAGATACTGCGCGACCTGCGCCTGGGCAATATAGATGTACTGGTAGGTGTGAATCTGCTGCGCGAAGGACTGGACCTGCCCGAGGTATCGCTGATGGCCATACTGGATGCCGATAAGGAAGGCTTCCTGCGCGATGAGCGCTCTCTTACCCAAATGGCCGGCCGCGCTGCCCGCAATGCCAATGGCCTGGTGATATTCTATGCCGATAAGATAACGGAAAGCATGCGCCGCACCATAGAAGAGACCGACCGCCGCCGCGAAAAGCAGATACGCCACAATACCGAGCATGGCATAATACCACAGACCATTCGCAAGTCGGTGCAGGAGATAATGCTACAGGGCTCTGTGCTGGACATAAAGGGCTATAACGAGACCAGCCCATATGCCATAACCGAGACCAACGTACCCATGGCCGCCGAGGGCGCGGCAGAATACCGCACTGTGGCCCAATTGGACAAGCTGATAAGCCAGACCAAAAAAGCCATGGACAAGGCCGCAAAGGACCTGGACTTTATGGAGGCGGCACGCCTGCGCGATGAGCTCTTCCGCCTGCAGAAGGAAAGAGAGGATATGAAGTGATGACGGTTATTTGTCAAGGAACAGCGATATCGCGTAAGAAGTGATATTGCTTCCGTTCTTAGCGGCGGCTGTCATCATTGAATACTTGCCATAAGTATAAGAAGACACTCCGTCCTCCTCTCGCTCTAATACAAAACCATACGACCTCAATGCGCTCTTGTACTTCATGTACATGCTATGATCGGTCGTCATGAACATTACTTGCTTTTCTTCGAGATATATGCGGATCGATCCAGCATACCGGATCCCATTTTCTCTGTAGACCCTTGTAAATTCCTTATACGGTCTTTTCTGATCCATGACCCCCTGGTACGGAAAGCATGTGCCTAAGATACCCTCTGCCTTATCCTGGCCGGCGCCTATCAGTGACAATAGTTTACCGGGAGGTATAAAACAGTCAGACACTTTATTCTGAGAAAAAAGCAGCATCGGGAGAACAAGAAAAGCTACCAGCAGCAATATATTCTTCATGTTTTATTTGTTATCTCAGACAAATATAGTCTTACAAATAATAATTGCCCCTTAGCTTCGCTGTATGAATTACCTGGGGCATGCATTCCTGTCGTTCGGCAATAGCGAGATACTGGTGGGCAATATGATAGGCGACCATGTGAAAGGGCGCCTGGCGTTGCAGCACTACCCCGATGGCATAAGAAAGGGTATAGAGCTGCACCGGAAGATAGATGAATTCACAGACAACCACCCGTCGGTCTCGCGGGCCAAGCTCATCTTTCGCGAGGACTATGGCCTGTATGCGGGCGCCATCACCGATACCGTGTTCGATCATTTCCTGGCCAATGACCCCAAGTATTTCGCATCGCCCGATGCGCTGCTGCAGTTCACCCGGCAGACATATACACAGATAGAAGAACACAGCACACACCTGCCGCCCGATTTTGCCGCCTACTTCCCCCATATGCGCGAGTATAACTGGCTGCTGGGCTACCGCAGTATGAAGGGTGTGGAGCGCTCGCTGCAGGGCCTGGCAAGAAGGGCAAAGCATATGCCCGCATCAGACAAGGCATATACAGCCTTCGTGATGGGATATTACCACCTGAACCAGTGCTACTTTGAGTTGATAGACGATGTGGTGAAAATGGCCAAAGCGTATACCTTATAATTCGCTCATTACTGCTCTTCGTCGCCTAGCTCGGGCCGGGTGAACTGTACCAGCCATTTGTTGTGCTTCTTTACCAGGAAGAGCATCTGCTCTTTGCTCCTGTCGTCAGACAGGGTATAGGTCACTATGGCCTTGTTCTCGTTCTCTTTGCAATCCTTTATACCTATCATCAGCCCCATCATTCGCTGCTTCGATGAGTCCGATATCATATCTCTCATATGCGCGAACTGCTGTAGCAGCGTGCGGGTATCGCCGGTGGCATACCTGTTGGCCTCGTAATAGTCCAGGTGATAGAATCCTGTGAGCCATTTGTAGGCCACATTCACAGGGCGCTGCACATCGGTCTTTACCCCATAGTAGGCCGTAGTATTGGCAAAGTAGCGTATGAAATAATCTGACGGCACATGCTCGTAGGCTGGCTTCACTACATACTCGCCATTGCGGCCTATGAGGCCATATCTGCCATTTACCTCTACCAGCGCATGCCCGCCATCGAAGCCAAAGGCGAAATCGTACCGCGCAGGTATCTCATACTTGCCGTAGCCGTCTATATAGCCCCATTTTTCGCCCAGCCTGGCGGCCGCCAGCGTATTGCCATGGAAGGGGTATGCATCGGCAAAGCGTATAGGTATCAGCTCATTGCCTTCGGCATCCAGCCAGCCCCATTTACTGCCCTTTTTTACCAGGAACATGTCGCCATCCAGGTCCACATCGTTGTAGCGGGGTGGCAGCACCGACCGGCCTACCTTGTCTATCACACCCCACTTGCCGCGAAGCATTATTTTGGCCTTGCCATCTTTAAAGGGGTATACATTATCGTACACATGGTCTATCACCAGGTCGCCGGTGGCATTGACGAAGCCCCAGTAGCCATTGCTGTTCATGACTCCGCAAAGCCCATCGGAAAAATAGCTTACCGCGCTGAACTGGGGTAGTATGCTGGTACGTCCGCTCCTGTCCACAAAGCCCCATACCTCGCCCGATGGGCCCAGTATGCTATAGGCAGCCATACCCTCGTTGAAGTTCTCTACGCTCTGCGCATCCGGCAGGCTGAACTGCTGTACCCCGTTCTTATCTATAGCCGCAGGCACTCCGCCCTCGGGCACCACAAATGCCAGTCCCTCATTGAACGATGTGGCATAGCAATGCTCAGGGGGTATCACATAGCGGCCATCTTCGTCTATATAGCCCCAGCGCCGCGGCACGCCTGTGGCCACCACGGCCACACCGCCAGAGAAACAGCCCGCTCTTACATACCTGAAAGGGATCTTTACATTGCCATGCCTGCTGATATAGCCGTACGCACTTCCGCTTTTGACGGGGAACAGCGAGGTACTACCCTCATTGCCCGAATGACAGGATACCGCGAACAACGCAGCTAGCAGGAACAGGTATGGCCTTTTCATCAACTCACAGTACTACAGCGCAAAACACTTGTACATGAAAATACACATACTCTGTGAAACATAAGTGAACAAGATGTGAAAGGTAACATTCTAGCCCGGCAGGTGGGGTCATTGCCCGGCCTCCGCGGGTGCGGGCTGCACGGTGTCGGTGGAGGCGGGATCTGCCAGTGGCTCCTCTTCCATGTTCTCGCTGTCCATCTGGTTGCCCAGGTCGGTCTTGGTGAACTGTACCAGCCATTTATCGCTCTGGCGCACCAGGTTCAGGGTCAGTTCTTTCTTCGGGTCTTCGGTGGTGGTATAGGTCACCGCTGCATTATCGCCATTCTCCTTTACGTCCTTTATGGTCACCTTTATCTTGTTCAGCTCTTCCTGCTTATCGGCAGGTATATCGCCCGAAAGGGCGCTGAGGGTATTGATGAGGTTCCTGGTGGCAGGTGTGGACAGCTTTAATGCAGGGTCGGCATCCATATGGTAAAATGCAGTGAGCCATGTCTGCGCCACATCCTTGGGGTTGTTCTTCCCGCACCCTGTAAGGGCAAGGGCCAAAGCGGCTATGAGCAGCGAGCGGTCCAAAACATTTTTCATACTATCCTATACGGTTTGCAGTGGTAAAATTATCAATAATATCTGACGCTCCCAATCAATGTTGCATGTGCATTGAGAAACAGGTCGTCGGTGCCTACAAAGGTGCCTGCGGGTATATGGGTCACCGGCAGGTAGGCGCTATCGCCCGTGGCCTGTACTATGGTCTTGTAAACGAATTCGGTGCAGTATAACTTGTCGTTGCTCTGCAGGTCGAAGCGGGTGTCGAAGACAGGCCTGCGGGCTGCATAGCTGCGTATAGTACTTGCCAGCAGGGCTATAGTGGTATCGGCAAAAGGATAGCGGGCTATGGCCGCGGCAGTATTGTATGCCGGGGAGAAAAAATGCTGTGCGGTCTCGCGCCTGATGCAGGCAGTGGTATCGCCATCGCCACCTATGCAGTGGTATACATAGGGCCTGCCGTTCTCTATCATCACTATGCCGCAGTGCGAGTAACTTTTGTCCCTGCGATTGAAGCCCGCGAACGCCCTGCTGAAGGCGCCTGCGCCCGTACGCAGCACCACATCGCCGCTGCGCAGCAGGGCCACAAGGCTGTCGGCCGCGTGCTTGTTGCGTATACTATCGGTAGTGCCAGGGGCATGAGCGGCCTGCATCTTGCGCTGCTCGGCCAGGTACAGCCTACCGGCAAATACCATTAATCCGCCACAAATGACCAGCATGGTGAGTATGGCTGCCAGCGCTCTCATATCAGATATTGGGGAACGGTAAAGTGGTCCTCCGTTATACGTTGAACCTGAAGTGCATCACATCGCCATCCTGTACCACATACTCCTTGCCCTCTATGCGCAGGCGGCCATTCTCGCGGCAGGCCGCTTCGGTCTTGTACTGTACATAGTCGTTGTAGGCTATCACCTCGGCCTTTATGAAGCCCTTCTCAAAATCGGTGTGTATCACGCTGGCGGCCTGCGGGGCTTTCCAGCCGCGGTGTATGGTCCATGCCCTTACCTCCTGCACACCTGCGGTAAAGTAGGTAATGAGGTTGAGCAGGGTGTAGGTAGAACGTATGAGGCGGTCCAGGCCGGGCTCGGTAAGGCCATATTCGCTCAGGAACATCTCTTTGTCTTCTTTGGTCTCCAGCTCCGATATCTGCGCCTCTATAGAGTTGTTCATCACTATCACCTGTGCGCCCTCGGCCTCGGCGGCCTTTGTGAGCGCTTCAGAATATCTGTTGCCGGTAAGCAGGGCTGCCTCATCCACATTGGCCACATATAGCACAGGCTTTTCTGTAAGCAGGAAGAGGTCGGCTATGGCCTCGCGGTCCTCGCCTTCCAGCCCCAGGCCGCGTATGTTCTTTCCCTCGCCCAGGTGCTCTTTGCAGTTCACCAGTACTTCGTAGGCACGTTTCATCTTGGCATCGCCCGTTTTGGCCATCTTTTCTACACGCTGTATCTTCTTTTCTACGCTCTCCAGATCTTTCAGCTGCAGCTCGGTATCTATTATCTCTTTATCGCCTATAGGGTTTATATCGCCTTCTTCGCGCAGTATGTTCTCGTCTTCAAAGCAGCGTATCACATGCACTATGGCATCTACTTCGCGTATATTGGCCAGAAACTTGTTGCCCAGGCCTTCGCCCTTACTGGCACCCTTTACCAGGCCGGCTATATCCACGAACTCGAAGGTGGTGGGCACTACACGCTGTGGCTGCACCAGCTCGGCCAGCTTGTCCATTCGCTCATCGGGTACATCTACCTGCCCTACGTTGGGCTCTATGGTGCAGAACCTGTAGTTCGATGCCTGCGCTTTTGCGCTATTGCTCACCGCGTTGAACAAGGTCGATTTTCCCACATTGGGCAATCCCACTATACCAGCCTGTAATGCCATTACTTATCAGTTTTTTCTTAAAAATTTGCGCAAAGGTAAGGGAATACGCCCTATGAAACACCCTAGCTGCTGTGGTCGCACACTATCACCCACTCTCCTTTTATCTTGCGCAGCAGCAGGGTATATGAGCCGCCTACGTCTCCGGCCTTGCGCTTTAGGTCCCAGCGGCCCACTACGAAATAGTACTCGGGCGAAAGCCTTTTTATGCTGAGTATGGTAGATGTGAGGGTGCCTGTATGGTCGGTATCGGGATAGCCTTTCTTGTAGCGTGCCAGTGTGGCGGCATAGCCATATGTAGGACCCTTGGAGCCTATGAATACGAGGCTGTCGCTCTCCCAGTAGCCCTTCATATAGCCTTCCATGTTGGCCTTGTTCCACTCGGTGACCTGCGCAGCCAGCATTTTGCGGATAGCGGCCTCATCCCTGCTCTGTGCAGTAGCGGCCAGGGAAAATGCTGTAAAAAGCAGGCAGTACAATATGCGGCTCATATGCGGTATCTTTCGCTGTTGGGGTAGAAGAGAAAGCACACCAGGTACACAAAAAGGCCTATCCCCAGCAGGGCCATACCCAGCTTCCGGCCTTTGTCCTGCGCAGTGAATGCCAGTATGAGCCCCGATGCTACGAATAAGGTACCTATGAATAATACAGCCAGCAGCTCTCCCATATATTACGTCTTGCTATTGCGGGGCACAAATTTCGGAAAACATTACAAATATCTATACCGCAGGTTGTTATATGGCCGTTATTTCGCTTAATGCAGCACGGCCATTTTGCGCAGTATCACCGTACCGGCGGCCTGTATGCGCACCTGGTACACACCGGCAGGCAAATGGCCCAGCGGAATGGTAGTATGTGTGCCTGCCAGGGCTATGTTGGCCACTGCTCTGCCGGTCATATCGTATACCGTGGCCTCGGCACCTGCGGGCAGGGGCTTGCCGCTGCGCAGTACACAGGCATCTGTGGCAGGCTGCGGGTAGAGGGTCATGTCGGTATACATATCCACGGCACCTATGCCCGTCTCTATACATGGCAATGGTGCGGCAATGACATTGAATGTATGCCTGCGCACCAAACATCCCTCTACCGATGTAAGCGAGTACTGCCCCTCGCCTATGGCCACATGGGTGGGCAGGCTGCTGCCATCGTACCAGCGCACACAGCCGGTAAAGGGGGCCGTGAGCAACACCGTATCGGTATCGTAAAAACAGATGGTGGTATCGGTGGTACTAATGGTAGTATCCTCAGGTATGGTGATGGGCGCATTGTACAGGTTGGTGATACCCCATATAAAAGAACTTGCAGGCAAACTGGTCAGCACATTGGGCATATAGGTACAAGCGGCACCGGCGGCATTGGGCGCTGCTATACAGTTCAGGTAGCCGGCAGGTACGCTTTCGCACACATATACCTTGCCATCGGCCCCCAGGCGCATATCGCGCGAGTGAGTGGTGCCGCCGGCCCTGGCCACCATATATTTTGTGGCCTGTATGGCCGCAGTGTCTGTCACATCATACTGCCACAGCACCCCGGTATCGGGCAGGGTACCCAGCATCGATGTAACATAGAGCTTGCTGTTATCGGGCGAGAACTCGGTATACATATCCCGTTTGCCACGGCATATGCTCACCGCATTGGACACCCTGCCGGTAGCGGGGTCGAAGTCGAACAGCTCTGTGCCTATCTGTGTCGTATCTACCGGGCTCCACGATATGGTGCTTGTAGAAGAGGTGAAATTGCATACCGCCAGCCTGTGGCGATCGGGCGAGGCCTTCATGATACCTCCGCCATAGGCGAACCAGCCTGTTCTGTCGCCGGCTACAGACACCACCGGTGTGGGATCGAGCCCGCAGGCAGTGATATGGTAGGCATAGAACACGGGTTCTTCCATACGGTGTACCAGCAGCCACAGGTCGCAGCTATCGCCCGGTATGGTTATCATCTTCTCGCACATACGCGATGCCATGTATATGCGCGACATGCCGGGCACCACGCCGCCCAGCCCGCCGTTCAGGTCCATATCCACAATGCTGTAGTATAGCTTTAGCCCGCTGGTATCGTCCAGCACATACTCCAGGCTGTAGATAGAAAAGACATAATACTGCCGGGGGCCGCTGCCGGGCCCGTAATTGAGCACAGGGGCTATGGCCGCTCCCTGCATATTGCTGAAGCAGGCATTGGGGCATACAGAATCACCGCCCAGCATGATGGTATGTGTGCGGTCCCATATGGTGCGCCCCTCGGTGTAAAAGAGCAATGAGCCTTCGGCGTCGCACACGGCCGCGCTACCCTCAGCGGCCTCTATAGCGGTAGATATGGCCATGGGTATACCAGTAGCAAAGCTGACCCCGGAGTACAGGCCCATAGGCCAAACGGTGTTCTGCAACGTATTGTACTGCGCATGGCCGGTATAAGCCAGCAGCAGGTACAATAATGGTATAAAGAGCTTTTTCATGGCATAAATAAGGCGCAGAAAAATGGTAAGGTGTATATAAAATTAACCTATAAAATGCGTATGGCCCCGCAATGCGGGGCCATACATAGAAATAATTATATTTTTAAGCCGTAACGGAATGACGTACAGGCAGGTTTGTTATTTGCGTTTGGTCTTTTTGTAGCGGGTTATCAGCTCGCTCACCTGTGTACGCATCAGGTATTCGGGGTTCAGGTCGGTAAAGAGCTTTACTTTGCCCGGCGCCAGGGTAAGGGCTTTTTCCAGCTGCAGCAGCGCCTCTTTGGCCTTGCCCAGCTCTAGCAGCGATGCTGCGTAGAAGTAGTAGAGGTCTCCCTTTTCGCCGCAGTGCTCCATGGCCACCTGTACCTGTACCAGCACCTCGTCGTGGTAGCCGGCCAGGTACAGGCCACGCACCAGCGATATCCAGGTCGATTTGCTATCGGGCTTCAGGCGTACGGCGTTCAGGTAGCATACCAGGGCCTCGCTCTTCACGTTCAGCTCCATCAGGCAGTTGCCTATGGCCATGCAGTAGGCGGCATTGTCCTTATCGAGGTGCAGGGCCACAGAGAATGCCTTTATGGCTTTCTCCCACTGCTTTTCGCGCGTGTAGGTCTCCCCTATCTTGAAGAATATGCTATCGTCCTGCGGGCTCAGCTGCGATGCCTGCCTGTAGTACTGGCGGGCGCGGCTATAGTCCTTGCGCTTTTCCCAGCAGTAGCCCATGGCCTCGAATATAACATCCTCGGGGCGGGCTATCTCTATATGTTTCTCCAGCACTTCCAGCGCTTTCTCATATTGCTTCAGGCGCATAAAGGCATCGGCCATATTGCGGTAGGCGAATTCGAACTTCTCGTCTATGGCCACGCAATATTCGTAGGCATCTATGCTTTTCTCATAGTGCTTCAGCCCCTGGTAGGCCGCGCCGAGGTTGAACCACGCCAGCGCATTGAAGGGGTCGTCGTCGGTAAGCTGGGTATGCAGGGCAACACTCTCTTCGAGCCTGCCGGTGAATTCGGCCCAGAAGCATATCTTCTGCAGGGCCTCTTCGTTGCGGCGGTCTATGGCTATTATCTTTTTCAGGGTATCATATACCTCATCGAAATCCTCGTTCTCGTCGTATACATCCGACAGCTCCAGCAGCAGCTCTACCTTGTCCTTACCGCCGAACTCCTCGGCCTGCTGCTCCAGCCACTGTGCGGCCTGCTCGTGGCGGAACTGCGACATGAGGATATCGGCACGGAGCAATACCGCGTCGAGGTTCTTCATATCATATTGTTCCATCTCATCGAGGGCGCGAAGCGCCTGCCCGTATTTCTGGGCCTGGGTGAGTATCTCTGCCCTTAGCAGTAGTATAGATGCAGAAAAAGGGTAGTAGGTGCGGGCGATATCGCAGGCGGCAAGGGCCTGCTCCTCATTGCTGTTCTGAAAGTAATGTTCTATAACGCGCTCGAACTCCTCTTCATCGAGCATTGTGGCTCCTTCTCCTTTTCTCAATTGCTCATAGCGCCGCAGAACCTCGTCAAATGCTCCCCATCCGTCTTCATTTATATCATCGTCATCAAACATAAGCACACGATTTGTACCAAAGTTACACAAAATATGACCCGCTGCACGGCGGCAAATGTTACCACTATATCAAAATGCACACGTTTTTAACAAATGCTTGTATAGTGGCCGGAGGCATTCTTTTTTATGACCAATAACAGCTTGCCCATCATACAGATATAACGATGCGCACGCCGCATTATTGCTACATTTGGCGTTATAAACAAGGTCATATGATGGTAACCAACCTGGGCGAACAATGCTCGCTGGCATCGGTATGGATGCGCGACCTGCGCAATGTGCAGGTGCAGAACGACAGGAGCCGTTTTCGCCGCAATATAGAGCGCATAGGCCAGGTGGCCGCCTACGAGATAAGCAAACACCTGCAGTATACCGATACGGCCATAAACACACCCCTTGCGCCCACCCAATGCAAGGTGCTGGCCACACAACCCGTACTGGCCACCATACTGCGGGCAGGGCTGCCGCTATACCATGGCCTGCTGAGTTACTATGACGAGGCCGACAGCGCATTCATAGGCGCCTACCGCAAGCACAATGCCGACAAATCCTTTGTGGTGGACCAGGGCTATATGGCCAGCCCGGCGCTGGCAGGCAGGCCGCTGATACTGGCCGACCCTATGCTGGCCACAGGGGCATCTATGGTGCAGGCGCTGCAGACCCTTACCGAGTACGACAAGCCGTCGCAGATACATATAGTGTGCATAGTGGCCGCGCCCGAGGGCATAGAGGTGCTGGCGCAGCACTTTCCCGGTGCATACCTGTGGGTGGCCGCTGTGGATGAACGCCTGAACGACGACAAATACATACTGCCCGGCCTGGGCGATGCCGGCGACCTGTGTTTTGGCGAGAAGCGGCAGCATTAAAGGAAAATTTTACTAATACCAATTTGACTTCAAAATTCGGCACAGGAAAATTTCACGTTATAGCGCTCATAGTTCACCTCCTCCCCAAAGGGGAGGTTCGGGAGGGGCCAAAAAACATACCTGTTTTCATTGTCTAATTGGCATAAGGAACCGCAATAGCAAAGCCGGTAATGGCTGCGGCAATAAAAAAAGCACAGCATATGCTGTGCTTTTTTTATTGCCGTATACCGGAAGGAATTAGTTCCAGGTGCCGGTGTAAGAAGCCTTAGCACCGGTAGGATCTTCCAGTGTGTAAGACCAGGTGATCTTCTTGTCGGCGGTATTGTATGTACCTGTACCGTATACTTTGTAGTTGTCGTTATCGGGAGCCTGAGAAGGTATAGTGATGGTGTTACCGCTCACTGTGGCCTTCACGTCGTTCACGAAATAGCTGCTGCCAGAAGAGTTGTTGCCAGAGAAGTGGCCTATTTTGATATCTACTACAGTAGTACCTTCTGTGATGGGAGCAGTGTAAGTAGGCAGAGTGCCACCGCTTACGGCTACGTCAGTAGCTGTCCATGTTTTGATGAATTTGGCCCTTGATGCTGTTTCGCAGTTAGTGCCTTCGTAACCTGTCGCGCAGGTACAGTTACCCTCGTTACATGTACCACCGTTCTGGCACACTACGTCTTTACATGGGTCAGAGTTACAAGATGTGTACATTACTGCGCTGAATGCGCCGAGTGTCAGTGCTGCGCTGAGCGCGATCTGCTTGATGGTTCTCATACCTTTTCGTTTTTTGAGTAGGTGAATTTATGGAGCAAATGTAAGCATAGTTCGTCATAAATAAGGCATATCCTGTAATTAACAGATAGTTTATTGTGTATCAATGCCTATGTTTTTGTTAACCGTTTTACGGGCCATGGTCGTATCTTTATCATCTCATGCCATTGAAGGCGCCCATATCGCTGCTGCTGGCGCTGCTGCTATCGGGCGGCAGTATGGCAGCTACCTATACTTATACTTATACCGATAACTGCGCCCGTGCCTATGAGCATTTCATGTCGCTGCACCTGGCAGAGGGCAGGCAGGCCATAGCCCTGGAGCGCAAGGCCAACCCCAATAACCTGATGGCCGTATACCTGGCCGACTACGAGGACTGTATACTGCTGCTCATAAACTGCGATATAGACGAATACCGCCGCCGCGCCGCCGCTATGGACGAACGCCTGAAGCTGCTGGCCAATGGCGACCCGGCATCGCCATGGTACCGTTTCTGCTATGCGGGTATGCATCTGCACCGCGCCATCATCAACATACGTTTTGGCGAGCAGTACAAGGCTGCCTTCAACTTCCGCAAGTCGTATGCGCTGCTGAAGGAGAACCAGCGGCTGTACCCCGACCTGGAGTACAACAACATAATAGCAGGCCTGCTGGAGGCCGTGGTAGGATCGCTGCCGGGCAGCTACAAATGGCTGGCATCGGTATTCGGCATGAAGGGCAGCGTGCAGAAGGGCACCGAAAAGCTGGGGGCCTTCCTGAGCACGCACAACAGCTCGCACCCGCTCTATGCCGAGACCAACCTGTACTACCTGTATACCCGCTTCTACCTGCTGGCAGAGCATGCACAGGTGTGGCAGATACTGAACGACCCCGCCTTCAAAACGAAGAACAACCTGCTGAACACTTTTGTAAAGGCCAATATAGCGCTGGACCACAGGCATGCCGATGATGCCCTGGCCCTGCTGCGCACGGCAGCTACAGAGCCGGGCTACAGCAGCTACCCTGTATTCGACCACCAGTATGGCTATGCGCTGCTCACCCACTGCGATACCGCATGTGCCTTCTACTTCAGCCGCTACCTGCGCAACAATAAAAGCGATGTATACATAAAAGATGCCTGGCAGAAGATGGCGCTGGCATGGTATGTGAACGGCCGCACCGACAAGGCCGAGTACTGCCGCAAGATGGCAGGCCGCGAGGGTACTGCGCGTATAGATGGAGACAAGCAGGCGGCACGCTTCGCTACAAGTGGTGTGTGGCCGCACCGGGCGCTATTGCAGGCAAGGCTGCTGATAGAGGGCGGCTACTACGAAAAGGCCCTGGGCATACTGCAGGGCATAGACAAGGACAGGCTGCAGCATCCTGCCGATAGGGCGGAGTATCACTTCAGGCTGGGGCGGGTATACGAGGAAATGGCCGCCACACCGGGCAAGGGGCAATACTTTAAGCAGGCGCTGGCCCAGTTTCGCGAGGCGATGACAGAGGGCAAGGACAGGCACGAGCAATTTGCCGCACGGGCGGCGCTGCATACAGGCCGCATATACGAACAGCTGAACATGAACACCGAGGCCATAGCCATGTACAATGAATGCCTGAACATGCCCGACCATGATTTTCAGAACTCGATAGACCAGCAGGCAAAATCGGGCATCAACCGGATAGAGCACCGGCAGGCAGGGCAATGATAAATTGCTGCAGGTGAGAATTTTTTTATCACCTTTGCAGTATTCACCTTATATATACCGGGGAATATGAAACAAAAGATAGCCATACTATTGCTGCTATGCTGCATCACCTCTGTGGCGGCCATGGCGCAGCTGCGCGAGGCCCAGCAGGACCGCCGCGAAGAGCAGGACGAAAAGAAGGCCGCCAGCAAGGCGAAAGTGGATATGAACATCTTTCGCAGGCAGATACTGGCCCTGCCCGAATTCTCGGAACAGCGGCGCACCCTGCCCGAGTTGAAGAAGAAGGTGAACGGCATACCCAAGATATATGCCGTGGTAGACTCTACCGGCGATGTAGAGAACAGCAAGACCCTGAACGGCTACATAACCATAGCTGTGGGCGACCATACGGTAGATATATACGAGATACTCTTTGACAGGGCGCAGAAGAAGATAGTAAAAGTGAAGGCCACCGGCCAAACGGTGGTGGAAGAGACCGACGAGCCCACTACCGCCAAGCCCCACAAAAAGAAGAAAAGAGGAGAGGACGATGAAGAAGAGGAGGCCGATGAAGAGAACGATGAGCCGGAAGAAAGGCCTGCCAAAAGAAAAAAGAAGGATAAAGACGAAGAGGACGACTGATAGGTCATCCTCTTTTGCATTTAAGATGCAGGCGGTATTCTTTTAGGAAAAAAAGCTGTCGCCGAATTTCATGTAGAGCCATAGCAGCACTACACAAATGGTCATTATTATCAGGGTCACAGAGCCTGTGCTCTTCCTTTTCACATCTTTCGATATCTGTGCCATTTTCGGCGATACCTTGTAAATAGCAAAGAACAGACCGGCGATCGTTACCACATATACGGGAAAACTGAACAATATCTGCAGCTTTGCGGCTATACTTATCCAGTCGACAGTGAGCCGTGACAATCCTTTTAATACCCAGAACGACAGTATGGAAAGATAGGCGATAGCCGACCAGTAAGAAAGGGCCTTCACCCGCGTGACCTTAAAGAAGAGCGCATAGCACTCTGTTAACATTTGTCTCATTGTTTTCGTTTCAGTTAGAAGGGGGAATAGTATATTCTTCGGGGGCGGTTGCAGTGTAAAGTTATTTTATTTACCCGTTTTTTCAAATGTTATTGCATACTATACAACGAAATACCCCGAAAAATTGAACAAGGCATAACATCGCTCCTGCCCGGGCATGGCTTATAAAATGCCTTTATCCGGCGATATGGCTATACTATGGCGCACTGCGTGGCATACGCTAACTTTGCACACATGGCATATACATCACTCCGCGCGTTCGTAGACGCACTGGAGCAGGCAGGCGAACTGGTAAGGATAAAGGAATTCGTGGATCCTGTACTGGAAATAGCAGAAGTGACCGACCGCATATCGAAGGCCGGCAACAGGAACAAAGCACTTCTTTTCGAGAATACCGGCACGGGCTTCCCGTTGCTCATCAACTCTATGGGCAGCGACAAGCGCATGTGCATGGCGCTGGGCGTGAACCACCTGGACGAGGTGATGAACGACATAGACGCCCTGCTGAAAAAAATGAGCACCCCCAAGAACGGCCTGCTGGACAAGCTGGCCATGCTGCCGCAGCTGGGCAAGTTCGCATCGTATATGCCGCACGTGGTGAGCGGCCGCGGCGCCTGCCAGGAGGTAGTGATGACCACCCCAGACCTGAGCAAACTGCCCGTGCTGAAGTGCTGGCCGGAGGATGGCGGGCCTTTCATAACCCTGCCTGCCATACATACCAAAGAGCCCGCTACGGGCATGCGTAATATAGGTATGTACCGCATGCAGGTGTTCGACGATACCATGACGGGTATGCACTGGCACAGGCACAAGGTATCGGCCAGGCACTACAACGAGTACAAGAAACTGGGCAAACGTATGCCTGTGGCCGTGGCGCTGGGTGGCGACCCGGTATATACCTATGCCGCTACGGCCCCGCTGCCCGAGAACGTAGATGAATATATGCTGGCGGGCTTTCTGCGCAAGAAAAAGGTGAGCCTGGTGCGCTGCATTACCCAGCCGGAAATAGAAGTACCGGCCGATGCAGATATAATAATAGAAGGATATGTGGACCCCAACGAGGAACTGATATGGGAAGGCCCCTTTGGCGACCATACCGGCTACTACTCGCTGCCAGACTGGTACCCGCGTTTTCATGTAACGGCCATCACCCACCGCAAAGATGCCATATACCCGGCCACTATAGTGGGCATACCCCCGCAGGAGGATGCCTGGATAGGCAAGGCCACGGAGCGCATCTTCCTTACCCCCATAAAAATGACGATGGTGCCCGAGATAGCCGACATGAACATGCCGGTAGAGGGTGTTTTTCACAACCTGGTGATAGCCACTATAAACAAGGAATATCCCGGGCAGGGACAAAAGGTGATGAACGCCATGTGGGGCGCAGGGCAAATGATGTTCAACAAGATACTGGTACTGGCCGATGGCGAGGCCGCTACCGGCGTACGCATAGACGACTATGCGCGCCTGGCCAAAGAGGTATTTGACAACCTGGACCCCGCTACGGATGTATACTTCAGCCAGGGGCCGATGGATGTGCTGGATCACAGCTGCTCCAAAATGGGCTTTGGCGGAAAAATGTGCATAGACGGCACCCGCAAAACGGAGGAGGAGATGAATACGCCTGCGGCAGCCTACAAAATGCCGGGCAGTTTCTCTGCCGCTATGCTGAAGACCAAATATGGCGAGATAACAAGCATAAGCGACAGGCTGATGCGCGAATGGGGAATACCTGTGCTATTTGTGGCCATGGCCAAGGACCGGCCGGGCCATGTGGCAGACCTGCACAGCAGGCTATGCACCGAGCCCGGTATGGAAGGCCTGAAAATGATACTGTATGTAGAGCATACGGTAGACACGGCCGACATAGCCGATGTGCTTTGGCGCTTCTGCAACAACCTGGACCCCCGCCGCGACCATATGTATGGCGGCCCGGTCAGGAACATATTAGGACTGGATGGCACACGAAAGACAAAAAAATATGACAGTTTCGACCGGCCGTGGCCTAACATTATCGTTGCGGATGACGTCACTATTAAAACAATTGATAATAAATGGAGCTCTTTAGGGCTGGGCGAATTGTTAATTTCACCTTCTTTGCGGTACAAGACCCAACTATACAGGGGGGGTGCTACTGTCTTAGATGAAGAGAAGTGATGATCAGGTCTTAAAAAGTAACAATTAGTCAAATTTTATTTACCTTTATAAAAAATCAATAGCAATGAAACGCGTTCTTTTTGCACTATTCATGCTTACCGCCACAATAGGCGTTACCTCTGTACAGCCGGTATCGGCATATACCCCGGCACCTGCCGCACCTGTTACCCAATCTGCATTCAACGCCAAGGTGAACCTGATGGACACCCAACTGGGCGATGGTAATATAACAGCAGCACAGGCAACATGGGAAGAGATACACACCATGATGCTGAGCGTACTGGCCACTACCAAGACCAGCATACAGACAGCTTCATCGCCGGCGGTAGAAGCATCGTACCGCAGCATACTGGACAACCAGATAGCTATATACCGCGTGGTATGGGGCCTGAAACCCAACCTTGCCGCCAACAGGGCCGCCATACATACCAAGCTGGGCGACTTTTCGGCCACGATATACTAATATTCTGATACCCCGGTGGGTAAAAAATATATTTTCCGATCTATGAAACGCTTGTTCCTACTATGTAGCATGCTGCTGGCCATTGCCGCAGCATCGGTGGCACAGACAACGGCGCATACGCCCCCGCTGGACCAGGCCACACCTGTGTCCAAAAGCGAATACATGGCGCGCGTGCATGAGCTGGACGCGGCCATAGCTGCCAACAACACCCCGCAGGCCGAGATGCTCTTTGGCGCGGTGAACCAGCTGGTGAACGACGAGATGAAGGTGGTGCGCTACAAGATGCGCGATGCGACATCTACCACCGAAAGGGATAGGTGCGTTGCCCTTACCAAGACACAGCGCGCGCTCTTCTCTAAGGCCATGGGCTACAAGCAGACCGGCATGACAGAGAACAGGACACAGCTGATAGCTACCCTGAACGAATTCGGAGCTATTATAGAATAAGGCCTTTTTACAGATATTGACGGAAAGCCGTGGTACTTGCCACGGCTTTTTCTATTTTTATGCATAACAAAATAGCTACATCATGTCTCAACCCAAACGTGTGACCGGTATAGGTGGTATATTCTTCAAATGCCAGGACCCCACAGCACAACGCGAATGGTACAACAGGCACCTGGGCCTGAATGCCGAACAATATGGCGCAACATTCGAATGGCGACATGCGGACATGCCGCAGAAAAAGGGCTATACGCTGTGGAGCACTTTCAAAGCCGATACGAGCTACTTTGGCCCTAATGGAAAGGAATTCATGGTGAACTTTCGCGTAGAGGACCTGGAGCGGCTGCTGGCACAGCTAAAAGAAGAAGGCATAGAACAGGTGGGCGAGACACAGGTACATGAATACGGCAAGTTCGCACACATCACCGACCCTGAAGGCAACCGTATAGAACTATGGGAGGCCTATGACGAGGAGTATGGCGATATGGTGAACGGTGAAGAGAATAAATGACCGCCGGCCTAGCCATATATCTCTATTTGAATATCTTTTTTGTCGTAGCCCAGGGCCTGTATACGGGCCCTGGCCTCGTCTATCATATCGCGCCAGCCACATAGCATGAATGAGGCCGGCTGCCGCGCCGAGCATAGCTGCTCGTATATGGCGTGTACATAACCTGTAGGGCCATGCCACTGCTGGCGCGAAAGGGTGGGCAGGTAGCGGAAGTGCGGCAGGCTTTCCTGCAACGCCAACATCTCATCGTGATACAGCAGATCGGCCTGGGTACGGGTTCCGAAGATGAGGTTCACCTTATAGCCTTCCGGCTTGTGCGTATCCATATAGCGCAGCATGCTGCGGAAGGGTGCTATACCTGTGCCTGTGCATATGAAGAAGTGTTCCTTATCGGTAGCCTCGGGCAGTACGAACACGCCCTGTGGCCCGCGCAGTGTAAGGGCGCTGCCTTCTCTTACCTCATCAAACAGGTAGCGCGAACCGAGGCCCCCCTCTACCAGTACCACCAGCAGCTCTATGACATTGGTACCATCGGGCGCAGAGGCTATGCTGTAGCTGCGCCAGCGGCGATTGCGCTGCTCGTGCACAGGCAGATCGAGCGTGACGAACTGGCCGGGTCTGAAGTCGAGCGCGGAGGTATCGGGCAGCTCTATCCAATACCTGCGGGTATTGTGTGTGGCCTGCTCTATGCGCCTTACTATGCCTTGCTGCCAGTTGGGGATCATAGAGTAAAGGTAGGTTATTTAGCGGCTAGCGATATAGAAGGTATCGATAGTGGTGTAGAACATTACTTCTTCGGCCCGTTCAGCCGTGTAAGCGCATGATAGATACAGTTGTGCAGTATGGTGAGGTGGCTTTCCATTTTCTCGGGATGGTAGAGTACCCGCATGCCTTTGTGCTGCTTTAGCAGGTCGCGTAGTTTTTCGGCATCTTTTTTCATCACATCGTCCTCGGCGCCGCCGGTAGATATGTATACCGTGGCATGGGCAGTACTATGCTCTTTCAGCAGTGCGGGCGCACGCGCCAGCAGCGACTCGCCATCCCACCACAGGCTGGGGCTTACAATGATGTATGTGCGGAACATATGGGGCCGCTGCAGTAGTACCTGCGAGGCAAAAAGCCCACCCAGCGACTGCCCTATGAGGGTAGTGGTATCGGTGGTCCTGTAATGGTTCTTTACGAATGGTATGGCCTCGCGCTCCAGGAAGTCCATGAAGGGGGTGGCACCGCCCGCAGTGGCGAATTGCTGCCGGGCATTGGGTATGAAGGCCGGGTAGCTCTGCCCGGCAGATAATGGGTATGTGAAGTCGCGCCTGCGGTCTGCATTGGCTATGCCTACCACAATGGTAGGCTGCATGGCACCTATCATGTTCAGGAACTGTACTATACCGCATATCTGCAGCATATCTTCATTGGCGCTGCCATCCAGCAGGTACAGCACAGGATAGCTTTTGTTCTTATCCGCGGCATAGCCATCGGGCAGGTATATGTTCAGTATACGGTCTTCGCCCAGTGTGGCAGAGTGTATCTTTTCTGTATGGCCTATGCTCAGTGGTGTGGCCTGCGGGCTTTGCGCAGCTATGCCACCGCATAGCAAAAGGCAGGTGACGGTGATATATAATGCTTTCATGACGAATGGATAAAAGGCACCTCAAAGATACTTTACCACCGGGCCATAGAAGGAGTGAGGAAATGGGGGAGTTTTATAGCATAGCAGCCATGTGAGAATGATATAAATGCAGCACAGGAGTGTATAACGGTTCCGGTCCGCGATCGTAGGATCTTTGTATCAGCGAACCGATCCTGTAAAAAAGAGACAGGATGAACAGGGCAAAGGGGGCGCAAAGTTCCCCGCCCCGGCAAAAAGAAACCTTATTCTATCACTCTTAAAAACTTGTGATCATGCGGTACGCAGGCATTCTTTCGGTAGCATTCGGCCTGGCCATGCTCTCTTCCGCTTTCAAACCGGCAAGAGAACTTTCGGTAAGCAGCCCGGCCTTTACACACAACGGGGTCATACCCGCCAAATATACTTGTGAGGGGGAAGATGTAAGCCCTCCGCTGCAGATAAACAACCTGCCTGCCAATACGCGCTCGCTGGCCATAGTACTGCACGACCCCGATGCGAAGGTAGCAGGCGGATTTACCCACTGGGTGAAATGGAACATAGACCCCATGACCAGCATACCCGAAGGTTATGATGGCGGCAAGACCGGCATGAACACACTGGCAAAGCATGCGTACAAAGGCATGTGCCCGCCAGACGGATCGCACCGCTACTACTTCACAGTATATGCGCTGGATGCTAAACTGAATATAGATATAAACACCGACAAGGCCAGCCTTGAGAAGAAGATGCGGGGGCATATACTTGCAGAAGGAGAACTGGTAGGGCTATATGAGAAGATGAAATAGAAGCGCGGGAAGAATGCATATGGAAACATACGCTGACCCGATGACCGATATTCATCGTCTTGCCCCGAACAGGGACCGGAAGCAGGTAGAATAAGGATGGTAGAGGCGATACAGCCTGCAGGGCAAAACGAACCGATACCATCTTTAAAAAAGAGAGTTACTTATGGTAACTCTCTTTTATTTTTTAGAGGATCAGTTCCACATGGTACCTGCAAGGCCCAGCACTGTGCCCAGCCATATGGCCACTATGTAGGCCAGCACGCTGAATGTCCTGGCCACTATGCGCTGCCAGCCGCGCCGGGGAAACATACGATCGGTGAAGTGATACATGGCCCCGGCCGATACACCGGCAAGAGGTGTAACTATGAGGGGACGTACCATCCATAGCTCGCCCCACTCGGGCGGTACGGGCCTGTCTGCCCCCAGCACAAAGAACGATATAACGGCAAGACCTATGGCCCCGCCCAGCAGCATGCGTTTTCCCAGGGTATTCCAGCCACTGCCCTGCGATGAAAGATGGATCTGTGTCATGATATCTGGTCTTTTTTATAGTTTATAAGATGGTTTTATGATACATCTAAAAGTACTTTGTATTTCAAAGTTACAATGATCACTTTGAAATACAAAGTGTTTTCGTGTTAAAAATTTTCTGCGGTACATGGCAGGTCATTCTGCATCTTTGCCGGTATGCAGATAGAGAAGACCGCAGAACAGTACGGAAGGAACGGCTTTGTCGTAATAGAGGGTTTTTATACTGCTGCGCAGATAGATGGTCTCATTGAGGCAATGGAAAAGAAAGGTGTATTTGAATATGATAACAGCAATGACCTGCTGGCCATAGATGCCGTATATGATATTGCTGCATCGGCAGGGCTGATGAGCATTGTACGACCGCTGACAGGTGATGGCGCGGTGCCCTTTCACGCCATAGTGCTGGATAAAACAAAAGACAATAACTGGGGACTGGACTGGCACCAGGACCTGAAAATAGCTGTGCAGGAAAAGATAGAGACGACCGGATATACAGGGTGGACCGTAGAGGCGGGAATACCACATGTGGTACCACCGGTAGCAGTACTGGAAAAACTGGTGACCGTGAGGATACACCTGGACGACTGCGATGGCACCAATGGCGCCATATGGGCACTGCCAGGCACACACCGGCTGGGCATAGTAGCGGCCGCAGATATGGGCGATACAGTAAGAAGCCATAAGATAACAGAATGCACTGTGAGGAAAGGCGGTATAATGCTGCTATCGCCGCTGGTGCTACATAAGTCGCCCTATGCGCTTACGAACAGGCACAGGCGTGTGCTGCAGATAGCATACCGCGCTACAGAGCTGCACAATGGCATAAGGTGGTATAGTAAAGACGTATGACCTTTCTCGGCCCCCGGCCTGACCAGGAACACATGGCGTACATTATACACAGCGGTACCATCGCAAATGCACGGCAGATGAGGCTTATAGAGCATTCTGTAAGTTGTGATGCGCATCTGTATGCAGGAAGGGCGGGATGATGCAGGTCATGATCTGCTGCTTTTTAAGCGCGTAAGATTGCGGCATAAAAGATCTACCAGAATGCCGATCTATCATTCATTAGGGCACATCCCGCACAAGCGTCACATTGTATTCCGCAACACCGAGGGCAAGCTGTACCAGGAGGAGCTTGTAGGTACACAGGGCTTCAGCAGCCTGTCTTCTCTTGTATACCACCTGCACCCACCTACATGCGTGCGGCAGAAGGGCAAGCCATATTCTGTAAGGCCGGAGATAGCCATAGAGAACAGCCTGAACGCCATGAGCTTTAAGGGCTTTGATATAAAGCCCTGCAACGACTACATGGAAAGCCGCAAGACACTCTTCGTGAACAGCGCACTGCATATAGGGCTGGCCGCGCCTACCACATCTACACCCTACTTCTTCAAGAATGCCGATGCGGACGAGCTGATATTCGTACACAGGGGATCGGGGCGCGTGCAGACCATGTATGGCCAGCTACCATTTGCCTATGGCGACTACATACTGATACCCCGCGGAACGGTGTACAAGATAGTGTTCGACGATGCGGACAACAGGTTGCTGATAGTAGAATCGTTCGACCCTGTATATACGCCAAAGAGGTACCGCAACGAATTCGGGCAACTGCTGGAGCACTCGCCATTTTGCGAACGCGATATAAAACGCCCACGCGACCTGGTGACCATAGATGAGAAGGGCGAGTTCGATGTGCTGATAAAGAAGAAGGGCACCATATTCCCCTATGTGTACCTCTATCACCCATTCGATGTAGTGGGATGGGATGGCCATCACTACCCCTATACCTTTTCCATCTTCGACTTCGAGCCACTAACGGGCCGCATACATATGCCACCGCCCATTCACCAGACCTTTGAGAGCGCAGGCTTCGTGGTATGCTCGTTCGTACCCAGGCTGTACGACTATCACCCCGATGCTATACCAGCGCCCTACCACCACAGCAATATAGACTCTGACGAGATACTGTACTATGTAGATGGCGACTTCATGAGCCGCAACAACATACAGAAGGGCCAGCTGACACTGCACCCGGGTGGCATACCGCATGGCCCGCACCCCGGCGCCATAGAGCGCAGCATAGGCAAGAAAGAGACACAGGAACTGGCCGTGATGATAGACCCCTTTGCCCCTATGATGATAACCGAAGAGGCACTAAGGCTGGAAGTAAAGGATTACTACCGCTCGTGGCTGCCACACGAGGCATAAAAAAGACATTCTATTTCTGTACGCACCAAAAGAACCAAATATGCAGGCAACACCACTTAAGGACACCGTTAATTACAATTACGGTCTTGAGAAGATATTCGAAAAGGCAGATGACTTTCTGCCTATGAACGGTACCGACCATGTAGAGCTGTATGTAGGCAATGCCAAGCAGGCAGCACACTTTTACAAGACGGCATTCGGCTTTCAGAGCCTTGCATATGCGGGGCTGGAGACCGGCAGCAGGAACAAGGTATCGTATGTGCTAAGGCAGGACAAGATAAGGCTGGTGCTGACGACACCACTGCGCTCGGACGATCCCATATCGGACCATATAAAAAAGCATGGAGACGGTATAAAAGTGATAGCACTGTGGGTAGACGATGCAAGGCGGTCTTATGAAGAAGTGATGCGGCGTGGTGCGGTATCGTACCTGGAGCCCGTGGTGGAAAAAGATGAATGGGGCGAGGTAGTGCGCGCCGGCATACATACCTATGGCGATACGGTACACCTGTTCGTAGAGCGGAAGGACTATACGGGCATCTTCCTGCCCGGGTATACAGAGTGGCGGTCGGACCATAACTCCGGGCATACCGGCCTGAAATATATAGACCATATGGTGGGCAATGTGGAGCTGGGCAGTATGAACAAGTGGGCAGAGTTCTATGCAAAGGTGATGGGCTTTGCCAACCTTGTGACCTTTGACGACAAGGACATATCTACACAGTATACGGCCCTCATGAGCAAGGTGATGACCAATGGCAACGGGCGCATAAAATTCCCTATAAACGAGCCTGCTGTGGGACTGAAAAGGTCGCAGATAGAAGAATACCTGGATTTCTACGAAGGCCCCGGCTGCCAGCATATAGCAGTGGCTACGGATGATATAGTGTTCACGGTATCGGAAATGAGGAAGAGAGGAGTGGAGTTCCTGCATGTGCCGGGAGACTACTACGATACTGTGGCAGACCGTGTAGGCGAGATAGCCGAAGACATGGAACTGCTAAAAGGCCTGGGCATAATGGTGGACAGGGATGAGGAGGGCTACCTGCTGCAGATATTCACCCGGCCCGTAGAGGACCGCCCTACCCTGTTCTTCGAGATCATACAGCGCAAGGGGGCCAGGTCTTTTGGCAAGGGCAACTTCAAGGCGCTGTTCGAATCGATAGAGGCCGAGCAGGCAAGAAGAGGTACGCTGTGATATCCTTCGAACCGGACAAGAACATGGCCCCCGATACCGATACCTGACGAATATCATGCGCAGTATATCTGAAAAAATATAGGTTTGAATATACCGTTAGGGTACCGCCCGGAACATGCAAAGCGCAGACGAAAAAAAACATCTGTCGGACAGGGTGCTGCAGATGCTGCAGCAGGGAAGAACGCAGGAAGAAGCAGAAGCCATGCTGACCGCGATGGACCTGCCACTGGCCTATGTAAAAGAGCTGGTGGCCGAAACGATGAAGCTATACCTGGGCCAGCAGCGGTCACGCGGGCTGAGTATGATACTGACAGGCGCGGTGATGTGTTTTGCCAGTTTTTTACTTACGCTTCTGGGTGTTTTTCCCGAGGCCAGTATAGGCTATTATGTGGTGCTCTATGGCCTTACCGGGGCAGGAGCAGGTATAGCGTTCTACGGGTTCACCCATATTTTCTGACCGGCTGAAACTAAAGCAGCCGGGTGCCTGCACCTGTGCGACCTCCGGGTATAACCATCCTCCGGATTTGCGCTATATTTGTTGATCTTAACAACATATATGAAGCAGGTTTTTGGTTTCAGGACCATAGGGGCTCATGCGCTCGCTCTGCTGGCCACTCTTTTAGTGTCCAAGTATATCATTGGCAATGCCTGGGTGTGGCTTGTTTTTGCCATACTGGCGTTTGCCGTATGCCTGCGTATAGTGCTGCGCAGGTACCAACTGGCGGGGTTAGCGGGGCAGACCCTTACATTCCGTTCGCTAGTACCCGTCCTTCGGCCCGTTACCATCTCTGCTGATGCCATAGCGGGGCTCACTGTTATAAAGGCCAACGAATTCAGTTTCCTTCTTATTATTCACAGCCCCGGCGGCGATAGCAGCATCAGGCTGAATATGATGCGCTCTGAGGTACAAGCCCTGCTCGCATCTCTCAGGGGGCTGAAGGTGACGGTGAATACCAAAGGGATCTCGTTCTGATATAATAAATACTTGTACATTTTATGGCCCGGTGGCCGCAAGACCTTCTTATGGGCAAAATGGCAAAAGCAGGCATAGTGTTGTACCTGCTCATAAACTTAGCAGCTACGTTCTACTTCCACTTTCACAACCCGCTGGATGGGGATGTGGTGCTGAACGCACTACCGGCCGATATAGTGAAGCCTGCGGCCAACGACCCCTTCGGGATAGGCATACTGCTGCACGGGCACAGGTATGTAGGCGCCGGTGGCTACCTGGCCCACATTACGGTGCACAAGTACTTTCGCATCCTCCCGGCATTCTTCCGGCATTTCGTATCGCCCATAGATAGTGTGTATGCCACGGTGGGCCTCTTTGCAATGGTGCTGAAGGCCGCATTCCTTTACCTCTTCTGCATATATATCACCGGCCGCAAGCGTCTCTTCGACCGCAAGATCCTTCTGGCCGCATTGCTTATCACTCCGCTCTTCCAGGTAGGTGGCTATTCCTTCGGTATGGGCATAGTAGACCCCATGATAATAGTTGACTTCAATTATTCTTTCATCAACTTCTGTGTCATGCTCTTCTTCCTCCCGTTCTTTATGAGCGGGTTCTATGGCAAGGAGCATATGTCGGTATCTACCATGGTAGGGCTGGCCATACTGGGTATTTACATAGGCATCAATGGCCCACTGGCGGGGCCGCTGCTGTGCATAGTGTACTGTTTCGTGCTATTCGCGCTGTGGCTGCAGCACTTTCGCCAGGCTGCTGCCGGTACATCGCTTCTGCGTCGCTTTTGGGGCGCTACTACCCAGATACCCATTTACTACTGGGTGCTTGGCATTATCATCCTGCTGGCCTCGGCCTATTGCCGCTTTCTTACACTGCACAATGCCGAGGGCCTTATCAAGCAGATATCCATACAGGAGCGGTACAGCAAAATGTGGACAGGCCTGGGCATACAGTTCAGCATCAAGGGCTACTGGCTGCTATCGGCCATGGTAGTGCTGAATGTAGTGCTGCTGCTGCGTCGCAAAGGTGATGAGCGCGCCCGGCAGCTTCTCAGCTTCTTTGCCTGGGTCATGCTGTTCAATATACTGTATACCGTTATGCTGCCCCTGGGCGGGTATCGTTTTTACAGGCCCTACATCATTCGCCGCGATGTTTTCTCGCCCGTCACCACATCGCTGGCATTGTTCTACGGCATGTCGGCCTTTTACCTGCTGCGCGCCATACCGCGGCAGCACATACTGCTGTACCGCGCCTATGTGGCCATACCGCTCATTCACTTTGCCAGTGTCAGCTTCAATGCCATGCCCGATAACTCTTGCGAGAAGAACGCCCTTCGCAAAATAGCCGCATCGAAAGAAAGAGTGGTGGCGCTGGATGAACAATGCCCCATAATGGCCTGGGAAAAAATAACGGACACTACCGCCTCCAAAGACCTCACGGCCATGCTGCGCATATGGCAGATAACCAAGGAAGACAAAGTATTTTACCAGAAATAGGTGTCGGGCATGGCCCGAAAGCAGACCGCCTTCCCAGTAGGGAAGGCGGTCTGCTTTTTATCTTATATCGCGGAGAGATATCATTATTTTTCGCCGCTCAGCACCCAGGCCGCTGTCAGCTTGCGCCATCCGGGTATGCTGGGCGATATCTTGTCTATGATAGTGAAGAGGGGCACCAGGAAAGCCGGGCCCGGCGGCGTATAGCTGGGCGCAGGTACCACTTTCACATTCTTCCAGCCGGCCTCTTCCATCCATTTTTTCAGGTTCTTATCGGTGTTCAGAAAGCTCCTTACCTCGTGCTCATCGCCTATGTTCCTAAAATTGAGCGGGTTGTATGCATTGCTTTCTATCACACATATATGGCCTCCTGTTTTGGTAACGCGGCGCCACTCTGTGAGCGACTGTACGGGATCGGAGAGGTGATGTATGATATCTGCGCCGAATACCGAATCGAAAGTGCCCTCGGGATGAGGCAAGTGGTTCGCATCGCTCACCTCAAAGCTCAGTTCGGGGCGCTGCACGCGCTTACCGGCCCTTTCTACCATGCTCTGAGACAGGTCTTGTGCGCGATATTTACCTGCCTTCAGGGTATCTACGGCAAAGTAGGTAAGCAGCCCGCTACCGGCGCCTACTTCCAGCACACTTTTTTGTGCCTGCGGGCCCAGCGTAGCTGCTATGATGGTAGCTTTTCTTTTATACCCACGGTTAGTGGTGCGTTCCAGCATTCCGCCTTCCTTCTCATAATCATCAACCTGATTTTCGTAATATTTCAGTTGTATCTCGTCGTGTTTGCTGATGTTCTCGCTCATTTATATATATTATATTGGGGGAAATAAGGCCGTAAAGATAGCGCAAACTTGTTATCCTGCTACCAGTTTATATGCCACAACATTAATTAAAGAATAATATTTTACCTCGAAGGGGCTCTTCACAGCCCGTTATTGTTTCACTTTGTCTACTATATAGTTTGGGCGTTTCCTCGATGATTCCAAACCGCGCCATACATATTCGCCTATTATGCCCAACCCTATCATCTGGAAGGAAGAAACAAAAAGTATCACTGCCATCATACTGCTCCAGCCGGTTATGGGCACGCCGCCCATTATCTTGCTTATCACCACTACCACTATAAGTATGAGCGAAAAGCTACCCAGCAGCAGGCCCAGTACCGATATGAGGCGTATAGGAAAGAAGGAAAAAGCCACAAATGAGTCTACGAACACCTTTATTTTTTTGGTGAGCGTATAGGTAGACTTGCCCAGCTCGCGCTTTTGGCGCACATACGGAATGCTCACATATTCGTACCCCAGCCATATAAGCAGGTAGGGGAAGAAAGAGTTCTTATCGTCCATGGTCACTATCACATCGCGCACCTCTTTGTCAAAAAGGTTAAGGTCGAAGCCACCTGCCGGCAGGTTGCTGAGGCCCCATTTGCGCACCATACCATGTGTGATATTGGCCATCAGCTTTTGTACAAAAGACTCTTCGCGATTGGTCCTGTTGGCCAGTACCAGCTTATAGCCGTTCTGCCAGTGGCTGTACATTTTCGCTATTATGGCCGGCGGGTCCTGCAGATCGGCCGATATGATGGCGATGCAATCGCCGGTGGCATATGGCAATGCCGAGTATACCGCATTCGTAGACCCGAAATTCCTGACAAGTTTGATGATCTTCACCTTGTGCGGGTAGCTGGCATGGAATTTTTCCAGCTCGGCCCAGGTATTATCCTTCGACCCATCGTCCACAAGCACATATTCAAAGGTCACACCTTCGGGAAAGGTACTTTCGTTCTCTATCATACGCTGCGCATACACAGGTATGTTCAGCTCGTTGAAGTAGCAAGGTGTTATGATCGTGATCTTCGACATACTTATGCTTTTCCTGCCACCATACCTATGTTCGCCAGCAGATCCTGCGGCAACATAGGCGATATCTGGTTCAATGCCCTGATGAGCTCTACCGAATATTGCAGCATCATAGAGTTGGGTAGTGTTTTCAGAAAAAAGCCTGCCTTGGCTTTTACCGCCAGGCCTGCTTTGAGCACATCCTCTTCCAGTGTGCCCAGCGAGTATACGCGCTGGTGCCCCACCAGCACATCGCGCGCGCCCAGGGTATCCAGCGCAGGCTGCAGCCCCATTATCACGGCCAGTTGCCTGTGCAGCGACTCTTTATTGGGAACTATGATGATGATCTTTCCGTTATCGGTTATCCAGTTCTTCATGTGCAGCAGCAGCCCCACGGGGTCGTCCACATGCTCCAGCACATGAGTGGCCAGCAGGCAGTCGAACTTTTGTGCAGGCACATATTCTTCGAACAGCGCATGCACTGTCTCTATCTTATCGCCATGTATCTCGCGGGCCTTTGCCAGCAACTGGCCCGAGCCGTCTATCACCGTTGGGGTATAGCCACGCTCTACCAGCTCGTGGGTAAAGTTGCCTTCGCCATAGCCCATTTCCAGTACTGTGCGGCAGCCGGCCATCTGCTCGAAAACCCATTTGTATGTATAGAACTGACATTCATCTTCGATGAATTTGTCCTGCATCACATCTTTATCATGATATTCCGATGCGATCTTGTCGAGCTCTTCCTTTGTAACACTCATAAATTCTTATTTAATTATACTTCAGGCCCAGCTTCATTGCCTGTACTACCTGGTCATTGAACGACGTGGAAACATAGCCCGATGCATTGCCTACCAGCTCGATACCGGGAAACCTTTCCCGAACCTCGGCCTGCAACTTAGTGAACAGATGAAGATTGGGCAAAATAGGCAGATTTATTGCATTTTGGAAATATTTCGATAAATATTCTCCCTTGCCGGGCTCGGTGCATATGCCCATACTTTTCAGAAGCGCGGCAGTGTGCGCCACCAGCCCTGCACCATCGGCAATGCCGTAGGCGGCCAGCTGGTCGCAGTTGGCCTCTACCACTACCCGGTGCACCTCATTGCCGGTACCGGCAGCATGGTCCTGGTCGGTGATGCGGTATACAGGGCTGCCGGTATCGAAGACGAACAAGGTAGAAAATGATCTGTCCAGGTATTTTTTATCTATGGTCAGGAATACGAGGGCTATGGACGTTCTCTGGAACTGTGGCCGCTGTACACCATCGGCACACAGCAGCAGGCTTTGCAGGTCGGCGCACCATACCAGTTGCTGCGCGTGCAGCTCTGTATCGCCGGTGGTCATGGTATAGCTGCCGTCATACGATAGCCCGGTCACCTTGTCGCGTATCATAGTGATGTTGGGGTGCTGCTGCGCCTCTTGCACCAGCGCCTCTATACATGCGGCAAAATGGCCCGCTGCAGGGTAGTGAAAAGGAGTATCGGATAGTTTTGCCTCGCCACCGTTCAAAATATCCAGCAGTGTTTCGGGATAGAACAATGGCGCCCACGGTATACGGTGGAAGATGGCCGGCATATCTGCCGATGACATATTGAATATCTTGCGGCAGAGCGGCTCTATGAAAAGATCGTGAAAGGTCTGCCCGTGGTTGCTTACCGATACCGTACGGTAATCGGTAGCGAGGAAGAGGGCCTCATCCAGCTTTTTGCGGGAGGCATGCAGCGCAAAGAGCCCCGCGGCCACTATGGCCTGCAGCTCGGTGCGCATCCTGTCCCTTGCCTCTGCGGGCAGCAGCTTCAGCACCTTCAGCTCGTTGGCAATAACGATATCGCCGGCATACAGGCCATCTACAAAGCACTGCGGGGCAGGCACCTCGCAGATATCTATCCTGCTTTCGAAATACTGCCGCACCAGGTGAAAGAAACGTGCCGAATCGTTGCGCCGGGTCACATCGTAGCTCATCAGGTCGCCGGAGGTCTGGTGAAATCCCGTGAACTCGAAATAGTTCATGCCTATATCGAAAAGGTGTCCATTGATGGTGGTGCCCGCAAAGTGCGCGCCCCAGTTGGGTATGGGATTCACCAGCAATACCTTGTTGGTGGTGGCCAGCTCTATGGCCGCTACCAATGCGCCCACGTTGTTGCCATATACTATCACATCGGCCGTAGCTTTCATGCTTTCTGTTTTTTTACGTTCACATATATCTCAGAGCAAAGATGGGGCAGGTAGCGCTCCATTTTGTAGAAGCCATCCAGCATAGCCTCTGTTATGAGCCCGGCATCTATCATCTTCTGCAACTGGCCGTGGGTGAATGGCTTGAAGGAATAAGACCCGCTTTCTACCACCTCGAAACCGGCCTGCTGTACTACGCGGCATAGCAGGTCCTCATCGAACACGGTATGCTGCTGAAAGAGGATATTGCTGTCCGAGGGGGTGAACTCGCTCTTTATCAGCCCCATCTCTACGGCCAGTAGCCGGTGAAAGGACCTGGCATTGGGAACATTTATATGAACAACGGTATCGGGGCCGCACAGGCCATGCACAGTACCCAGGAACCGCTGCTGGTCGGGTATCTCGTGCAGCAGGCTGCTTACAAGCACCATATCATAGTTGCGCCCGGCTATGGCAGCACCCGCATCCTCCAGCAGTGCGTTCACTACAGTTATGTCCTTTCCGGGCATCTGGGCAGCATCCTGCAACGCTTTTTCGTAAAATATGGCTGCAGGTTCCACTATCACCATTTGCTCATAAGTATCCACATCCAGAAAGATAGACTCCAGTCCGCAGCCTACTTCCAGCAGCCTGTTGTGCCGGTAGCGGGCCAGTATCTCCTTCAGCTTTCGCTTTCTGAAGGCCACCTGGTATTTCTCATACGGCTGTTTGGAATACTGCTCCTGGTAGTCGGCAAGGTCCCTATTCATATGTCTTGGAATATGTTAGCTTTAATGATGCGGTGAACCCGAGATTCTCTTTGAAGGCCGCCAGCCCGAAATTGGGCACGCCATCCAGCGACGACGTACCGGCATCTATGAGGCTGTAGCCCTGCTGCCGGGCAAAGTCGTATATACCACCCGCCAGGTATGCTACAGGGCTATACTGTTCGAACCCGGGTGTATGGCCCCAGTAAAAAACATATAGCACACTACTACTAAGCCTGATGCAAATGGCCGATGCAGCATCGCCTTCGCCCCCCGTGACCTTGAAAAAGAACAACCGCTGCGGGAACACGCGGTACAGGTCCATTATCTGCTCCAGCGTCATGCTCACGGTATAGCCACGGGCGTCCCTGTTGGCATGTATCACATTGTAAATGTCGGCGAACTGCTCTGGCTCTGTCACCTGCACGAACCCGAAACCCTCGCGCTGGCACTTGTTGTACCGCTTGCGGTTGTTGCGCATCATTTTTTCCAGTATGGGGGTATCATCTACCACCAGGGCGTGGTTTATCTCCTGCCCCTGTACCGCAAAACCGCAATTCATGTACAGATGATAATGCCAGGAAGAACGATGCACGCTGTGCGCAAAGGGCGCAGTGGTGATAATTATCTTTCGGGCACCGTGCTGCTGCTGCAGGTAGCTGCATGCAGCCTCTATGCACTCTTTTGCCACATCGGGCGGTGTTCCTTCGGCAAATTCGAAACCACCATAGGTGCCCCTGTAGGGGCTTTTAAAAACATGGGGCGCTATATCGGTAAAGTGTACATGGCCTGCATACCCGCCATCGCGGTACAGCAGCAGGAAGACCGACCCGGGCTTTTTGTACAGACCGAAGAACGCCATCGTATTGAATATGTCACCTTCGTGCTGCGGTGGCGGCAAAATGTCTGTTCTTACTTCTATGCCCATTTTTTATAATCGGTGTGCTTTTTGCGTTAATACTGTCTTACCTGTACTCTCTTCCTCATGGCAAATAGCGCTATAACTATACCCGCTATCTGAAGAGGTCTTTGATATGGCTGGCTATCTCCTGCACGGCCTCGAAAGACAGGCCGGGGTATAGCGGCAGGCTAAGGCAGGTGGCCGCTATCTCCTCGGCCAGCGGAAAGTCGCCTTTCTTATAGCCGAGGTCGGCATAGGCCTGCTGCATGTGCGGCGCCACCGGGTAGTGTATGAGTGTGCCTATACCCTTACCGGCCAGCCATGCCTGCAGTTCGTCCCGCCTTTCGGTCCTCACCATATATATGTGGTATACATGGGTGCAGCCCTCGGCCACCTGTGGCAGGCGCAGGCCGGGTATACCCGCCAGCGCTTCGTTGTACCAGGCGGCTATCTGCACACGCTCGTGGTTCCACTGCTGCAGGTAGGGCAGCTTTGCGCTCAGCAGGGCTGCCTGTAACTCGTCCAGCCGCGAGTTGATGCCTTTTTCCTCGTTGTAATATTTTTTCTCAGAGCCGTAGTTGCGCAGCATGCGCACACGCTTGTCCAGGGCAGGGTCGCTGGTGGTCACGGCACCGGCATCGCCATAGGCGCCCAGGTTCTTGCCGGGGTAAAAGCTGGTGCCGTTCACCGCGCCAAAGCTACCGGTGAGCCTGCCATTGCAGGTAGCGCCCTGCGCCTGTGCATTGTCCTCTACTATATGCAGCCCATGGCGTGTGGCTATATCTACTATCTGCTGCATTTCGCAGCACTGGCCATAGAGGTGCACGGGCATTATGGCCCTGGTGGCCGGGGTGATGGCGGCCTCTATAAGCGTGGGGTCTATGTTGCAGGTGGCGGCATGGGGCTCTACGGGTACCGGTGTGGCGCCCACATAAGACACGGCCAGCCATGAGGCTATATAAGTGTTGGATGGTACTATCACCTCGTCTCCGGGGCCTATGTTCAGGGCCTTGAGCGATAGCACCAGGGCGTCCAGCCCATTGGCCACGCCTATACAGTGGGTGGTACCCGACCATGCCGCATACTCTTGTTCGAACGCAGATACCGCACTGCCCAGTATATACCAACCCGAATCTATGAACTGCTCGAATGCCGGGGTGAGCTTCGCCCTTACATCGGCATTCATTTTTGCGAACGAAAGAAAAGGTATTCTCATGAGCTTGCGGGGATCTTCCTTCCCGTCGTGTTTTTGGTATATGGTGTTATTTGTTATTTGCCGCTTCTGTGCCCCACACCTGCCTGAAGTCGTCGTACTTCCTTATATAGTCGGCCTCGGTATACTCTGTAGAGGCCAGTACCAATTGTATGGCCGTATGCGAGTACTGCATGGTATGCCATACATTGGGTGGTATGTACACCCCCTGTGTAGGCTCATTGAGCGTGAAGACCTCTATCTCCCCGGCGGCATTCTCGGTAGATACGATGATCCTGCCGGCGGCGGCCACTATCACCTGTTCGGTCTTGTAGTGTGCATGCCGCCCGCGCACCACGCTCTCGGGGGTGAAATAGGTCCAGAACACCCTTTTTATCTCAAAGGGCATTTGCCGGTTCTCTGTCACCGAGATGTATCCTGTGGGGCTTTCCCCCAGCTTGGGGAATTCTATGATATGCGGGGCTTTGTAATTCAAGGTCGAATGTTGTTACAGGCCCATACACATCCATTATACTGATGAGGTAGAAGGAATAGCCGGGGTCTGCTGCAAATGTATTAAAAAGTATGAGAGTATGGTAGCGTGCGCCCTGCCTGTGGATGGGTGCAAGGCAGCCATCGTCAAAGTGGCTCAAAGCAGATCCCCGACCTATGCTCTTATTTACTAACAAGCAAAAGAGGATACCCTTTTCTTGTCGATGATACTAAATTGGAGGATATATAAAGACGATCATGCAAAGGACAACCAAAAGATCTCTTTAAAAGGTTTTATGGTCTACTCAAGGCTAATATTGAGCTTAGGGACAACTACGGGGACAACCATAACCGCACAAAAAAGAAAGATGCCGGGAGATCCGGCATCTTCGCGAAATTTTGGTGGGCCCACTAGGACTTGAACCTAGGACCACCTGATTATGAGAGAGCTACGCATGGGCAATTATCCTTGTGGCTCAATACTTCCTTTTGCTTGTCTGTCAATGATTGAAACTATGTAACGTACAATATTGAGTATTTGTTTTACTATCGATGGATTGCATGCGCAGCGCGTGGCGAAGCACCAGTATTGTGACTGAATATGCGACTTGTTATTACCGGCAACTGATTGAGGCGGTTGAGGCCACCAACGCTGTCACTAACTCATGCTTATGATTCTGCCGACAACTCCAAAGGGTAAGTTATATGTGTGGTTATCCTCATCATTGGTTGACAACATAATGTCCATGAAGCGGGAAATCTTTCCATCCCGTTCTATCGATGGTTTTGGTTTAATTACGAGGTATTCAGGATGCCGCAAGCGTTCATCAGGAACTAAATTCATAAACGTCCTCCATCGGAACCTCACCTGAGCTCACAGTAAAGTAGTTTTTCGGACCTCCGAAATTCGTTTCGTTTGAAACTACATAATCCTGGAACAACTTCAAGTCAGCAGCATTGAATCCAGTACTGTTTTCCTCTAAATCCTCATCAAGGTCATATCTAAACCACTCTATCGTTAAAGGTTCTTTAATAATAAAACTGTTGTAGCGAAAATTATGTAATTGGGTTTGCAGTTTGTGTTCCATAATGTCAATAATTGATTGTGTAATAAAGATACTGAAAGATCCCAATGCCTGCTTTTATGCAAGGATTTTTGACTTGTAATCAAAGTTCCATCGACGGATTGCATGGGTAGCGCCTAACAAAGCACCTTTATACACTTGGCATTATAAATACTGCTATAATTAATTTACTTTTATCACATTGGCTTTAAGAAAGATGAAATAATATGAAAGCAAATTACAGTGAAGAAGAAAAAATCGGGCAAGAAAATGAGGACGATTTAAAGGGCTTAGATAAGACGAAAATTTCCGATGCCGTTTTATGGGGTACCGACTGGACTACGGAAACAATAATATCCCAGTTAAAAAAGGGGAATATTGAACTCTCTCCAAATTTTCAAAGAAGAGATGCTTGGGGTACGGACAGAAAAAGTAGATTTATTGAATCTGCTATTTTGGGATTACCAATTCCACCATTAATCCTTGCGGAAAGGAAAGACAAACGTGGTTCTTATATTGTTATTGATGGAAAACAACGGCTATTAAGCATTAGGCAATTTTGTGTTACTGATGAAAATGATGATTTTAGTCCACTCAAACTTACAGGACTAAAAATACTGGATGACTTAAACGGGAAAAAATATACTGATTTATTAGCCCAGTTCGATTTCTCAAAATATACATCATCGTTCGATAACCAGCCCATCCGAACGGTTATTATAAGGAACTGGCCTAGTCAAAATTTTCTCTATGCAGTTTTTTTAAGGCTAAATACCGGTAGTCTGCCTTTATCGCCCCAAGAACTCAGACAGGCATTGATTCCAGGCTCTTTTACGTCTTTTGCAGATAACTTTTCCGCACAAACAGATCAAATAAAAAATGCACTAAGAATTAAAAAGCCAGACTACAGAATGCGAGATGTAGAGTTGGTTGTAAGATACTATGCTTTTAAAAATTACATTGAATCATATACCGGGAATCTAAAGGACTTCTTGGATACCACTTGCGATTTACTAAATAAAGAGTATGATAAAGACAGTTCTGGAATATTAACACAAGCGGAAGAGCTTAAAAATGCTATTGATGCTACGTTCAAAATATTTGGGGATGATGCTTTCAATAAATATTCGGAAAATGAATTTACAGGTGTTTTTAACAGACCGGTCTTTGATATAATGTCTTATTATTTCTCTATCCCAGAAATTCGAGAGGAAGCGATACAAAAGAAGGACGAGGTTGTTGCGCATTTTAAAAATTTGTGCTCAAATGACATTGAATTTTTAAAAAGTTTGGAAAGCTCAACAAAGAACATCGAACCTACTGCTAAACGATATTCAGAATGGGGCAATGGGCTGAAGTCCATTTTGAATAAAGAGATAAAAGTTCCTCAAAAAACTGATTCCGGAATTAAACTCATATAAAGTAATGGCGACATCTGCAAGATATAATACACTTGTTGCCAGAACAACGCAGTTGGAAGGCCATTTGTTACCTGCTATTAATCTCACGGGATCATATACCCCTCAAGACCAAGATATGATTCGCTCATATTGTTTGCTTTGTCATGCAGAAATTGAAGCCTATTTAGAAGATTATACCACGGAGATAATTGATAGAGCATACAATAAATGGAATGCCAATAAAGCAATGATTTCTCCTATTATATTCCATTTGGCATTTAGCTACAACGGTAAAAAAGATTTACCTTATTCTATGGTGGCTAAGTCCTATAACAATTTGAAGGATGTAATTAAAAGTAATAATGGTGTGAAAGAAAATAGTCTAATTAACTTCTTTCGGCCGATTGGCTTTGATGTAGACCCGTTATTAAAAACTACGCTTAATAACTTTGGTAAAAATAGAGGCGACATTGCTCACCAGTCATTCCAGACACAAACACCGTTGGATCCTGCAACTGAAAAAGCAAATGTAGTTTTAATACTAAATGGTTTAGCTACTCTTGATGAAGAACTTAATAATTACGAAATAACCGGAGCTGTTAGTAGAGTACCGACATTTCTGACCTGGGATAAATTTAGCTTAATCGAAAGGTTGAAAATACTATTTACGGGAAGGTGCTAAGTAGAGGATACCTGATACTTAATCAGGTGCTGTGATTAAGAGTCAAACTGGACGAAATGCAAGGCAGGCAAGCCTTTCAGAATATTTGTGGTGGATGTAAAATCGACACTTGCAATGATAGTTGCGATAAAGGCTCAATTTTCACGTTCCATTGAGCAAGATATGAGCGTAATACTGCGTGTGTCTGGATGAGTATCTAAGCGAATATAATGAAGTTGTCACAAAACGATGAACGCTATTCATTTCAAAGAATAAGTTAGACCATTCGGGTTTTTACTCATCTTAAACACTGGCACTTGAGACAGAATGAGTATTATGCCGGATGAAGCTCTGCCCGGATAATTCTGATTAATTTCTTCTCGAGTGATATACCCAGTCTTCAGCAACTTGTTTATGCTCATTTTAAAAATCTCCATTTTTATTTTACCCTTATTACCATTCGATGTGATGCGCTCTATTCCACCCCAATCAACTTTGGTAATCGTATTCGTTCCGCCGTCTGATTTAAGGAGTGTTTTTCCTTGAAGGGGCATTATGTAGTTTTGCCAGATACTATCGAAAGTTATTTCTTGTGTGTTTTTCTTCGATGGGCGTGACGTTGTATGATCGGCCTTTATGTAAACGATCTCAATGCCAAGCTTATTCGCTACTTCCACCGCGTCGGGTAACAGAATACCATCAGTTACAATAGCCGCACCTGTACACTCGAAGTAGTCCTTCGCACCGTGTAACTCCATTATCGTTTGACGATTGATTTTTCTTGTGGTATGCCCATACATTTTCACCTGCACCGCCAATTTCCTTTTGCCTTTTACCGCAAATAGATCAACACCATAGTCCCCGCTGACGGGTGTAAGTTCAACAGTATATCCATTCGTACTGTAGTGTTTACTTATCAGTTCTTCATATTGTCTTGGCGTCATCATGTAACGAGATTTGCAAATGGGCGGCTCCCATGATTTTTTATAAACATTCTTAGTAATTGTTCTTCAACATCTCTTGGCTCTTGTGTCATCAATGACTTCCAACAAATCACCAAATCTCTGTGTGTAGACAGTTGCCATATCAGCCGACCACCCCAATGCCCCACATTTTTACCTTGACCAAAATTCAGATATTGTTTAAGCCTTGATTTAATTGTTGCCGAACGACCTGTACCACCGGCTTTACCGATATAGACAACGTGGGTGTTTGCGATCCAGTTAGCTCTAAGAACATCGGTACTTACATTCGGATCTTTGCCTTTAAAGTGCCCTCCACTACCGACAGGAAGATACATCGGCGGCTTCTTACCCATATGCAGAACAAAATACACGCCCATCTGGTTGGGAAGGCAGGAGCTATCAAGGATAAGATCGGCAACTGTCTTAAACCCAATGAAACCATAGGCCTTTATGTCATCGATGCTACTAAAATCCATAAGACAATATAATCATTAAAATCACTATCCCATAGGTAATATAAAAAAGCCGGCCTGAGAACAGACCAGCCCCTATAAACCCTATCAGGATAAATATACTACATTTCTGGCGGGAACAATTTGTAAAAATCCCGCATGAATATCTCGATGCACAGCTCGTATATATCAACATCCTCACGCTCACATACTTCAAATGCCTGGGCAAGTAGCCTGTTGCGCTCGATCGCCTGTTCATCCGTATAGAATGGCTGATTTGTTTCGCGATGGATGTACTGCTCGAACAAATCATCGGGGTGAAAGTTCAACCCCTCATCGTGTAGCTCATTGAAGAATGTCTTTACATCATCAACCGTTTTTATTTCCTGTATCATGCTGAAATTTTCAGAAGTTCAATAGTGTGCTTGATATTTCACGTGCCTTATCTGTGGGTATGCTCTTTATATAATGCTCGGTGGTCTTACTTGAAGCGTGGCCCAAAGAACTTTTGATTATCTCTATAGGTGTTCCTGATACCATAAGGTGCGTGGCAAAACTGTGTCTGCTCACAGCGAGGATAACTTTTTCTTCGATGCCGAGCTTAACGCCAATGACCTTGAGCTTGTCATTGATTTCACGCTGCACTTTCATCCGGCGCCGCTCTTTATCTGCCGCTGTCTTGTACCCGTTGAGTATTGGAAAGATGTAGTCGTCAGGGTTACCCGGCTTGTTGCCCCACTTTATGATGATGTTCTTTATTTCATCATGCAGGTAAACAGTGATCTGCTTGTCGGCTACAGTATTGGTGTTCTTCGTTTTTTCACGGACGAATGATAATGTATCGCCTTTGATGTTCTTGAATTTCAGGTAACAACAATCCTTAAAGTTCATGCCATTGCACAAGTACAAGAAGAAAAAATAATCCTTTGCCCTGCGTTCCCTCAACGTTGTGCCGTCATACTCCCACAGCTTCTTTAGGTCTGCGGCATAGAGAACTGACTTACTCTTAGCGGATGTTCCAATGGTATAGCTCCTGAATGGGTAATGCTTCTCTGATATGTACCCTTGCTTGATGGCGACATTGAATATCGTGCGCAGGTTACGCAGGTATATTTGTACGGTTGTTGCGGAGGTGCCGTTCTTCAACATGAATTGCTTGTACCCATTGAGCCATGCTTCATTGATGTCCTCAAAACATATCCTGGTCTTGTAGCGCTTGAATGACTTCAACGACCATTCCAGATTTTGGGCCGTTTTTATCCTGTCCTCACTTCGTACATGGCTGATGTATTCCTCGAACAAGAATGATATATCGGTCTTCTGTGACGCGAATAGATCCGTTTCACTTTTGAACAGGCGCTGGAAGGTCTCGCGCGTGGGGTTTGGTAAACGTTCCAGTATGTGTTCTGCCTTGGTCGTATATTCTGTGATGTGCTTGCGTAGTTCCTTTACTTCCTCGCTGCCGCCCTTTCCACTCATAGCCTTTTCATAGTCGGCCTTGGTGGAATACAGACGTAAACTGACCTTGAACTGTAGGCCACTTATGCTGACTGCAAGTTGAACTGGACAAAGGCCTGTACCGGCTTTGGGGTAGCGTTTATCCCAATGTACGTTGATGCTGTAGTGCTTCGCTTTCATACCGTCGAAGATGCTGGGAATACTGATACATAGGGCGCCCGACTTCGCAAAGGATTTGTTGTTGTTTCCTATATTGTAGTAAAATAATCAAACGCATAGAAGACAATTACATTCGAATGCAATATTAAGTATACATAGAATCAAACTGTATGGATTTATTTTCACTACTCATAAGATCGACACCAGATTCAATAACGAAACTTCAAGAGAAACTTGCGGCAATAAATGCCAGCGATGAAGTAATCGAAATAGCGGGTAACATTATTGAAACATGGGAGAAACATAGTTCACAAGAAGACGGCTCTATAGATTTAAGTGAATGGTCTCTCGGAGACGCCTATGATATGTTTGAATGGATGGCAGATTTTTCTGGTCACATATGGATGCAGCTCTATAAGATAGATTTCTTGTTGAAGTATCAGGAATGGAACCTGCGAGATGTCGAGAAGGAGATAAAACTCATTGTCAAGTATCAGTCCAAGGTATATGACCAACCAGAAGCATTTTTATATTCAGAAGAAGAATTGACCGACCCAGAAAAAAATGAAGTAAGAGAATATTTCAGGATAAGTGAGCGCTTTTATCAACTGAACCACTTGACAGAAATTGCCATAAATTCCACAGTCAGTTGGGTGTATGGTAGATACATTGCGTTCCATTATTTCCTTGTGGACAAGCTAAAAGAGTTGAAGGGTGAATTATCGGTAAGGCAGCATGCCCTATTAAGCTACTATCTTCAAGAGGCCCAAATTGATGCACCGTTCGGCTACGATTGGGATAGCGGCGAAGTTGAAAACCCAACACGCGATATTAATAGTTATGCAACTGAACACGGACTAAATCCTAATGGGTTCAAACAGTTATTCAATAAGGTTAAGAGTAATATTGACGGTGAGGAGGTAAGAACGAGAAACGAGATAGATAATATCAGAGACCTTAACCGGGTAGCTGAAGTGTTAAACTCGTCTCCACACTCGCAGTATTATTCTGAAGCAATACGCCTTGTAAACGCTGACCTCGACGTAGCAAGTCTAAAGAACCTAAATGGAACTCAGCATGCCTTACTATGTATTTACAAACAAGAATCTGGAGAAGAACCAAGGTTCGATAGTTTGGACACAACCAAAACCGTTGCCATTGAAAATTATGCTCTAAAGTACGCCATTGAAAAAAATCATTTCAGAACTACATACTATAGACTCGTTGGAAATAAACGTTGGCTGTCAGGCAAATATGCCGCCAGAGATATAGAAACCATAATTGAAAAATTAGGTGATTTTCCTAAAGCAAAGAAGTTAGCCTTGGCTGATCTTAATGAAGTGGAAAAACGGAAAGATAATTTGTAAGGGGTTGTGTAAGGAGTTGAATTAATAGCCCCTCTCCGCTATAATAATTTTATGCTCTAATCAAAAAAAGCATAAAGTTATGATTACAACTCTGGTTAAAAACCACCCAGCTCCAGCGAGCAACATGAACACCCTGTCTTTGAAAGAAGCGTGTTTATTTATGAATCTGCCAGCCGACACACTAAGGCTCTACATGGCGAAGTTCCGTCTCCCTCACCACTACTGGGGGAAGAAAGTGTTCTTCAGAAAATCTGAGCTACAGGAATGGCTGGGCACCTCAGATTATTCATTCGAAGAATATCGCACTGAACACAGGTGTTATAACCGTAAATATCGCAGGGCCTCATAACGGTCATCGGGTAGTTCATACCCAACCCTGCTACCGCACTTGATATTCCTTCTCAGCAGGTAAAATCCACCAAATTATGATCATTCAAAAAACGCCTTTGCGCGTAAGAGGATTTCTATGCGGTAATAAACTGATGGCAGCCACGCAGGGTATATGCTGCTATCATTATTAATAAGCCCTCACGATGGGCATTGCATAACTACTAAATTGATAAATGAGTAAAACAAGTATAGAATGGACGGGGAAAACATGGAACCCGACCACCGGCTGTAATAAGTTAAGTGCAGGTTGTAAATACTGCTATGCCGAGATCCTGTCCGAACGCCTACAGGCAATGGGCCATGAAAAGTATAAAGATGGTTTTGCACTACGGATGCACGAGGACGCCTTAGCCCTACCATATACATGGAAGCAGCCTGAAATGGTATTCGTAAACTCCATGAGTGATCTGTTCCATAAGGATGTCACGGTGGACTTTATAAAGAAAGTGTTCTATGTTATGGCTGCTAACCCGCAGCATACGTTTCAGGTTCTGACCAAGCGTGCGGATCGTCTGAAGGAATTACATGAACAGCTGAACTGGACGCCAAACATCTGGATGGGCGTGTCTGTGGAAGATAGCAGAGTGCTGCACCGGGTGGATGACCTGCGGGAAATAAACGCTATGACCAAGTTTCTTTCCTGCGAACCGCTGATAGGGCCGCTAACAGGTTTAGACCTAACCAATATAGATTGGGTCATCGTCGGTGGTGAGTCCGGAAAGAAAGCACGGTTGATCGATCCAAACTGGGTGGTAGAGATACATAAAAATTGCGTTGCTGCCGGTGTACCGTTCTTCTTCAAGCAATGGGGCGGCAAGAACAAAAAGAAGAATGGCAGGCTACTATATGGCAGACACTTTGATGAAATGCCAGAGCGAAAATCTATGCCCGTTACACCGGTGAATCCACTACGGGCATTGTCTCAAAATCCCACGGTCTTCTAACCGCTGCCGGGCATTTACTGCCCAACCTGCCTTGCTGCATTAGCCAATCACAATGCCTATTAAAAAAACGCCCAAGAGCGTAATGGGCATTCTCATGCAGTAACCCCAAGGAGCGCTATGCAGGTAACTGGCTCCCGGTATTGAATCCAGGTTCTCATTTTAAACACAATGAATGACAAAACACAACTTTGAACTGCAGAAGGATACCAGAAGTGTCTCCTCTCTGAAGAACCACCAACTGGTGGAAGCAATGGGCTACTTGAAGCCCGACGACCTTTATGTATCGGAATTCGAATACTTAGGGGTATATAAGATGCCGATCGTAACTGACGATAGTTATGTGCTGACCCTTCCGGATTACGTACAGGCTGCTCGAGAAGCAGGCGTGGGCGATTTGGATGTCCTTGTTATAACAAAGGCTACCGTGAACGACCTCCTGCGTCTCATCAACTTCGAATCACGCCCCTGGTACCGTGCCAGCAAGGCCATCCTTTATAAGTCCATCAAAGTGCTTGAAAAACACCTATGGAATACAGAAGAAGGAAAGCTGTGGCGCCAGACAATTCCAGGCGATAACATCAACGAGCAAATCGGCTACCTGGTAGGCTATGGCCAATCAACTGTTTCGCTCGTGAAGACTATAGGTAATGCCGATTACTCGTTGCTTGACAGGATCGATGACCCGGAAGGTGACATGACATTGGCCAAAGCGCTGCGATTGATAAAGGACAACACCGAGCAAAATGGCAAGAACGATAATTTAGGTTCTGTGAATGTCACCAATTTGCCGGATGGCAGTGACGAGGATGAACAACCAGATGAGGACGACGATGAAGGTGACGAAGACCTTGATGAACCCATGGAAGACCCACAAGAAAAAACGGGAGAATCAACAGAGGGCGCAGCGGTAGCCAGCAAGGGCAAGAGCAAAAAGAACGCCAAGGCAGTCAAAGTAAAGGCCAAGTGCGACGTGACGCTGACGGCGTTCACTATGGGACTGGGAAGGTATGGCGACTTTACTTTAGACCTTAAAACAAGTCGACCTGCACTCCTGTATAATGATGCACTCCTGGGCTATGTGAGCATCAGCGGCAAGGATACCAATGACCCCAGTGAGGGACTGCACTATGTCATACAAGGCGTGGATGCAAGCTGGAGTTTTCATGTAATAGCGACACGTATCACTAACATCGTAAAAGAAGAGGAGGTATGCGGCAAACAAGCATAATTCCGGACAAGGGCGCGTTCATGTGTCCTTGTTCGCCGGCGCCGGTGGGTTCGACATCGGCGCCACCGATAACGGTTTTGTGAATGCTTATGCCTGTGATTGGGAAGAAAACTCGCAGCGGTTCTACATGAACAATTTTCCAGAAGTTCCTTTCGACCTGAACGATGTGAGGAACGTTACGCTGGATAGGATCAATAAGGTAAGGGCAGATAGATCATTAGAACCCCTCGTCTGTGGTGAGATCGATGTTTTAAGCGGTGGCAGTCCATGTGTGAAGCTCGCTGCGTGTAACACGTACGATGCGCGCCACTTCGCTCCTGAGAACATGCTGATGTTTGAAACATTGCCGAAGATCGTTCTTGATCTGCAGCCGAAGATTGCTGTATTTGAGAATAGCGATAGGTTATGTGCGAAAGGAAACGAGCCGGTTCTCATGGAGTATATCGCCAGCATAAAAAATCTGTTGCCCAACTACTGGTTCCAGATAAAAGTAGTGAACGCGAAACGGTATGGTGCGTTCCAGAGCAGGAGCAGGTCTATCGTGATACTGGTTCGTAAGGATGTATTGAAAGACGTGAAAATCCCGCTGTTTCCACGCCGTATGCCAATCGACCTCTCTAAACAGGGCGTGGAGTTTCTGCTGCCGCATGTGGTTGAGTTCTCCGCCGGACAGTTCAAGGCAAAATTCAAACCGGCAAAAGGTAACCTGTTTTGTACCCTGACCGCCCATGTGTCGCAACTGGTGCGTGAAGAGAACAAAAAGCCGAGAAAGATAGCGCTACACGAATGCAGGGTAATTACGGGGATGACCGACTATGACTTCACGGGGATATATCCCACTGGCCAATATTCGCTGCTTGGCAATATGGTCATGAGGCAGCTAACGAAGGAGTTGTTCGGGAACTTCCTGAATATCCTTTAGCAATACGAAAGGAACGGCCTGCATGGTCGTTCCTTTTTATATTGTTGATCTTCTGTTTTGTGCTCAAGGTCGTATTCGCATGATGCTGCTTCATATTTATTGACATGGAACTATTTAAATGATAATGGATACAAGCAACAACCTACCCAAAGACATCGTAGATAAGATAATGATACAGGCGGAGATCGACAGCCTCCTTGCTCCTTTAGAAATAGAAGAAGACCGTTTCGACCCTCTGTCTTTAAAACCGATACCACGCTTCGATGAGAGCAAATTCATCAATGGTATCAAAAAAACTCATAGCGCGGAAATCCCAATGAAGAAGGCATACAAGGACAAATTCATTTCCGAGGTCAATGTCATTGGAATGAAGGACGGAAGGTTGAATGGTCTCTACTTGACGGACGAACCATATATCAAAGTGGATATACCAGGCAACTACTATATCGCAACAAAGCAGCTGATCCATCTACTGAAAGAATTTGAGGCGAATGAATACATCGTGCCGTATAACGATGGTCTTGAACTTGTAAAGCTGTTTTGTATTGATAAACAGTTGCTGCTCGACAACTGTGAGATTAAATAGGCTTGTTGTTCATTATAAATAGAATCCCGCTTCTTCGTGAGGCGGGATTTCTTTTTTCTGCAGACATAAAAAAGCGGGCATGATCGGTGCCCGCTTTCTCATTCACAGCCGCAGTCCGTTCAGCGTACCTTGTAGCCGACAGACTTAATTACAGGGAGAAATTTGTCTATAAGAGCCGCAGTCCACTGGTTCGTTACGAGGATCGGTTCTTTCTGTCCCTTCAGCTTTATCGGCTGTTTCAGAAAATAGCGTGGTTTCTTCGCCGACAATGCAATGGCTTCCTGCTCGTTCCTGAACACATGCCAGCGGGGCATCAGCGTATCAGGGAACACTTCTTTGAGCTGCTTGAATGTGGTATCAGGATTGTCCTCTACATACTTCTTCACGACCGCCAGCACCAAAGGGCCTTTGCCATATTCCTGTCCGTTGAACTTGTACTTGGTATTATCACGACCTGCCGACCTCGCAACTCGTTCTTCTACCTGTTGAATAGGCTCAATTAGTTCTTCCTGCTCTTGTGGCACCTGCTCTTCGCCATTCTCTGTTGGTGTTTCGTGAGACGCCTCTGTTTCGTTCAGTGTGTATGTCGCATCTGCTCCCTCGCCCTCAACCGTTATTCTACCTTCGTTCTGTAACTTCTTGATGGCATTGAATAGAGCGAGGCCCTTCATTCCGGCTTCCGCCATTTCAGCCTTTGTACAACTGGGGGTCTGTGTCAAAAATTCAATTAACTGTGCTTCCATAAAATTTATTTTTAGATGTTTATCCGACAAGTGTAGGCGCAGAAAATGGAACGGGGAAGTTTTCAGATGGCTTTAGCACGTTCTTTGCGAAACTGTGTGTGATAACGATAGATACCTAATCATAAGTTGTACAGCACAGTCCATAGCTTGCTTCCTTGGTGTTTCTGGCTATCAAATTCGAGACGAAATTGTTCACGAGTATAAATACCTTACAGCAAGCCGGCTTGTCCAGAATTGGAACGTATCACACCTTTGTAAACAAGGTGTCAGCATACGATTATTATGTATGTGTACACGATATTGAATACACATTATTTACGATCATTATCCAGCCACGTTGGAGGTTCATTTGAACCTTATCATCGAAAGTATTCTCTATGTCTTTCGTGGAGCAAAAGAAAATACTTCCACTTTCAAATCGTTGTCGCCGGTATCCTGAATCTTCGCGTTAAACAATTAAAAATAAATGAGATTAACCGAAGAAAGAACACCGTACCTGCTATTGGATTTCGGTGAACACCACGAAGCAAATGTGGTTGTATTGAGAATTGATGATGCTCGGGACACGTTTAAAAAGTATCAGGAACTCGTTGCCGAATTCACGGCACAGAATAAGGGTGTTGCAAGAGTTCAATTTAGCGACGACTTTAGCCACTACCTTCATGTCGATACCGATAAATATGACTTCCTTTCGGAGTGGGACCGAGACCATATTTATATTGATGGCACACTGGAAGAAATCGAAGCCTTTATTGAAAAAAACGATGTATTTGGAGGTGACGGCAATTATGTGACAGTGTATAGCAATAGAGGGGTGATGCTTCACATTTACGACAATCATGACGACAATAGGTTCGATGAAATATTTACGGAATTCATCGAACATCTGTTATAGTCGAATGCCGAGAGATAATAGTATTTAAAAGAGTATACGAGTACATTTCGACATTGCGGGAAGAAATGGAAAGTCAAAGAAATTGAGTTGACACAAACTCGGCCCTGACACAATCCGCAACTGTTGTCGGGGCTTTTTATTTAATGTTCAGCTATTTTAAATCAGGAATTAAAGACCGTATACCATCTAAAAAGATAAGCATTGAAGCGCTGGTAAAAGAAATAAAAGCCAACAATAATCCTACTATACAGTCCATACGTGGCCTTGATGTGAACCATGTGGACTATGAAGCCACAAAGAAAAAATTGAAAGAGCACCTGCCGTATATCACTCCCAACTGTACGGTGTCGAAACGGAACGATGAAAGTATCATCGAGTTCAGCGGCTATATGTACTTCGATATTGATGACGTTGAGAACGCATCGGAATACAAAGCACAACTGATAGAACAATACAAGGATCACATCAGTCTGATGTGTATCTCATCATCTGGTCGAGGGTTGTCATTCTTCGTTAAAATCGAGAACGAGATAACAAGAGAAACATTTGCCGGCATCAGGAAATACATATTTACCCACATATTTACCGGCATCAGGTTAGACCCTAAAGTGAAAGATAAGTCACGAGCCTGGTTTGTATCTTATGACCCTGACTGTTACTTTAATCCATGTGCTATCATTTGTGTTCCACAGAATATTATTGATAATATTGGTAATAGTAAACAAGTAAAAGATAAAGGTGCAAATCACAAAATATATTCTACTTCTACCGATTGTTTATCAACTGCACCTTATCAGTATAAGCTCATACCGATTTCAGATGTCCTGAATACTTTGAAGTTCCGCACAGATGTTCATGTTGAGAACAGGATATTCGATTTAAAGCCTGTCGAATATTGTGAGGTGTTTTTAAGACCAAGCTATCGAATACCGAAAGGCAGTAAGCACTCTGTTTTTTCACAGGTTATTCATAACCTTGTCTATCTGAACCCAGATGTTAGCCCCGACTATATTTTCAGCTACATTAACTACCTGAATTTTAATAGGACAGAACCAGGTACTGCAGCGACGATGCGCGACCTAATAAGTCATTTCAACATGGTATATACCGGCATCCAGAAGACAGGCATCATTTCACCTACGACCAGGATAAAATTTTTTCACTGTAGACCTAATACCATATCACCTCTACAGCGGTCAAAACTATCAAAGAAAATCATTGGCTTATACAGGATAAGTGAAACAGTGAACAGAATATCATTGGCCAAACAGGTATTAGAAGCACAAGGTGCAAATGATAAACAATCGGAAAAGGGAATAATTATTTCGTCATCTGCACCTTCAAAGATTACTCAGAAAGATGTTCACAGACTGATAAACGACATAGCGAAAACTAAGGGCTTAAAGGGTATAGGTATACGAACCGTAAAGACCTACTGGAATTATGAGCCTATTGATATGGACGAGGTTGTAAGAATAGAAAATGAACGAATGGAAATCACATATGTTTCTGCAGAACAGGGATACACTAACGATGCTGTGATAGACGATGCTGTCAAAAGCACAACCAATCGCGTTTTGGATGCTCAAATTCGCGACCAGATCAAAAACGTAGTTCATTATAAGGCCGAACGAGATTTGAGTGAATATAAGCAGCACGTTCCGTCAGTCCCGTTGCCAGTTCTTAGTTTCCTCGGTTGCGGTGTCCAGTAACTCGAATAGGTCATATAGTCCTGCGACAGTACCACTAAACCCGGACGGCAATAAGTCTATCTGGTGTATCAGGTAGTCGAGGAATATACGTCTCAGGTCGCGGCTGATCTTACTTGGATCATTTTGTGTGAGGAATGTTGCGAGCGCGTCGATCAGTTCCTGGCTCGGTGTGTTCGTTTTATTGTCCGGCATGTCGTGAATATAACAGCGCGCAAAACACCTACGCTCCCTTTTGCGAAACAATAGCGTTACCCCTGATATGCGGTAACTGCGGAACGGTTAAACTGCGTCAATAAAATCACGAACAATGAACGCAAATGATTTTCTGAAAGAACATACCTGTACAAACGCGTATCACAGGTACATGGGCAATTTCCTGGTGACCGATGGGGTGTTGGCCATGGCAACTACCTTTTCCTGCTTCTGGCTGGTGGATATAATCGCCTCGTATCAGGGCCAGTTGAAAAAAGAACCATTTCAAGTATGGACATTGACGCGCACCAATGACACTGCCGAAGTCTGTTGCACTGATGGTAATGACAATGTGTTGGTCACACAGCACATACCATACACGGACTTCAAACCCACCACCGGGACAATTTGGGTCGAGCGCGACGAGACAACGATCGTAGGCCTTTTACCATCAGAGCATTAAGTTATGACACAGGAACAGATAAATTACTTCAAGGCTGCGGCAAGCCTTGGGCTGATACACGACGAAGAGAATCCCATCTTCATTTTCAACAGTACCCATAAAGACCTGCTGCTGGATATTGTCAGCGGAAAAATTGATGCGGTACAGATGGCGCGCATGGAACTGTATAACCGAGGGCTTGACGAGAATACGGGTGCCTGGATTGGCTGGTCAAAAACTGAAACTTATGTGCAGAAATAACGACAACAAGGGGAATCCGCTCATGGAACTGCTATTGTTCCTCGCCATCATTGTTTTGTTCGTTCAATCGATCAAGGCGATATACGCATGGTACAAGACATGTAGTAGTCGACAGAAGAAATGGTGTTGGGTAGCATTCATATTACTCTACCTGTTCGGCCTGATGCTGGGCTAAAAGTGGTACCCCCACCCGGACAGGGCGGCGAAACGCCTCACCTGTGAATGACTATTCTATCATGAGCAATTCGGACAGAGTGACGTCCAAAGCCTGGGCGATCTTATACAGGGTGGCGATAGTCGGGTTTGTTCCTCCGGCCTCGAAGCGCGACATGTTCGATTTCTCGAAGTCTATCAACCCTGCGAGCTCTTGCTGTGACATACCCTTTTCTGTACGTAGTTCCTTCACTCGTTCCGCAACCTTAAGGAACAGCTCTTTTTCTGTCATTGAGTTATCTTTTATGATACTCAATATTTCGGAACGCTATATATTTGTGGTTATCGTAAAAGATAACTGGCGACGTTAAAAAAACAATCAATCACATAAAAATCATGAACACAGACACGCAAAACAAAGCAGGCACATTAAACATCAACTTCCCCGGCCAATGGTTCATCGTGGATTCTAAAGTAAAAATTCACATAGACGGTAAACTTCACTCGACACATTCGATCAAGGATGGGTTCTCCGTATCTATACCCATAACTAAGGACGAGATGCAGGTACAGGTCGTATTGGGCAGCATAAAATCTACCATGTACAAACTAACCGGCTTGGATAGGACGGCAGGCTACGACATGAAACTCATATACAGCGATACATGGGGTAAGTTCAGCAAGGACTATAAGCTAACGAAAGATGGTGAGCCGGCAACAAACCAGCATCATGATGAGCCTTTGGTAGAACCCGTTCAGAAACCCATCGCGCAAAAGGAAGGCGGGAGCAAAAAGGGAAAAATGATCGGCATTGCTGCTGTTGCCCTGATCCTACTCGTCATATTCAGTAAGATCATTCGCAGCCACAATGAAAACATGGCCTTTATAAGAATCACACATAAGCGGGGGACATTCGACGCATGCTATGTGATCATCCCTAAGAAAGACCCAAACTACTGCTTCCATATAGCCGTGTTCTCAGCCAAACCCGACATGGCCAAAGCGTTGGACAATCCCAAGTTATCGAGTACCTGTTACGAGGTCATGAGAACCGGCGCGTCAACCACAGAGGACTACAACGATATTTTCGATGCCATAGAAGACGGGTTAGGCGACAAGGGTTGCTGGCAGCCATTATCACAATATTACAGCGTGGTCGATGGCGAACTCTATGAAAACGGGGTGAAGCTTACGGACTACCTTGAGAAAGATGGAGTTAGTAATAAAATTCAATAAAACGAACCATGATGAAACAAGTATTTATTTCTGCGTTGCTGTTCCTCTCTGCGACCTGCGTAGGCCAGAACAGAGCTGATAGTGTATATATAGCAAACAATTCCGCCCCTTTGAACAAGGCATACAATATGTACGCGGCGGTCAACCACTGGAAGACATATAAGGACGATTGGGGCTACACAGTTTCATTCCCTATGGGTATAACTGATGGCGGCACGACCGCATCGGGTATCCACTACTACGATGGCAATGAAATAGCGGTCGAGAGTAGTTGTGTTGATAAACCGGCTATGCTGAAGGAGGAATTAAAAAAATGGTATAATTCAATCGTTAAGGATATTAACCCGAAAGCTTATGATGTGATGTCGAAAGAGCTCACAGATAACTCTTTCCTTATAGTAACGAAGTACAAAGACGGTAGTGGGATCAACTATGAGAAATGTATCACGGGCAAACGATGTCTGTTCAAGCTAAGTTTCAGCATAGATTATCACAACCTAAAGAGATTGAGTGAAAAGGACGCGGATGTGATTATACACCTGTTTACCGCATCAACAAAATGAGTTCATAACCTACTCGAATTGAAAGACAAACCAATATTATTTGGCTCTTTAAACACAGGCTCCCAAAGACACTATGCATAATTAAACTCTATCCCCTGCACAACTTTATGGAAATCTTGGGGCAAGTGACTAAAATAGTCTGTTTTAAGGCCAACATCAAGAACATGCATAAAATCTCCAAAATCGTAAATGATAGACTCTCCGTGATTTTCCATAATATTCTTCCTGATGCTTTCTGTTTTTGCTATTAGGCAGACATATTGATAGTCTTTGTTGATTATTGTTGTTTTTCCATTAGGGTGCGCACGTTGTAGGTGTTGTCCACTGGTGAGTGCAATAAGGTTCTCAATGTAATCTGCTATTTCCTGGAATTCATTTTTAGGGAAAATATGGTGCATGTGGGTAGCAATTTCACCGATTGAAAACTTGTCAAGTACCTCAGATTTGCCCCCGTTGTATTTGTCGTTGAACTGCTTCAAATTTTTGGCCGCTCGCGATATTTTATACTCATACATCTGTTGATTGCTCAACGATACTTTATAATCACCTCGAGCAACGTTTTTATCTTTGCCGACATCTCGCCAATTAGGCTGATTATACATTATATTATCCAGCGTGATAATTGACTGAGAGATTCTGCCACTAATCGTTCCCTTTGTATGATACTTACATGCGAGAGGATTTAAAACTTTAATAAAAATTCTGTTTGCTTCGACATCGGTGTTAATGGGAGTATATCGGATACAAAAATCAGAAAACTTGCCTTTTAAATCTTCAAGAGAAGTTTTCGACTGCTCATCAAAAAACGATTCAAAACTATCCCATAAACCACTATCTCGTAAAGTCTTTTCAATATAGAGACACAGAAATTCAAAGGTATTTCGTTCTCTCAAGGCGATATACTCAAGGATTTCGGGTTTTGCTATAGTAAACTGTATACCAATACCCTTTTTATTCTCATTTAATATGCCGGCTGCGGCCAACATCTTCATAGGCTGCCGAAAAAACTTATTGTATTCATCTAATGTAGCACGAATTAGTGGATCAGGTTTTCCAAACCAAGCCTGGACATTCTTTACAGCATATTCTGACTTCCATATATCTGGTGATTGGAAAGGCTGTTGTCCACCACTTCTAACATATTCGAGAATACAATCTGCGACAAAGCACACGGAATCATACGCGCACTTTTGGTCTAACCATCTACCATTGTGCGTCTGTCGTACGTCATAAGTCTGTGCGTTTATGAACTTAGCTAATAGGTTGGGAGTCATTTCTCTTTTAATTTTCCATAGAAAAATACACTTGTTTTGTCTACATTAATCGACTGTGTTGAAAGATTCCTGGCAATTGCATAAAATTGTCTGTATTCGTCAGTCGAAAAATATGCCATTTGTTGGCGCGTGAGCTTAAATCCATACTTTGGAATTAATACTGCCGTAGACCCATCTGTAATAGTATTCGGGTGATTTTCGATGACTCTGGGGTTATAAGTCATGTTTGGAGTTAAATAGACGGAGTTGTCGTTAACGTATTTGAACGCAGAAGTATTTTCTGCTGTTTTTTCGTGAATGTACATGTCATAGCCTCTAACATGAGACAACTCTCCACTATCATTGATGTTTTTACCTTTTATAACCCATAAACTCTTACCAGTGGATTTTGTTGTTGTGTTCGCCTTTGTAATTTGTCGATCCCTAAACACATCAAACACATCAAATTCAAGCTTTTTTGCAACCTTATCAAACTCCTCGTTTCTATATATGATGAAATAAGGGAACCTGCTATCTGTAATATATTCTTGTCTTTGATTGTACGACTTGTTATACTTCATGCTATAAACAAACGTGTTCGTGGGCTTTTGTTTTGGATAAACTATCAAACACATTGTTTCAATAGAAACTCCGGTGAAACCATGACGTCCGAAATCAATTATTGAATCAAGTTTCATACTTCGCAATATGTCCCGTGTCACCTTGAACTCATGGTTACTGAGTAAGGTCTTATTCAAGACCAAGGCTACACAATCACTATATTTTAAACACTTCTCAAGAAACATTTCAGATAAGTTGGCTGTTTCTTGATTAATATTTTGTTTCAGATATTTAGCTTTCTCTTTTGATTTACCATCTAATTTTGAGAATGGTGGATTACCTACTACAAGATCATATCGAGAAGTAATATCCATCAATAGGAAATCATGGCAAATAATATTTATCGTAAAATTGTTAGGTATAGCAATCTTTTCCAGAATTAACTTCAGAGTTTCTATGCTGTCTTCGTCTATGTCTACGACGTCAAGAGTAACCCTACTCACATTTTCATATCGTTTTATTAAAAAGGGGATAAAATTTCCAGCGCCAACTGAAGGCTCAAGAATGCGGATTTCATCCTTATTAAAATCAGGTAGCTTCCCCATGATTTCATTGACGATGAACTTGTTTGTGTAAAATGCTGCGTTTTCTTCCCGTTTAGCGTTACATAATTCCGTAATACGCATCAACGCTGAAACATCTAAATTGAGAGGGTTAGCTTTTAAAAAAATTCTAAGCTTAGCCCTTTGGTCTAAATCAAATTGGGAAATTACCCTATTTAAGCTCGAAGGATCAAGGTGATTTTTTAACAGGCATATTTTTATATTTTCGGCGATTCTGCGCATAGATTCTGTAGGCACTGCTTCGCCAATACACTGTCTAATTGTCAACTCATGATTTTTATATAATAATCGCTTAGCATCGTTTGATAGCCTGTTCAATTCTTCAATTTCTTTATCTACCCACTTGAAGCTTGATGGAATTGTCATCATTTCCATTAGCTCTCTAATACTATATACCCTGTCCTCTACAGGATGCACGGTGTTTTGTGCTGCAAGTTGATCGTTTCTTGTATGAATACATTGAACGAATCTATCCCAACGTTGTCTTGTGTATTTATCTCTATTCTTACGAATATTTTCTACATGTTTACCGTCATCGATTCTATGTGGTCTCTTGTGAGGGTCAGGATTATCAAATGCGGACTGCCCTTCCTTTAATCCATGAATCCAATCGCGCATTTTGGGGTTGTATGTTCTAAAGGCATGATAGAAATCGTCGCTACAGATTTCACCCCATTCAAGGCTAGGAAATTTAGAAATAACGTCTCGAAGAGTTTTCTCTTTTTGATAATGTGGTAATATATCATACGGAGTGATGCTATTCCTGTATGTCTTATCTACCCCGACCATTAGCGTTCGAGTCCTGGATGAATTCGAGCCGTAATTCATTAAATTAATTATACGCCCAGAAATGATATAGTCTTGCCCAAGCGATTCTTTCACATAATCTCCAATTGGAATAATCCGACCATCAGGTGTAGTGCACTGGGTCTTTTGAAAGGCCATTACATTTTCAAAAACAAAGACACGCGGTTTTATATGTTTAACAACGGCTATCGATTCAACAACCAGACTGTTTCGATTGATCTCCTCAGAATTCTTTTTATGGTTAATAACGCTAATCCCTTGACATGGGGGGGTTGCAAGAACAACATCCACTCTATCGTTTCCTTTGCTCTTCCACCTTCGCATTTCTGCATAAATCTTCTCTTTAGTATCGGACTCTGAAATATCACCTACAATGTATCCGGAATCATATTGGCAAATATTGTTTGCTTTCTGAATTTCCATTCTTTTAGGAATAATTTCGTTTGTCGCAACACAATGATAGCCCTCCATTTTAAATCCATAACAACCTACACCTCCTGAACTAAAAAGTGTAATGTATGTTAGCTTCTTGTCTCTGAACATTTTTAAATCCTTCGTGTTATCCTAAGAGTGTTATTTTATATCTTATACCTAATTCTAATTACCCAATTCGCAAATCTATACTATAGCATATCAGCCGTAATAATTTCCACAGGTATGTTTCTGTCTTTACAGTATTTATCCGCATCAGCATCATTCAAAAAGTAATCGTCACAGAATTCATCAAGTTCTTTTTCTGTAGCCTTGTAATACCGTTCCTCTGCCGTCATTAATTTCTCAATTTGCTCAATGAATTTTTCGAACTCTCTATTGATTTTACAGAGTTTATCAATAGTTTTAAAGTCTAAGTGATTGTATCTCGGTTGAAACAACACTTTGGTCAGATAAGGATTAGCATTCAACTTAATTATGCCGATTCCAAATGACTGATTAAGTCGTTCCATTTCTTCCGTCAGACTATCACCGATTTCATACGCAGCCAAATACCCGTAGTTAGCCCAACTGGAATTAGAAACTGCCTGAAAAAAGGCTTTCTTTAATTCTGCATCGCTATTTATTTCCTTCTTTATTTCGAAGGAACTAAGCTTGAAAATATCACTACGGTTAATTGACTTAAGAAAATTTTGGCTCGCTTTGGTTTGGAGGTTCAAAAAACGAACTCCTACCATATCTGGATGAGTCCAGATTTGATTACTGTCTTTTCCATACGTCGATTGCTCGTGAAAAATTGTTTTTGAATAAACTGCAGTACTCTTTAGATAACTGCTGAGGAGTTTATGTAAATCGCGTTCCTCATAACTCTTAACTTTTTCTATCTTCCTTTGATGCGTACCGTTTTCTGTAGCGGTCAGAATGTCAGACTCAATATTTTGTTCGTTTTTAGCCAAGTAATAGAAATAAACACCGCCCTCTTTCTTAATTCTTTTTACTCGAGTATCACCATTTCGGATGAAATCACCCAATTGGGCCGATACCGTATTCGTGGGAGTTTTAGCTCCGCCAAAATCATAATACTTGTTGGACAATATGTGATTACATATATCGGTCGAATTGGACAAATTTCCTAAGTCCTCTAAGCTTTTTAAAATGGCATCTCTTATGGTTGTCATAATAATACTATGTTTGTTGGTTATGTCCTCACCCACTATACTTCACTTGGTTTTAATACTGAAATAACCGCTACAAGTGTCTGTTCTAAGTGTGGTTTTCGTAATTGACATTCCCAAATTGTAATAACTTTCCACCCTAATTTCTCTAATCCTTTTTCATTTTCCTTATCCCGTTGCATATTACTTTGTAATTTGTTCGTCCAAAATTCAACGTTGCTTCTGGGAATTTTATTTAATCTACAGCCATTATGCGCATGCCAAAAACAACCATTGACTAAAATCACCGTTCTATATTTTGTAAGAACTATGTCTGGCTTACCCGGCAATTTTTTACAATGAATTCTGTAGCGAAAACCACGGGAAAATAAGAATTTTCTCACTAAAATTTCTGGCTTCGTATCCCTACCCTTAATCTTGCTCATTTTTGAGCTTCTCACGCCATCATTCGCATTCACCATGTCTCCATCTTTCAATTGTCAAATTTAAAACGAACTACGATAAGGGCCTACACGGAGTTTTTACTCCGTTGATGCTCAGTTGGGTTGAGCACCAAGAACGTCCTTCATACAAGTCCGTTACAAGGCAGACGAGTAAGTTATAACCGCTGGATTGCAGTATCAGCGCGAGTTTGAAGCGAATTCATTGCAAGAAAACATGCGAGTAGATTTTATAGGCACAAAAAAAAGAGTCATACTTGCGCATAACTCTTTAATTTTCAATCATTTAATGTTTGTGGGCCCACTAGGACTTGAACCTAGGACCACCTGATTATGAGTCAGGTGCTCTAACCAACTGAGCTATAGGCCCAATGATGGCGAACCATCAAAAATGGAGTGCAAATGTAGCAGATATTCTTAGAAAAAGAAAACTTTTTTGGAGGTTTTTTCTGATAGAAGATATTAGCCTTCCGATGGGTGTGTTTTTGCATTCAATATGCCGCTCAGCTCGCGTACTACGGCATCGAGCCTTCCTGCCGACTCGCCTATACCCATCAGCAGTACTTCTTTGTCCACCCCGGCTATGTTCTCGGCAAGCATATTGGTGAGGCCCATTATAGTGGCCAGCGGGCCCCGCAGGTTGTGCGATACTATCTCGGCAAATTCGTTCAGGGCTCTGTTGCGGCTCACCAGGTCGGCCACTATGCGCTCGCGCTCGGCCTCCATGGTCTTACGGACGGTTATCACCTCGGTGAGCATAATGATGCCTCCTACCTCACCGGTGGGCTTGCACCAGGGGTGTATCTCCCATCGCAGCCATTCTGTGTGGCCGTCCTCGCGTACAAAGCTGTCCTCTTCTCTTTTTTCAATGGCCCCCGCCAGGCAGCGGCGGTGTATGTCTTTCCACTCCTGCCCTATGGTGGGGAAGACCTCGTAATGGCTCATGCCCAGTACATTGCGGCCCTGCAGGCCGTAATCGGCCATCCACCGGCGGCTCACCATCATATAGCGCATGTCCATATTTACCATGGCTATGGCTGCCGGGCTATGCTCTACAAAGAGCTGCAGCAGATCTTCGCTTGCCTTCAGGCGCTCTATCATGCGCTTGCGCTCGGTGATGTGCCTGAGCTGCCACAGGTAATACAGCCGCCCGTCGTGGTCTTTTATTGCCGACATCACACCGCTTATCCACTCGTCTGTACCATTTTTATTCAGCAGGCGTTTTTCCATGCTGTAGTTGTCGGTCTCGCCATCCAGTATCCTTTGTAGCTGTTCGCGGTCGTTCTGGCGGTCCTGTGGGTGGGTTATCGCCTCGGGCGACAGTTGCAGCAGCTCTTCGCCGGTATATCCCACTATGTCGCACAGGGTCTTGTTCACCCTCATCCAGCTACCGTCGGCCGCTACCAGTGCCACGCCTATAGATGAATGCTCGAATGCCCTTTCGAAAAGCGCTTCCGATGCATACAATGCGGCCTCCTTCGCCTTTCGTGTGTCTATATCGGTAATGGTGATGATGGCGCCTGCCACGGCACCGCTCTTTTCGTATATAGGGCACATCTGCAGGCGGTACCATACCTTCCGGTCATATACCGGCAATTCCCGCTCGCCTATGGCCTTTTCGCCTTTCATGGCCTTTTCGAATGATGCCATATACCCGGCCTTGTTCGCATCGGAAACAAAGGTCCGGTAATCGTTTCCCACCTGCACATCGCGGGCATGTATACCGCGCAGCGTGGTTCGTGCATGCTCGTTGAAGCAAATGACCGTATGATCGGTACCGATGATGAGGACACTATCGGTGACATTGTCCATCACGGCCTGAAATATATCGGATATATCTACGTTCATAAACTCATATGCACATGCTCGTATCTTTTATGCGATACTGTCGTTCACAAAAAAAGGCTGCTTTTTCGTTAAGCACCAAAAATATCAAAATAACACAGCATTTAAAACAGCAGGTATCTTATTGCCTGTATATGCGCCGATATATGCACCGCCATGCGGCCCTGAAAAAAGAATGGCAACTATAGCAGCGATAGGTTTTATATTGGCGACCGTTGCTTATTTTTGCAGCGTTTATAAAACATACAAAAATATATCATGGCCATAGTTGATGTTGTAATGCCCAAGATGGGGGAAAGCATAATGGAAGCCACTGTGCTGAAATGGCACAAGAAACCTGGCGATACCGTAAAAATGGACGAGACCCTGCTGGACATAGCTACCGATAAAGTAGACAGCGAGGTACCCTCTACCGCCGCCGGCGTTATAACAGAACTGCTGTATAAAGAGAACGATGTAGTGCCCGTAGGCGCTACCATAGCCCGCATAGAATCGGGCGGGGCGGCCGCTGTTGCAGCACCCGCTGCTGCTGCGCCTGCACCACAGCCACAGGCCGCACCACAACCCGCACCTGTGCAGCATGCTGCGCCTGCCGCCGCACCCTTGGCCGATGGTGGCAGCCGCTTCTACTCGCCCCTGGTGCTGAATATAGCCGGCAAGGAAGGTATAGGCATGGCCGAACTGGAACGCATACCCGGCACCGGCAACGAAGGCCGCGTGACCAAAAAAGATATACTGGCCTATGTGGCCAACCGTGGCGCGGCACCCGCACCACAGCCTGCGCAGGCTGCAACACCGGCACTCGTACAGCAGGCCGTGCCAGCCGCTGCGCCAGCGCCCCAACCGGCACCTGCAGCACCTATGGCCATAACGGGCAATGTAGAGATAATAGAGATGGACCGCATGCGCAGGCTGATAGCCGACCACATGGTGCGCAGCAAGGCCACATCGCCACACGTTACCAGCTTCACCGAGGCCGATGTGACGCACCTGGTGAAATGGCGCGAGAAGGTGAAAGGCCCCTTCGAGAAGAAGCATGGCGAGAAGATAACCTTCACTCCTATATTCTTCGAGGCCATCATCAACTGCATACGCAAGTATCCTATGATAAACTGCAGCCTGGACGGCTACAACATAGTACTGAAGAAGGACATAAACATAGGCATGGCCACTGCACTGCCCACAGGCAACCTGATAGTACCTGTGATAAAGAGCGCAGAGACCAAGAACCTGCTGGGCCTGACCAAAGAGGTGAACGCACTGGCCAATGCCGCGCGCAACAACAAGCTGAAGGCCGACGATACACAGGGTGGCACATTCACCGTTACCAATGTGGGTACCTTCGGCAGCCTGATGGGTACGCCCATCATCAACCAGCCGCAGGTGGCCATACTGGCGCTGGGCGCTATAAAGAAAAGGCCCGTAGTGCTGGAGACCGAAGATGGCGATGTGATAGCCGTACGCCACATGATGTACCTGTCTCTGAGCTACGACCACCGTATAGTAGATGGCTCGCTGGGTGCCAGCTTCCTCACTGCCGTGGCCAACGAGCTGGAAGCATTCGATGTGAACAGGCAGATATAACAGTTCGCATTACCTTATACAAAAGAGGTTGTCCCAATGGTTCGGGGCAACCTCTTTTCTTATTTACACTCTTTACCGCGCATATTTTTTCTACAGAATGTAGCATAAAAGAAAAGGCCCTTGAAGAATGCATCTTCAAGGGCCTGGTATATGTTTATAAATGAACTGCGACTGTTTATAGCTTCTTAAAGGGCGCTATCAGGTTCATTACGTTCTCCTTGGTATAGGGCTCGTCGAAGGCAGCTGTGGCCGCTACCTGGGGCATAGCACCATTGGCATAGTATACATTGCTCAGCCCCTGTATGTCCACACTTTTCTGTATGGTATTATCCTCGCCCAGGTAGTATTTTTGGAAGCTGAGCGATGGTACAGGTGGTATGTTGTTCTGTATCCATGGCGTGGGGGTCTCTGCGGCGCCTACGGCCAGCCTGCGCCTCAGGCGCACATAGGCAGCATGCCTGCCCTCTACGGCCGCCAGTGCAAATACCTGCGACAGTACAGCATTATTGGCCTGCAGGGTCTCTGTTTGGCCATGTATGGCATGTATATATGTATCTTCCAGCACCTGTGCTATGGTGAGGAAGGTCTCATAATCGGCGAAGGGTGTGAATTTGCCACCCATAGTGAAGTCGTACGCGGCAGGCACATACGGATGCACCGTAGTAGATGCCGTGTAGTACTTCGGCCTGAAGGCCACACCACCCAGGCCGGCTATCACTTTCTCCAGGAAGGCCACATGGGCTTTTTCCTGGCTCTCTATTATCTTGAAGCCGGGCAGGTCTTGCGCAGGTATGAGGCTGCCGGTATTGGTACCCTGCCTGTAGTAGGTGTGCTGCATGAACTCGAACTCGAGCGCAAGGTTCAGCGCATTCACTACCACATCGGTGGACTGCCCGTATGCTTTTTTGAACATAGAGGCCAGCGCCAGCGGCAGCGCCGCCAATGCTACTTTGGAGCCGAAGCTGCCGAGCATCTCGCGCCTTCCGCTGAGGCGTTCATACACCTCGGGGTCGGTCTTCTCTATCTCTGAGATTATATGCTTGAAGTTCATGTTGTTGTCTTAGAAAGTAGGTAGTTTGCTTGTGTCGAACCTTGTTTCCAGGTAGTTGCCCAACTGGGCCATACCCTGTGCCGGCGATGTTACCCAGTTCAGCGCATTGCTGTCCAGCACATTCATGCCGCTGGCAAAAGAGTTGTGGTTCAGTATATCGCGTACATAGCCTGCATGGCGGGCATCTACGGTGCTCATCTTGCCCAGGTACAGTATATAGCTTTGGTCTTTGAGCAGGCGTATAACGCCCGCATATGCCGATGCCGACAGGTCTTCGAGCGTGGCGGCATTGGTAAGAAAGCTGGTCTTGTCCGAAAAGTTCACTATGGCCATCTGCGTGGTCACGGTCTTCACTGCGTTCTTGCCCAGCAGGGTCTTCAGAAACTCGCGGTGCGCCAGTTCCTGGTCGCGCAGTTCTATCTGCAGCTCTATCTCGCTCTGCGTGGCGCTATAGTATGTGGTGGCCACTGCCTGGTTGTAAAATGCTACGGTCACCTGCTTCAGCACATATAGGTAGTTCAGCAGGGCTATATCGCCCTCGCCCAGGTAGGTATCGCTGGGGGGCGTTCTGCGGCACGAAGCTACAAGCAGCCCTGCACCGGCCAGTCCACCGGCCATCTGGAAGAAGCGGCGCCTCGACACATCGTATGTGGGTCCATTTTCCTGCTCCTGCATGGGGGCGGGTATGTTGTTTATGTCCATGATACCTTTTTATACACCAGGGTCAGAGACCCTGTACGATATTACAAGCCTTAAAATTAATAAAATCACGATCTCACACAATACACTTGCCCTTTAATTGCCAAAATAGCAAAAAAAGGCTGCTGTACAGCATACCCCACGAAGATAAAGTTATTCAGAAACATCGGTGAAACAAAATTTTCGCAGGTATCCCCGGGCGGCATGTCGGGCGCTGTTCATATGACGAAGTTCTATGTTGTGGCCTGTTCTTCAGGTATTTGTCTGCGCATTTGCCGGTTTTACCCCAATTTTGCATGCATGATCACAGGCATCAGGCATATCATATTCGACCTCGGCGGCGTACTGCTGAACCTCGATTACTCCCTTACCGAAAAAGCATTCATACAGGCAGGTATTGCCGATTTCGGCGAGCGCTACTCGCAACTGCAGCAGACCGACATCTTCGACCGGCTGGAGACCGGCCGCATGGGCCGCGAAGAGTTCATAGCCACCATGCAGCAGGTAGCTGCCACACCCATCACAGAGCAGCAGGTGCTGGGCGCCTGGAACGCCATGCTGCTCGACTTTCCCCTGCGGCGCCTGCAGATACTGCAGCAGCTACGCGGCCATTACGACCTCTTCCTGCTCAGCAATACCAACGAGATACATGAAGAGGTATTCAACAATACCCTCATGCGCGACCATGGTATACCCAACATAGGCGTATTCTTCGATAAGGTATATATGTCGCACCGTGTAGGGCTGCGCAAACCCATGCCAGAGATATTCCGCCGTGTGCTGGAAGATAATGACCTGAAAGCAGAGCATACCCTCTTCATAGACGATAGCCCGCAGCACATAGCCACTGCCAAACAGGTAGGCATACAGACCATATACCTGGAAAAAGGCATGACCATAGAAGAGCATATCTTCAAGCCTTTGGCCAAATAACATACTCTTACTTACCACGTCTATATATTAACATTCCGTATCGCTCTTCGGCATAAGATCTGCTGTATCATTTGCCAAAAGCATATTCCGGGGCATTTTTACCCTACATATAACGGATGATAGTATTATTTTACTAATTTTGTACGTTTATAATTCGCTCTTAGTGCATGGAAGAGATAGCTGCGGGACCGTTGCTTAGCAATATAGATACCCCCTACGACCTTAGAAAGCTGGAAAAAGGCCAGCTTCCGCAGGTATGTAACGAGTTACGTCAATTCATAATAGACTGCGTGAGTGTGCATGGCGGCCATTTCGGCGCCAGCCTGGGTGTGGTAGAGCTCACAGTAGCGCTACACTATGTCCTCAATACCCCCGACGACCAGCTGGTATGGGATGTAGGCCACCAGGCATATGGCCATAAGATACTCACCGGCCGCCGCAAGGTGTTCCATACCAATCGCAAGTATGGCGGCCTCAGCGGCTTTCCCAAGCGCAGCGAGAGCGAGTACGATACATTCGGCGTAGGACACTCCTCCACATCCATATCGGCAGCGCTGGGTATGGCCATAGCATCGAAGTACAAGGGCGAGCATCACCGCCGCCACATAGCAGTGATAGGCGATGGCGCCATGACGGCTGGCCTGCCCTTCGAGGCGCTGAACCATGCCGGTGTGAGCAATGCCAATGTGCTCATAGTACTGAACGATAATAACATGAGCATAGACCCCAATGTGGGCGCGCTCAAAGAATATCTTACCGACATCACCACCTCGCATACCTGGAACCGCTTTCGCGATGATGTATGGAACCTGCTGGGCAAGGTGCCCGGCAAAGACCTGCAGAAACTGGCCTCGAAGGTAGAGGCCGGCCTGAAAGGGGTAGTGTCTAAAAGCAGCAACCTGTTCGAGGCGCTGGGCCTGCGCTACTTTGGCCCTATAGACGGCCATAACGTAGTGAAGCTGGCAGAGACCCTCAAAGACCTGAACGATATACCCGGCCCCAAGCTGCTGCATATAAAGACGGTAAAGGGCAAGGGCTATGACCTGGCCGAAAAGGACCAGACCCTGTGGCATGCCCCGGGCACCTTTGATAAAGTGACGGGCAAGATAAACAAGAAGATAGCCACCGTACCCGAGCCGCCTAAATACCAGGATGTCTTTGGCCATACCATACTGGAGCTTGCAGAGAAGAACCCACAGATAATGGGCATCACCCCTGCTATGCCCAGCGGCTGCTCGCTGAAGATAATGATGGATGCCATGCCCCACCGCGCGCTGGATGTAGGCATAGCCGAGCAACATGCCGTGACGCTGAGCGCAGGGCTGGCCACGCAGGGGCTCAAGGTGTTCTGCAACATCTACAGCTCCTTTATGCAGCGGGCATACGATATGGTGATACATGATGTGGCCATACAGAAGCTGCCCGTGGTCTTCTGCCTGGACCGTGCAGGCCTGGTGGGCGATGATGGGCCTACGCACCATGGCGCCTACGATATAGCCTATATGCGCTGCATACCCGATATGATAGTGAGCGCCCCTATGAACGAGGCCGAGCTGCGCAACCTGATGTATACATCACAGCTACCCGAGATAAAATATCCTTTCGTGATACGCTATCCGCGTGGCCAGGGCGTGATGCCCCAGTGGCGCACACCTATGGAGCGTATAGAAGTGGGCACCGGCCGCATGATATGCGACGGCAGTGAGGTGGCCATACTCACCATAGGCCATCCCGGCAACTTCGCAGTATCGGCATGCCGCATACTGGCTACCGATGATATATATCCTGCGCATTACGATATGCGCTTTGTAAAACCGCTGGACGAGGCCATGCTGCACGATGTGGCCAGGCGCTTCTCGCGCATCGTTACCGTAGAGGACGGTACTGTAGTAGGCGGTTTCGGTAGTGCCGTGCTGGAGTTCATGAATGCCAATGGCTACTCGCCCGAGATAAAGATGCTGGGCATACCCGACCGCATAGTAGAGCATGGCAAGCCCGAAGAGCTGCACCGCGAATGCGGCTACGATGCCGCCGCCATTGCCGATGCCGTACGCGAAATGGCCGGTATGAAACAGATGGTGATGTAACGGGAAAATGCTAACGAATAAAAGACCGAAGAGGGCATTGAAATATGTATTTCAATGCCCTCTTTCTTTATAGATATGTGAGAATATCGCAGTCCCACAGATCCGTCCTGCTTATTCCGGCTGCAGAGCTAAGAGTTTTATAAGGAATTATGTTTTTTATGCGCTGATATAATCGGATCTTTGAATTGTACATATTTTCGAACGGTCATGACGGTAAAAGACATAATGGAGGCGATAGAGGCGGTAGCACCTATAGTATACCAGGAAAGCTACGACAACAGCGGCCTGCAGGTGGGCGATGCCGCCGCCATAGTAACGGGTGTGCTCATAACGCTGGATGTAACGGAACAGGTGGTGGACGAGGCCCTGGGCCGCGGCTGCAATATGATAGTGGCCCATCATCCGCTCATATTCGGCGGGCTGAAGCGAGTTACGGGCCGTACCTATGTAGAGCGCATAGTGGCCAAAGCCATAAAGAACGACATACATATCTATGCCGCCCATACCAACCTGGACAATGTGGCACAGGGGGTGAACGCCCGTTTTGCGCAGAAGCTGGGGCTGCAGGATACCCGCATACTGGTCCCCAAGAGCAATTTGCTATACAGGCTGTGCAGCTATGCCCCTACGGATGTGGCCGATGGTGTGCGCGAGGCCATGTTCCATGCGGGTGCGGGCCACATCAGCAAATACAGCGAGTGCAGTTTCAATACCGAGGGTACAGGCACCTTTCGCGCGGCGCCCGACGCCGACCCGGCCATAGGCACTCCCGGCGGTGGCAGGGAAAATGTGCGCGAAGTGAAGATAGAGGTGATAGTGACCGTACACAATAAGAATGCGGTCATAGCCGCCATGCGTGCCGCCCATATATACGAAGAGGTGGCCTATGAGCTGATACCCCTGGCCAACCCGGCCACAGAGATAGGCGCCGGTATGATAGGCACCCTGGCCGAACCGCTGGAGGAGATAGAGATGCTTTCCTTCATCAAACAACAAATGAGAACAGAATGCATACGGCATACCGAGCTTACCGGCAGGGCCATCAGCAGGGTGGCGGTGTGTGGCGGCTCGGGCAGCTTCCTGCTGCGCGATGCCATAGCGGCCGGAGCCGATATCTTCATCACCGCCGACCATAAATACCACCAGTTCTTCGATGCCGAGAAAAAAATACTGATAGCCGATATAGGCCATTACCAGAGCGAGCAATATACCTCTGAAATATTTGAGGAGATACTTAAGAAAAATTTCCCTAATTTTGCGGTTCTTTTATCAAATTTATCAACCGATCCTGTAAAATATTTTTGCTGATATGGCTACCGTAAAGGATTTTTCATTCGAAGAACGTCTCACCGCAGTACTCGCGCTGCAAAAGATCGATTCCAAGATCGACGAAATAAAAACACTGAAAGGCGAGCTGCCTATGGAAGTGAAAGACCTCGAAGACGAGATCGAAGGCCTTCAGACCCGCATCGGTAACATAGATACCGAGATAGCGAACATCAACGCTTTCATAGATACCAAGACCGAAGCCAAGAAAGAGGCCCAGGCGCTCATAAAGAAATACGAAAAACAGCAGGACAACGTAAAGAACAACCGCGAGTTCGAGGCCATCAATAAAGAGATGGAAATGCAGGAGCTGGAAGTTCGCCTGAACGAAAAGCATATAAAGGATGCCGGTTTCGATCTGAAAGACCGTACCAATGCCCGCCTGAAGACAGAAGAAAAGATAGCCGATGTGCAGGAAGCCCTGGGCCTGAAGCGCAAAGAGCTGGAAAAGATAACCGTAGAAACAGAGAAGGAAGAGCAAGCGCTGGCCGCCAGGTCTTCTGAGGCCAAAGAAAAGGTAGAAGCAAGGCTGCTGGCCGCCTATGAGCGCATCCGCGCCAGCTACCGCAACGGCCTGGCCGTTGTGCCCATCGTGCGCGACTCTTGCGGCGGCTGCTTCAACGTGATACCGCCACAGCGCCAGAGCGAGATACGCCAGCACAAGAAGATAATAGTATGCGAGCATTGCGGCCGTATACTGGTAGATTCTGACCTGAACGATAAGGTGACCGCATAATAGGTATATACCGTAAAGAATAGGAAGAGGGAGCGTTCGCGCTTCCTTTTTCATGTATACCCGGGTTTACCCCGGTACTATCTTTTTTCGCTTCCGGCACCCTCACATGCAATAATAAATAGTTTTGAGGCGTTCCTGAAAATAGACTTAACTTTAAGCCCTACGGCTAACACTCACTTCTAAGCTACAGAACTAATGACCAATATCTCTTTCGACCTTATAGATGTGATAAGGACGATCCAGAAGCAGAAACGCTTTATAATAATAGTGACCCTGGCAGGTATGGCGCTGGCCGGTGCTGCATTGCTGGTAAAAAAGAAAAAATATAAGGCAGAGGCACGTTTCCTGGTGAATAACCCCCTCTATGGCGACCGCCATACCCTCTTCCGCTCTTACGAGACCCGCTATGTGGACTACTATGGCGGCGATGACGATGTGGACAAGATAATGGCCCTGGCAGCATCGGACACGGTGCGCGACCGTATAATAAGGAACTGCGACTTCGACAAGATATATAAGCGCGAAATAAATACCGCTAAGGGTCATGACGAGCTGATGATGATATTCAACAAGAATTTCAACATCAAGCGTACAGAGTATAAGGATGTGCAGGTATCTTATACGGCCTACAGGCCCGAAGACGCCGCCGGCGTGGCCAACATGGCCGTGAAAGTGCTGGAAGAGACCTACAGGTCTTACTACACTAATGTAAAAACAGGTATATACCGCTCTATAGGCGACCAGAAGCTGAAGCTGGACAGCGCCATTGCTGCCCTCACAGATACGCTGGCCGCCATGCGCGACCAGTATGGTATATATGCCATACTGAGCCCGACCCGCAAAGATGTGATAAACGGCGACCTGAAAGGCGGCGGAAAGGGTTATGGCCGCGCTATAGAAGAGATACAGAACATAGAATCGGTGAAGGACCAGCTGGTGACAGACAGGGCGCACTATATATCTATGCTCAACGAATTTGACGCTACTACCAACAGCGCCATGGGCTACCTGAAGGTGATAACCCGTGCACTGCCACCCACCAACCCTGCGGGCCTGGGTACTGCTATCACACTGGTGGCCGCGGCCCTGCTGTCGTTCTTCTTCAGTACATTGTATGTGCTGATAATGGCCTATTACCGGAAGCTAAATGCCGTAGAACGCTAGCAGATGCTTACCGGCGCCATACATATAAAGGAGCGGTGGTTCGCAGCGGCTTCCTTCTCTGTGCTTTTCCTTACCATACTGGCGGTGACGCTCACGGGCAGCTATTATTTCCTGGCCGTGCCGTTCGCCTACCTGTACCTGGTGCTGGTGGGCATAAACTGGAAGACGGCCTACTGGATATTCCTGTTCACCATTCCGCCGTCCATACAGCTATACTTTGCGGGCGATACGCTGTCTATGACCCTGCCCGACCTGCCTATGATGTGGCTGTTCCTGGGCCTGTTCGTGGTGATGTATGCGCGCGACCCCAAGGTGATACCCGAATGGTGGTGGCGCAACCCGCTGGTGATGATAGTGATACTGCAGTTCCTGTGGACGATAGTATCGGTCATATTCTCGAAAATGGTTTTCTACTCTGTGAAGTTCCTGCTGGTGAAGACATGGCTGCTGGTGGCGTTCTTCGTATTCCCCATATGGATCTTCCAGGAAAAGAAAGACTTTGTAAAAGGGTTCTTCGTGCTGCTGGTGCCCATCACCATCACCATCGTTATCATACTGGTACATCATTCGATGTATAATTTCGCGTTCCATAAGATACAGCGGGCCATCACTCAACTCTATTACAACCATGTCGATTATTCTACGGTCATATCGCAGTTCTTTCCGCTGCTGCTGGTATCGTGCTGGCCGCTCATACGCAAGAGGCATGTGTTCATAAAGCTGGCCTTTGCGGTGGTAGTGGCCATCTTCGTACTGGGTATAGGTTTTGCATATGCCCGTGCCGCCGTGGTGGCCGTGGTATTTGCCATAGTGATAGGCGTGGCCATACGCATGCGACTGGTGAACCTGGTGATGCCCGCGTTCTATGCCCTTATCATACTGCTGCTGAGCCTGGCGGCAGACAACAACCGGTATATAGACTACCGCCCCAACTTCGAGCATACCTTTATGCGCCGCAATTTCACAGACCATATCATAGCCACCTTCCGCGGTACCGATATGTCTTCTATGGAGCGCCTGTACCGCTGGATAGCAGCCGTGCGCATGAGCAAGGACAGACCGCTGACGGGGTATGGCCCACGCTCGTTCTACTTCTACTACAAGCCATATGCCGTTACATCCTTCCGCACCTATGTGAGCCGCAATACAGAGCAGTCCACATCGCACAACTACTTCCTGTACATGCTTACAGAGCAGGGCTGGCCTGCCATGATACTGTATGCCATACTGATGGTAGTGATATTTGCCCAGGCGCAGAAGATATATCACCGTTTCAAGGATAAGTTCTACAGATGTGTCACCGTGGGGCTGGCAATGACCATAGCTGCGGGCTTCATCAACAACTTTTTCTCTGAGCTCATAGAGACACACAAGGTGGCGGCCCTCTTCTACATACCGCTGGTGATGCTGGTGATACTGGACAAGAAAAGCAGGGATGAGCAGAAAGCCATAGCCGAAGGAAAAGAACTGGCAAAATTCTGATAGCTCGTTAAATACAGAAGGGGACCTGCGTTGGGATGCAGGTCCCCTTCTATGCTTTTATTACTTACCTCTGTTATCTCGTACAATTTCAAAAAGAGCTAACCACAAAGTACACAAAGGTCGACGCGTGGTTTGCAATGGACCATCCAATATAAAGGGCACAAAGGCCCCATATCTAATGCTGATCTAGATGTCGAAATGGTATTATTCCTTCATCTTCCCGGCGGCATCTATGCACCACAGCAGTTCTTTTACAAAACCTGCTGCACGCTTATCGGTACCGGCCTTGTCTGTAGCATTGCCCGTTTCATCGAATGCCTCGCGCACCTTGGGCACGGGGAACATGGCAGGCACCGTGAGCGCCTTCATCTTCCACAATGTGAACTGCAGCGCTATGATGACCTGCGACCCACCGAAAGCCCCGTCCGATACTGTAGACATAGCTATGGGCTTGTGGTACCACTCATCGTACAGCAGATCGGTCACGTTCTTCAGCGCGGCAGGTATGCTGCCATTGTACTCCGGCGTTACGATGATGATACCATCGGCTTTTTTTACACGGGCAGAGAAGTCGAGCATTTTTTCCGTTGGCTCTTTCTGAAACCTCAGGCGCTCATCGAAGACAGGGAAGCTGTATTCGTTAAGATCTATTATCTCGGTAGTGCCGTGGCCGTTGGCCTGCAGGTAGTTCTGAAAATACAGGGCTACCCGGTGGCTGTTGCGCCCCGTGCGTACGCTCGATGATATGATGGCTATGTGTGGCATAATAGTGTGTTATCTTTCAAAGATACAAAATACATGTACTAAGCCCCCTCCTCCGAAAGGATTGCTCTATACCCACATCTTATTGTTCATTTATAAGCTCCGTCAGAAATGCTCCATAGGAGCAAAAAGTTTGTAGGAACATCCTTTTATCAGGACTTTGCTCCGTCAGGAGCTACCCACATTTTATAGGGTAGCCCGCTGCGGGGCATAACGGCATGAGGTATACATTCTGCTACAAACATATAGCCCCGCCGGGGCATAACATAGTACATGGCCATGCCGAATGGCAGGCCGGGAATGACCGAACAAAAAGCATTAGTTATAAAAACAAATGACCTGCGCAGGGCAGGTCATTTGCAAATTCGTTCCGGGTGGTATTACCTGTAGAAGCCCGGGCAGCGGGTCTTGGTATAAGGCCTTCTGTTGCCGAAAGAGCGGAAGTAAACAGTAACGGTGATGTTGGTGAACCAGTACCAGTCGTTGGCCTTGCTGTCGCCGCGCTGGTAGCCATAATTGGGGTTGTTCTCATCCCAGTTGTTCACCGCATTGCCCCTGAAGGACATAGACCTCGCCAGCGAGCCTTTGTATTTGAACAGTGTGTCCATGTTCACATAAGACTTGCTCACATCGTCCAGGTAATCGGTATTGGTATAGCGGAAGCCTACTTCAGGTGTCACGAATATGGTCTTGCCTATGAAGAATTTGAAACCGCCGCCGAATGGGAACGACATATTCACCAGGCTATACTGCTTGCGGTCGGGGTACATAGGCAGGCCTTGTCCCTCGGTGCTCAGCGGGCGCAGGAAGTGTTTGTTGCCTCCGGCATCTTCTGCGAACGGATTGAAGTAGAACACACCTATACCGCCAAAAACATATGGCGTCACCTTGTGGCGCAGCACATCTACAGGCAGGAAGTTGAACTCTACGCCGCCATGAAATTCGAACAGGTTGGATGTGAAGCTAAGGTTGCGTTTCACATTGATGGGTACCTTCCCTAAGCTGTCTGCTGCTGTTACCTGCCCTATGGACACACCTGCGCGCAGACCTATGCGTGGGTTCATAAAGAACTTGTAAACTACCGTTGCATGTGGCCTGTAGCCGCTGGAGGAGAACAGCTTGGGCTGGAGGTCGCCATAATAGTTGGCAACACCGAGACCAAGGCCTATTTCATGGTGCGTCTCCTGGGCGCGAAGGCATAACGGAAGCAATGCCAGCAAAATTAGTATCCGTTTCACGCTTAAAATTTTGTTAAGTAGCTCGGAAAGATAAAAACAAATATCCGAATTACGAAGGAAACCCCAAATATTAAATTGAGTATTATTAACGAATGTGTACAGTGCCGTTCGCGCATATATATCACGACAAAGTCCATTATTAACACAGGGTCATATACATAGGTCCTTCGCCCTTATCGGCCATCGCATTAGTCTACCGTAGCCACACACTTCAGCTCTATGGCTATGGCGGTAGGCAGCGAAACTATACCCACGGTGGTGCGGCAGGGCTGGTTGGTCTTGAAGTATTCGGCATATATCTTGTTATAGATATGAAAATCGCGTTTCATATCTACCAGGAAGACGGTCACATCTACCAGCTTGTCCCAGCTGCTGCCGCTTTCTTCCAGTATCACGCGCACATTCTCGAACACACTATGTACCTGTGCCGCAAAGTCGAATTCGATGAAATTTCCATGTTTGTCGGTCTTCAGGCCGGGTATCTCGTCGGTACCGGCCTTGCGGGGCCCTACGCCCGACAGGAAGAGGAGGTTGCCTACGCGCCTGGCATGCGGGTACAGGCCCACGGGCTGCGGCGCCTTATTGGTAGAGAATTGCGTATCTGACATAAAAATATGTTGGAACCGTAGCGGTCTGTTATTTCTTGATGTAGTTATTGAACTCGAACACCCTTTTCACACCATCGGTGTCTACGCTTACCAGGCGCATAGAGACAGTATTGACACTGATAGTGCCTGTGCCGGAGTATGCATAATAGTCGATAACGTTCATGTTGTCCGAATCGACCACCTTGAAGTTGCTGCCCGAGGTAGAGTAGTTGTACAGCTTTATGGGCAGTTTTACCAGCGATTGCCTTAGGGTATCCTGCCAGAACACCACCATGTACTCGCGGTTCAGTGTATCGTCCGACGGGCGGAAGAACAGGGCATGGGTACTGTCGCCTACGGTATCTATGGGCGCATGGCCTTCGTACAGACCCGAGAACATATCGCGGTAAACGTGCTCGCAATTAGGGCCGCCTGTACCCAGGTAGATGCAATTGCACACGCCCTGGAAGCATACGCCCTTGTTCTGGCAGGTAACTGCGCCGCACTGGTCCTTTGAGCATGAGGTGCTGTAAAAGGCTACGAACGAAACACTAAGGGCAACAAGAACGCCGAACAGGATATTTTTTATCGGTCTCATAGATCTACAACGTGCTATCAGGGATATTATTATCATCAAAGATACGCTATTGCGGTAAAATATAGGGTGGCGGGATATGGCGGGTGCATTTCAAAACCTCGCATCGTCAGTTCCACCCTGCCTGTCACATGCAATATTCACGAAAGCCCCTCCCAACCTCCCCAAAGGGGAGGAGATATTATGTCCGCGTTGTCGCGCAGGTATTTTGGGTACTATTGCTTGTTGCATTTTGCCATAGTAGCAGGCCATAGCCCATCTCCTCCCCTTTGGGGAGGTTGGGAGGGGCTTCTGAAAGGGAGGTACAATGGGCTGCTCGGCTGCGCAGGTGTTATCACCGTATATTTATGCGAAGATCGAAATGCACCTATATGGCCATGAGGTGCTACCGGCCATACGCACTATGGGCCGACCTGCATGCACGTCGAAAATTGTGGATATGTTACCTTTGGGAAGATATACCACCTGTGTGGGAAGATCTTACTTTCACCCCCTGTATATGGCCATGAACCTGAGTATAAAGAACTGGGCCGAGGACGAACGCCCACGCGAAAAGATGCTGCAAAAGGGTGCGGCCGCGCTGGCCGATGCCGAGCTGCTGGGCATACTCATAGCCAGCGGCACCCGCGAGCGCTCTGCCATAGAGCTGGCCCGCGATATACTGCAACTGGCCGGCAATAACCTGCTGGAGCTGGGCAAGCTTACTCCCGCCGACCTGCAAAAGGTAAAGGGCATAGGCGAAGCCCGTGCCATAACCATATGTGCCGCGCTGGAGCTGGGCCGCCGCCGCCAGATGAGCGAAGGCCTGGAGCGCCCCGTCATAGGGCGCAGCAAAGACGCCCTGCCCATTGTGATGCCCCTGCTGCAAGACCTGGCGCATGAGGTGATGTGCGTGCTGTACCTGAACACCGCCAACAAGGTGCTGCGTACCGAGGTCATAAGCAGTGGCGGTCTTACCGGCACCGTGGCCGACATAAAGGTGATACTGCGCAACTGCCTGCTGAACAATGCCACCGGCCTCATACTGGCGCACAACCACCCATCGGGCGATACGAAGGCCAGCGCACAGGATATAGCCCTTACAAAAGCCATGAAAGAGGCCGCGCGACTGATGGACATACGCCTGCTGGACCACATAATAGTGGCCGGGCACCAGCACCTGAGCCTGGCTGACGAGGGGCTTTTTTAGCCATGCGCAAGTAGTGCGCAGATCTTATATTTTTGAATTACCTAACAACAACGAACAATGAGGATCATTACATATAACGTGAACGGAATAAGGGGCGCCATAAAGAAGGGTTTCCTGGACTGGCTGAAGACCGACCCCGCCGATATAATATGCCTGCAGGAGATAAAGGCCAATAAGGAAGACGTGCCCGCCGCCGAGCTGAAAGAGGCCGGCTATGATGTGTTCTCCTTCTCGGCGCAGAAGAAGGGCTATAGCGGTGTGGCCATCCTCACCCGCATACAGCCCGATAATGTGCAGTATGGCAACGGCATCATGCAGAGCGATGCCGAGGGCCGCGTGATACGCGCCGACTTCGGCGATATAACACTTGTGAACGCCTACTTTCCCAGTGGCACCAGCGGCGACGACCGCCAGACCTACAAATACCAGTGGCTGGACGAGTTCTTCGAATACCTGAACGTGCTGCGCACTACGCGCCCGCGCTTGGTGATATGCGGCGACTACAACATTTGCCACAAGGCCATAGACATACACGACCCCGTGCGCAACAAGAACTACACGGGCTTCCTGCCCGAGGAGCGCGCATGGATGGACAAGCTCTACTGCAACGGCTACATCGATTCGTTCCGCGAGTTCAACCAGGAGCCGCACCAGTATACCTGGTGGAGCGCATGGGGCACCGCCCGCGCCAATAACAAGGGCTGGCGTATAGACTACATAACCGTGACCGAGCCGCTGAAAGACAGGCTGAAGCATGCCGAGATACTGCCCCAGATACTGCACTCCGACCATTGCCCCATGTATATGGAAATGAAATAGGGGCGAGTGGCCGGATGTGCTACTTTATGTACACTATCATAGGAGTGGTAAGGTGCAGTTTGCCGCCATCGGGGGTAGACAGTACTATATCCTCAAAGAATATCCTGGCACCGGGGCGCACATCGCGCAGGTTCCTGCGCAGCGCATAGGCTATTTTCTTATAGTGGGGCTCTACAGGTCTGTAGTTATCTCCGTGCCCATAATATGGCCCACCTATGGGAAAGGGACCCGCTATCATGTCAGACCCTTTATTGTGGTAAATTACATTGAAGTGAAGGAGATGAAAGGAGGTGTCGGATATGGAGATCTTGTTGTCATCGAACACTTTGAAGAAGTAGGCAAGCTTCATGGTGTCTTTACCTGTGGGCTCGGGCTTGCCGGCAAAGACCAGGTGAAGGGCGGGTCGTGCGCTGCCTTGTGCAAAGCAGGCAGGTGCTTGCCACAACAGACAGGCAAGCAGCAGACCTAGGTATCGGAAGGTATGTATGGGCATTTTCGGGTGTTTACAGACCGAACATTGAATTTCGGCATTTCTGTCATGTTTCCGCGCGTGAGGGCATTAAAAAAGGCTGTCTCCTTACCGGGACAGCCTTTTTCAGCTTGTTCGAAAAATATATTATTTACCGAAACGGTCTCCTTTTTTGTTGGTGTTGGTCTCGTCCGCTTTCTTCTCGCCGCCATTGCTGAAACGGCTATCCTTGGGGTTAGCGGGTGGTGGTGGCGGAGCCGGGCTCACCGGTGGTTCGCTCTTTGTAGACTTGGTAGACTTCTTGGTCCCACCCTTCTTGGCAGCAGCTTCTGCAGCAGCAGCGGCAGAGTCGGCAGCAGCCTTAGCAGCTTCTACGGCCTTCAGGGTAGAGTCGTTCTTGCGGGCCATTTCGGCTTCGCGCTCAGCTACCTGGGCGTTCACTGCAGAGTCTATCTGCGCCTGGGTCTGGCCTGCGTCTTCTTTTTTCTCTTCGCCGCCGCATGATGCAAGTATCAGGGCTGCACCGGCTATCAGAAGGAATTGCTTTTTCATGTGCTGTGTCGATTTTTTAGTTTGACTGCAAAAATATCGCTAATATTTCACATCAGGAAATGTAATGTTGTGAAATCTTCGTGAAAGGGATGTGTACCGATGATGCTCATTCACAGCCATATACGCACATTTGTCGCAAATATTTTTTCGGCGGCAGGCAACGTTCGCTACCTGCCAGGCATATAATACTTCATACAGCACACAAAAGCCATTGATGACGGGACAAAAAGCCATAGACGGGTGCCGCAGGCAGGACAGGATATGCCAGAAGTACCTTTTCGACCGATGGTCGGAGCCCATGCTGATGCTGTGCCTGCGGTATGTAAAGGAATTGCCCGATGCCGAGGAACTGATGCTGAATGGTTTTTTCAGCTTTTTCAAAAGTATAGACCGCTTTGTGTACAGCAGCGACAGCAGCATCACCGCATGGCTCAAAAAGATAATGGTGAACGAATGCCTCATGTTCCTGCGCAGGAAGGGCGCGCTAAGGATAGTGGAAGAGAAGCATGCCGCAGAACTGGGCGCCGATGAGCCCTTTACCGGTAAAATGGCGGCCGACGAGCTGTACAAAATGGTACTGGCACTGCCCGCAGGCTACCGTACGGTGTTCAACCTCTTTGTGGTAGAGGGGTACGATCATAAAGAGATAGCCGACATGCTGGGCATTACCGAGGGCGCTTCGCGCTCCCAGCTCAGCAAGGCAAAGGAAAGCCTTCGGAAGGCAGTGACAGAGCAGGTAAAAAAATAGTGGTATGAAAGATGAACAGGTAAAACAGAAAATAGAGTCGGTAGATGCCCTTGCGGGAGGCATAGTATATGGCCGGGAAGAGGCTTGGGAGCGGCTGCAGGCCCGGCTGGATGCGCCCACCCGGCGCGTAGTGGCCTGGCGGCGGTATGGCGTGGCAGCAGCGTTGCTGCTATGCATATGCACGGTGGCGCTCTACCTCTACTTTGCACCATCAAAGCCAAAACCCCTGGCCGCAGCGCCCACTGTACCTGCCACACCCATTGCGAACACAGCCCCTATACCATTACCCGCCACCACCCCTACCCCGATAGTAACGCAGGAGACCACCGGCAAGAAGTACGTCATCTTACCGCGCCCACCTCTTACTGTAGCCAACGAAGAAGTACCACAGCCTGCGCCTGCAGAGGTGGCCGCTGCGCCGGAGCCCGCACCTGTAGCGTCCCCGGCAAAAAAGATGCGCGTACTGCACCTTTACGACCTGGACCATGATACCGGCGAGCCCGAAGAAACACTGGTATATAACGGACCTGCGCTAGACATAAAAGCAATGAAAGTAGTGAGCCTGTACGATGTGCAGCGCGAAGAAGAAATGCGCCGCAAAGACGAAGAGATAATGACCCTTGTGCGCATAAGCAAGCCACATAGCGTACTGGATATAGCAGGCAGGCTTACAAGGCCGCGCCCACTCAGCGACCGTCTTGCTCCCGATCCGCTAACGCTGCGCCTGGGCCGGAAGAACTGATAGTACCCACACCTAATAATAAAAGATCAGCGACATGAAAAAAATGATAGCAGCCGCCATGCTAATGGCCATGGCCGTGACCACCCATGCACAAGACAACGACGACAGAGATGCCGTGCATATGCCCACCACTACAGAGCGCAACTTCGCTATGCTGAGCGGATATGTGAACATTCGCGACTATGCCTACCTGCCTAATAAGGCCTTTGTGAAGTTCGAGCTGAACAATGTGGCGCAGTACGAAGAGATAAAGAACGGCCTGGATACCATTGTAGCCGCCCTGCTGCACGATATAGCATTCTACAAAGACTCGCTGAAAAGCGATGGCGGCAATGTATGGATAGACTATGCCATAGACGAGAAGCTGGGCGTAAAGAAACTGCGCTTCAAAAAATACCCGCCTGATGGCGACATATTCGTGAACAAAAAAGGCGATGTAGCGAAGCTGAAGATAGAACAGGATACAGTGCGCATATTGGTAAGGCACTACCCGCTGGTGCCTGCACTGCCCGATAATGCCCGGCGAAGAGAGAAGAACTACCAAAGGCTGGAACATTACCAGGTATACCAGGTCACATTCTGTGTAAATAGCTATGAGGACGTGGCGCGGATAACCGCAGACAAGCAGAGCCTGTGGCATGCCATAGATACGCTGGTGGCCACCAAGAAGGAGGGCACAGTGAACAGACCATATAAGTTCCCATCCTCATCGCGCTACAACCCCTATGCCACCTCTACTGTGAAGGATAAGTACCTGGCCAGCTTTGCAGACGTGCGCTTCAAACGCTATCCCGGCCTTGTGACCACCGATGACGGCAGGGCATGGAACGCCCTGAAACGCGCCGATGAGTTCACGATGAATGCCAATTTCGGCATAGGCCTCATGCGCAATGTACTGGCGCCCTATGCCGAGCTGGGCTTCGAACTGTCGCGTAGCAACGGGCGAATGTTCAATAACAAATATCAGCGTTTCCGCTACCGGGTATATGGGTCTTGCTATTTTGCCTTTGAGCACAACGCTGCCGACAACTCTTACAAGACACTGCCCAACTGGTTCGTGAATGCCGACCTGGGAGACAATAACGACCTTTTTGCCGGGGTGGGCTATATGGTAAAAGGTAATGGCGGGTATTTCACAGGTACTACCGTGAAAGCATTCATGAATGTACGGCTGCTGAAAAAAGGCCTCACCCTATCGCCCGAGCTCATATTCACCAACGACTTTAAGCAGGTATTCCCCGGCCTTACCCTCAAGGTATTCTGATAGTCTTCCACCACGCACGCCCCGTTGTGCCTGCGATAGCATCCCTGTTCAAAGATGCGCATCGTCAGCTATGCACCTCGGGGCCGTGCTGTATACATGTGTTCTGTCCATCGGCGGAGGGTGATATATATCACCGATAAAAAACAGAAATAAAATGTAGCTTTTTTTTACTTTTAACGGTAATATGTTCCCAATGGTACGGCATTTCCGCACCGGGGCATCATGCCCGTATGATAGACACACCCCGCTACAAAGAGCTACAGACCATACTTGCGCAGCAAACGGATGAGAAAGGCCGTATAGATACCCTTGTGGATATGGGAGTAGAGGTGCGCAACATAGATGTGGAGCATGCCCTGAAAATGGCAGAGGATATCATACAGCGGTCGAAGGTAGTGGCTTACCCGCGCGGCATAGGCCGCGGCCTCAACCTCAAGGGCTCGTGTTATTGGCTGATGGGCGATTACGAGCATGGCCTGGCCATACTGAAAGAGGCGCTGCACATAGCAGAGCGCATAAAGGATGTAGGGCTGGAAGCGCGTGTACTGCACAACTTCGGCAATATATACCGCGATATGGGCGACCTCGCCAATGCCCTCACCCACTTCGAAAAGGCCCTTATCAACAACGAGCAGATAGGCGACGAGTTCGCGCAGTCGGTGATACTCACCAGTATATCCAACCTGCTCTACGACCTCAACGATTATGACAGTGCGCTGGAGTACGCGCTGAAGTGCCTACCCATCTTTGAGCGGGCGCACAACCGTACCAGCCTCATCAATGTACACAATACGCTGGGCAATATCTATTTCAAGAAGGAACAGTTCAGCGAGGCGCTGCACTACTTCCAGGAGAACCTGAAACACTCCGAGCCCGAGACCGCAGCCTATGTGATGGCCGAAAGCGGCCTGGGCAAGGTATATTACAAGATGCAAGATTTCGGCAATTCAAGCCGCTACCTTACCGATGCCCTGCGCGAGGCGCAGCTGCTGGGCAATGTAGAGGTGCAGATCATCTGCCACTTCTACCTGGGCCGCCTGTACATGGACGACAACAACGACCGCCAGGCGCTGCAGTCGCTGCATGCGGCCTATAGCCTGGCCGAGGAGTACCAGCGCCGCCACGACCTCATGAGCATTCACGAGGTGCTCTCTGCCCTCTATGACAAGATGGGCGATATACCACAGGCATTTCACCACCTCAAGACCTTTGAGCAACTGAAGGAAGAGATATTTCAGCAGAAGATACTGAGCGAACTGCGCAACCTGCAGGTACGCCAGCAGATAGAACTGGCCCGAAAGGAAAAGGAAGTGGCCGAGCGCACCGCACGGCTGAAGCACCAGTTCATGGCCAATATGAGCCATGAGATACGCACGCCCATGAATGCCATAATAGGTATGGCGCGCCTGCTGCTGACGCGCGACCCGAGGCCGGAACAGTTGCGGTATCTGAATGCCATTCAGATGTCGGCAGACAACCTGCTTGTCATCATCAATGACATTCTGGACCTGTCGAAGATAGAGGCCGGCAAGATAGTGATAGAGCACATAGACTTCTCTATGCGCGAGGTGCTGCAGAGCGTACGCGATATGCTGATGCTAAAGGCCGAGGAGCGGCACATAGAACTGCGCACATCGGTGGACGACGCACTGCCGCGCAAGCTCACCGGCGACCCTACGCGTGTGAACCAGGTACTCATAAACCTGGCAGGCAATGCAGTAAAGTTCACCGAGCAGGGATATGTTTCGGTACACATATCCCTTGCCCGCGAAGAGGGCAGCAAGCTATGGGTACGCTTCGATGTGACCGATACCGGTATAGGCATAGCCAAAGAGCATATAGATAGTATTTTCGACAGCTTTACGCAGGCAGGCGCAGAGACCACACGCAAATTCGGCGGCACGGGTCTCGGCCTCACCATATGCCGCCAGCTGGTAAGCCTGATGGGTGGAGAAATGACCGTGCAGAGCCAACTGGGCAAGGGTACCACCTTCACCGTCACCATACCGTTCGATAGGGCCGCAGAGCAGACCGACGAGGTACAGAGCAATGTACTGGACCCGGTATCTATGCGCCGGCTGAACAATATGAAGGTGATGCTGGTAGAGGACAATGAGTTCAACCGCATGGTGGCAGAGGACACTCTCAAAGAGCTTATACCGAGCATAAGGCTGGATGTGGCCATAAACGGCCAGGAGGCCGTAGACCACCTGCGCCGCGAGATGTACGATGTAGTGCTAATGGATATACAGATGCCGGTGATGGACGGCATCACTGCCACGAAGATAATACGCACAGAGCTACCCTCCCCGCAGCGCAATGTGAAGATAATAGCCATGACGGCCAATGTGCTGCAGGAGGACGTGCAGCACTATTTCGTAGTGGGCATGAACGGTTTCGTATCGAAGCCGTTCCATGCCGAAGAGCTGCTGCTGAAGATGGACGAAGTGATGAGCGGTGGCAAGGCCCTGTCTGAAACAGAAGAGACCATTGACAAACCCCAAAACGAACCAAAAATGGAAGAAAGACCTGCCGCACCCATACTGCCCGACCGCGTCACCGATATGCAGTTCCTGAAACAGCTTACCGGCGGCAATGCCGATAAGATGAACAAGTACATAGGCATGTTCCTGGAGAATGCTCCCAAGCTGCTGGACAATATAGACCGTGCGCTTGCCATCAGCGACTATCCTACCATCAAGATAGCGGCACACTCGCTGAAGCCCCAGCTATCGTACATGGGTGTGAAGGAGGATGTGAGCAAGATATTCCTGATAGAGCAGTCGGCGGGCTCACCTGCGCACTTCGAATCTCTGCCGCCCCTTATACACAACCTGAAACACCTGTGCAAAAAAGCATTCGAAGAGCTGAACAACAGTAAAAGCTAATATCACCGGCAGCTATAAAAGATGTTTTTATTCGCAATATTTGTTAACAAGCCTTGATTTTTACATTCTTTATATTACTTTTCTGAATTATCGCACCAAATTATGGCAACAGAACAAAGCAAAACCATCATCTTTCTTGTAGATGATGAGCCGATACAGAACGAAATGCTCAAAGATTATATAGCAGAGCGTTTCAACTATGATATCCGCACCTTCGAAAGCGGCGAGAGCGCCATCAGGGAGCTGTCTGTGGGTCCGCAGATAGTAGTGCTCGACTTCCACCTCAATTCTCACCTGCCCGATGCGCAGAACGGTGTGGAAGTGCTGAAGAAGATAAAACAGGCTCGTCCCGAAACACAGGTGATAATGCTTTCCGGCCAGGACAAGCTGGAAGTGGCCATAGACAGTATGAAATTCGGCGCGTACGACTATGTGATAAAAGGCGAGACCGCCTTCTCGCGCATGGAGAACATACTCAACAACATCAATGAGCTTAGAAGCATAAAAGCTGCCAACCAGAGCTACAAGAAGGTCATATCCTTCCTGCAGATAGCCATATTCATCGTGGTGCTCATATCGGTGTTCCTGGTCTACTTCGTATTCAGATAGGCCTCTGCCGCTATTTCTCTTATCGTAATATCTGTCGTATACCGGCCAGGTACTGCCCATTGGTGGTAAAGCCGTTATGGCCCAGCCCCGCTATGGTTATGAGCGTATCGCCCGGCCTGAAGTTCTTCCTTAGCTTCAGCGAAGAGCCATAGTACAGCACACCATCCTCGGTACCATGAAAAATGGTGACCGGGGCATTGGCTTTCGCCGCATACTCATACGTTCGCAGCGGAAAGCGCAGCATGAAGGTGGGCAGGAAGGGATAGGTATGCTCCATCATATCCGTCATGCTGTAGTAGGGTGCCTGTAGTACCAGGTGCGCGGGATGATTGTGCGCGGCCAGCATGGCGGCAGGCCCTGTACCTATAGAGTAGCCCAGCACTACTATCCTGTTCTCGGGGTATAGTGCGCGCATACTGTCGTAAGCTACCTGCACATCGGCATACAGTTGCTCTTCGCTGGTTATGCTGCTACCGCTTATACCATATCCCCTGTAGTCGAACATGAAAAGGTCATAACCTGTAGCAGTATACACCTCGGCTATCTCGCCCCAGGTGCGCAGGCTGCCCGCATTGCCATGTACATAGAACAGCAGCCCCTTTGGCGTATCTGCCGCCGCCCTGAACAATAGACCCGATAACACGGTGCCATCCTGCAGCTTTATGCTGCACTCGCGGTATCGCCCGGGAAATTCGTACCTGAAACCGGCAGGCAGCCGCTCAGGCACAAAGAGTATCTGCTGCTGCCTGCTGTAGAAAAAAGCGCATACCGCCACATACAGCAGCAGTACTATGCCGCCTGTCCACAACAGTACTTTCTTCAGTGTTCTCATATATGCTGCAAGGTGTAGTGTGAAGTTACACTTTGTGGCAACATGGTGCTACCATACCTGCAATGACCAAGAGCGTTAGGCGGCGTATTCCGTTGCCGCCTCGGCCTTTTTCACTATGTCGTGTATCACGCCATCCAGCCTGTCGGCACAGGTCGCTATACCATCCAACACCTCTCTTATCTCGGCCGGGTCCAGGTCGTTATCTTTCAGCATTGTAGTAAGGCCCATCAGGGTTGCCAGCGGCCCGCGCACTATGTGCGATTGCACCCATGTTATCTCTCTCAGTTTTTCGTTCTGCTGTTCTATATGCTGCATCTTGTGCACCGTTGCGGTCACATCTATCATGGCGCCTACGGCACGCACTACCCGGCCGTTGCGGTCTCTTACAAAGATGCCCCTGTGCTGCACATATGCTATCTGGCCATCGGCCTTCAGGAAACGGAACTCGACATAAAAATTATCCTGGGTTTTTGTGGACAGCGCCTTTTTCAGTGCACATACCACCCGTTCGCGGTCTACCGGATGTATGTAGCGAAGCCAGAGAGAGGCATCGCCTGTGCGAATATTGTGCCCGAACAGATCTCTGAAACCATCGCTTACGAAAAGCCCCCCATTTACTGCATCCCAGTCTATTATGGCTTCTACGGCGGCCCTTGTTACCATACCAAAGCGTTCATTGCTTTCGTGAAGGGCCTGTTGCGCCACCTTTCTTTCGGTGATATCCAGCGATATGCCTTCCAGCTTCACAGGTATGCCCTCTTCGTTCTTTATGAGCTTCAGGCGTTGCAATATCCATTTTTCACGTCCGTCGCCTACCAATATGCGATGCTCGAACGATACAAGTCCACCATTTTTGAATAGCTCCAATAGGTTGGCGCCAAAGGTGTCGCGGTGGTCGGGGTGAAACCTGCTGATGATGTTGTCTATTGTGAGGTCGAATGTTTCGGGGCACAGCTCGAATATCTTGTACAGCTCCGGCGACCAGTATATCGTGTCGGCCACAAGATCGCGGTCCCAGTAGCCTAGCATTGCTATCTGGCTGGCGGCAGACAGGCGTTCGTTGGCCTCCTTCAGCTCTACCTGGGCATTCACCTCATCGGTCACGTCCATCACCGTTACCAGCCGACTATCGCTGCCTTCAAATATGATGGCCGAGCTTTTGATCTTTACTATACGCACCTCTCCATTCCTGGTGATATGCCTGAAGGGTTTGTGCCACACTATCTTCCCCGATGACCTTGCATCTTTGAGCGAGCTGTGAAAACGGGGCATATCCTGTGCGGGTCTTATAGCATCTACCGTCATGTGGTAGAACTCTTCCCTGCTGTAGCCATATTTGGTACATGCAGTCTCGTTCACCAGCAGAAAGCGCAATGTATTCACATCATATATCCACATAGATATAGGGCTTTCGTTGAAGAGGGTCCAGTATTTCTCTTCCGAAAGTTTCACTTCGTCCTGGTATAGCTCGTGGTCGTGCATCATTTTTTTACGGTATACATTCACTACCAGAAAAAGCAGCCCGGCAGTGATGAGCACAAAAGCGACACCCTTCTTTGTTTGCAGCGAAGAGAGGGTAGCTGCATTGCCCGAAAAAAGACGTATGACCTGGTCGGAGTAATATATATACAGCGACCCGATGATGATGTATAGCAGTACTATCCTAAAAGGAGAGGGTTGCTGTAATATGGCACTTTTATTGTCCATCAGTTTATATTTGGCACAGAATGGACAAATGTAGGGGCAACATACCCCCCGGCCAACTGATCTTCATCAGTATTTAGGCTGATCTGGACCCATAGGAGCCCAGACCAGCCATCTGTTCATATGAAAATGTGTATGTATCGTCTGTCGCGTATGCTGCGATGTATATGTAACAGTAAGCGTGGTATGCTGCGAAAATAGCGATATACTCACTGGAACATCCTGTTTGCGGTCAGTTGTTCTTTGCAGGATCCTCATGCCCTGCGCAGATACTGCCCGCTATACACGGCAAGGTCGGGGCGGCCGCTGATGTAGGCCGCTATATCGTCGCACACGCGGCGGGCCACTTCGGGCTTGGGCACATTGGCATCGCGGGCACGGCTATACATTTCGTAGAGTGCGGGCAAGTGCTCGTCGCAAACGAGGAACAGGCAATCGCACAGGTGAGGCTGGCCACCAAATACCAGGTAGTGGGCTATGCGGTCTCTTATTATTTCCAGCATGATAAAAAGTTTTCAGGTAGTGATCCATATTTCTGTTCTTAGGCTTCGCTGTCGTGCTATGTATAGGTGTCTGTAAGCGGCGGCTATTTTGCCGCCTTTGGTCTTTGCTCTTTGGCCTTTGGAATTTCATCCTGCAGCCGCAGGCGGGCCATATCCAGCACTATGGCATCGTAGCCATTGGTGCTTTTGTTGCGCTCGAAGAACTGTATGTATTGCGCACTGCCATAGGGGCTATAGCTCTCCTGGAAGAGGTCTATGGCCTCATGCCATAGCGGGTCGTCGAATTTGTCGCGCATCTTGTACAGCCGGTTGATGAGGTTGATGTCGAAGTCGCCCGTTTTGTCATTGCGCTCCAGCAGGGCCATTACCAGCTCGTAGGCAGGCTTGTCCTTGCGCTTCACGAAAGTGCCCAGGAACTCTTTCAGCTTTTTCTCTGCCAGCTCTGCCCGTTCGTCAAAGGCCTTTACGGTACTGTTCTTGAACACTATCTTATACTGTTCGTTCTTCAGCTCGAAGCTGCCCTTGTTCTTTTCCCCGCCGCGTATATCGCCATATTCCATCATTTCCAGCCTGAACTTTGCCATATCGCCGAAGGCCTCTTGTTTCAGCTCTGTCATCTGCGCCCGCAGGCCGGTAGCAAAGCCGCCCAGGGTATTTATGAGCGCCTCTTTACGCTGCTCATATCGTTTGCGCTGGGCCTGTCTTTCGGCCGTGTCTGTTGCCTGTTTCTCTTTCAGAGCCTGCTGCAGCTCTTCTACTGTCATGTCGGCGATAGCCTTTGTAGTTGTTGCCATTTTATGTTCGTTTTTTGTTTTTTAAAATTGAATTGTCGTGTCAGCCCATCATCGCATCAGGCTATTACTCCGGACACCCGTTCCCTGTCCAGCACATCGCGCAGGCGGCGCACGGCCATAGCACATAGCATGGGCACATCAAAGCCCCATTGCCATAGCTGCCATGCAGCGCGGGCGTCGCTGATGCGCATAGTGATGGTGAAGGTCTGCTGGCCGCGGCCTATGAGCCCGCCCAGCAGATCGCGCATCTCTACCGCATGATCGTACAACAGGGCCTCATGGCCGGTATCGTTCCCATCCATCAGGTGGGGCATTTGCTGCACGGCAGCATCGTAAGCCTCTGCAAGGCGCTCTATATCGTTTCGGCCTGCGGTGATCTTTAGTGTGGGTCTGGTGTATTTTGCTCCCATAGTGTTTTGAATTAGGAATTATAAATTATGAATTATGAATTGGTGATCGGGGATCTTGGTACAGATCTTTGGAATTTGGATCTTGTGATCTGGAATTTGGTTTTTGGAATTTGTCATTTAGAATTTGGTATTTTTACTTTATCGTTGCTATCGGTACCGCGATATCACAATGCAATATTAGAAGATAATTTTCAACTTCTCAAAAAAATGAGAAGATATTTATCAACATTTTGTTACCCGCCATGAGCTCTATACTGGAAAGGATAAATAAAATAGCTGAACACGAGAAGGTCACGATATCATCTATCGAGACCCGCATCAATGCCAGTAAAGGTGTTCTGTCGCGCTCATTGCGCACGGGTACGGATATAAGCAGCAAATGGCTGACGGCGATAGTTGAAAATTATCCCCTTTACAATGCAGAGTGGCTGCTTACCGGGCGCGGAGAGATGCTGCGCGATGCCGGAGACCGCTTTACCGTAAAACAGATAAGCAAGCTGCGCGCCGACCGCGACAAGGATGTACAGCGCATACCGCTGTACCCCATGGCCGCCAGCGCAGGTATCTTCGAGATAATAGCCAGCGAGCAACACCTGAAGAGCATACCCATAGAATACATACACATACCCCGTATGCCCGAATGCGATGGCGCAGTGCCCATAACGGGCGATAGCATGTACCCGCTGATAAAGAGCGGCGATATAGTGCTGTTCAAGGAGGTACACGACAAGACCAACATAATATGGGGCGAGATGTACCTGGCCGCCATAAAGCACAGGGGCGACAGTTTCTTCTTCTCGAAGTACATACAAAAGGCCGAGCGTGAGGGCTATGCCCGCTTCGTATCGGCCAACAGCCATCACCAGCCGGTGGAGTTCCCGATAGACAGCATACGCGCACTGGCCATAATAAAGGCTACTATACGCTTTCAGTCGTCGTTCTAGTTCATTAGCTGATGATGGGAGGTTCGGAATATGAGATGCTGTTCGGAGAACGTTTATCAATGGCCTGTATCGAGGTACTGACCTACGTTCCAGATCTTTACAGTGCCATCATGCGAGGCCGTTATAGCATGGCCCGTAGCGGGGTCATAGTCTATTGAGCATATCATATCTCTATGCCCTTCGAAGGTATGGATACACCTTTTGTCAGCAATACTCCAAAGTTTCAAAACAGGGTCTGAGCCTGTGCCAGAACTTGAAAGCAAGTATTTATCCTGATAGATGAACTTCACATTATTTAGAAGGCCATCATGATCGAATGTGGCGAGACAGTTGCCGGACAAATGGTCCCACAACTTTACTTCTTTTCCCGAGCCGGAAGCAAATACGGTACCCGATGAATTGAAACAGACAGACCATGCAGCCCCTTCTTTATGGCCTACTAATGTATATACTACATTTCCGGTAGCTATATCGCGCAATTGTAATTCGCCATTATCAGCACCTGTAAGCACATACTTGCCATCGGGTGAGATAGCTACAGATAGTATGTCCCACTTGCTTGCAGCTTCTATGGTGTGCAGGCACTTCCCGCTTTCAAAATTCCATAGTTTCAGTGTCTTGTAATCAGAAATAGTTGCAAATACATTGTGATAAGCATTCATTGCAACTTTAAGGGCATTTCTCGAAACACCTGTGAATGTTCGGTTTATTTCCCCGGTGGTCACATCCCAAACGATCATCGGCTTATTCTCGTTCCCGGAAAGCATGAACATCCCGCTAGGAAAGAAAACACATTGATAAACACCGAACTCAGATGTATATGTCCTTACTCTTTCCCCGGTAACAGCATCCCAGAGAGTAAAAGCATTTGGATGTTTGAATGCAATGCATGATGCAATATACTTACCATCGGGACTGTAGACCGCTTCATTATATCCGCCGTTATCATTCATGACCGGAAGGGTCTTTATACAATCTTCCCCAATAGCCGGATCAGCAGTAGTAGTGGTGGTGGAGTCGCCATATGTGGCGGGTGTCATAGTGTTGGAACTGTCGTAATATTGATCTCTTTTTCGGTCATTCACCCATATGAGTATGCACATACCCAAAACTATCACCGCAACAACGATGGTAATATAAAGGGCTGTTGTCCCTCCATTGCTATTTTTCCGACCCTCTTTGCGTAAGTGTTCTACATTCCTTTGCGCTTCGGCTATCTCCTTCTGTCGTTGTTCTTCCTGTGTTTTGGCGGCAGCGGCCAACTCTCTCTGACGTTGCTCTTCACGGGCACGGGTCTCTGCCTCAGCTATCTCCTTCTGTCGTTGTTCTTCCTGTGCTTTGGCAGCAACGGCCAACTCTCTCTGGTGTTGCTCTTCACGGGCACGGATCTCTGCCTCAGCTATCTCCTTCTGTCGTTGTTCTTCCTGTGCTTTGGCAGCAACGGCCAACTCTCTCTGGTGTTGCTCTTCACGGGCACGGATCTCTGCTTCGGCTATTTCTTTTTGTCTCTGCTCTTCCTGTGCTTTGGCAGCAGCGGCCAACTCTCTCTGACGTTGCTCTTCACGGGCACGGATCTCTGCTTCGGCTATTTCTTTTTGTCGTTGTTCTTCGTGGGCACGGGTTTCGGCTATCTCACTTTGTTCCCTGGCCTTTCGCTCTTCTTCAGTTATTGCACGAAGGCGCGCCTGGTCTTCACGTTTATGGGCCTCGGCTATCTCCTTCTGCCGCTGTGCTTCTTTTGCTGCCAGCACTTTTTTGTCTTCAACATAGGCATATATCTTCTCGAAATTAGAACGGCTGAAAAAGAACACCTGATGGGACCGCAAACTTAGCGGGAGCTCTGCTATAGAAAGGTTGCCGGTGATGATGGTAAGAACGTTCCCTTTTTTTCGACCGGCTAACTTCTCATTTAAATAACTGCCCCATTCGTGTTCGACCCATTCAGATCGTATATTATCGATACTGCTGCCTACCACTATCAAGTGTTTGCATGCATCCAGCGCATCGTCGATGGCGTTCCGGTAATCAGAATTACCCAGCTTAGGCAATGACTCATCGGACTCGAATACATTCAAACCTTGTGCGCATAGATGATCGTATAGCTCCTTGGCATAATGAGCATCCTGGCTTTTGCGAGATATGAAAACGTCTATCCGGGTATTCATGCAAAGGTGAGCCTTGTGGGCTAAGGCTTGTAATATTACGGTTATCGGTCAAACAATCAAAATCATGTAGCCTACGCAGGCAGATATCACTTGCTCATACCCGCTACCATCTTCTCGAACGCGGCGAACCTACGCTGGAGGAGGGCTTTGTGGTGGGTCTTCATGTAGGGGTTCATGAAGGAATGTTCTATGCTGTTGAGCACGAAGGAGCGGATCTGCGGGTAGGTAAAGGTGTAGCGCTCTGCCAGCATGATGTACTGCTCTGTGAGGCTGCTGCGCGATACGCCTGCATCGTCGGTAGATATGGTGAGGGGCACACCACCATCGTGATACATGTTTATAGGGTGGCGCTCGTTCTTGATACCAAGTATGAACTCGTTGCTGGTTAGGTTTATCTCTATGGCATTTTTCTTTGCGGCCATATGGGTGAGTATGGCCTGTGCATCCTCGTACGGAAGATCGACACCATGGCCTATGCGCTCGGCGCCTGCTATGGTTAGGGACTCGTAAATGTGGTAGCCCATATCCTCGGGCCGTGTCATGCCGGGGGCGAGCTCGCCTGCATGGAGGGCGAGGTGGATCTTTTCGAATTGTGGCAGGCTTTTGAAGTAGCGGAACATGCGCATGTGCAGCCAGAAGTCTTTCATGGACACAGGGTCGTTCTCGGCCCCTACGAAGTTGACCCCTACTATATTGGTATCGGTAGCCGCTACGCAAAAGGCGGCATAAATTGATATGAATACGGTGGAGGGGTCCTTGAGGCGATTGGCATAGGTCTGGTAGCGCATGGTGAAATTGCCATCGTCTATACCGGTACGGGCATCTCGCAGAGCGCTGATGTAATTAGTAACAGCTGTGTCAATGGCGATCTTAGCGAGCGAGGTGCGGATCGAATCGAAGAGTGCCGTAAGGCCATTCTCATCGCGGGTCGCTAAATGACGGTAGAGACTCGCATTGTAGGTCGTGCTTTTGATGGACACGCTTACCGATGACAACATGGTCTCTATATACTGCACATTCTCTTGCAGGGCTCGGCGTTTCAGCTCGGCAAGGCCTGCTTTGAAGTTGCCACTGATGGGGCTGAAGAAGCCGAAAGTATTGAAGAAATGCTGATCGGGCGGCACCTGTGGGGCAGAGTGGTTATAAAAATCGGCCGTAGACCAGAGAGACATAAGGTTGCGGTAGTGCAGCGCATTCTTGCGCAATGCATCTATGGATATGCGGTCGGCTGCAGTATCGTCTACGATGCTGTACTTGAAACTGTCTATGTATTTACCCTTGTCTTTGCACCAGTCGAGATAGGTCTCCAGGTATACCGAGCCGGAGTAGTGATGGTGAAGATCGCCGCCCTTGGGCATCTGCGAGAAGAAGTAGGCGAGGCGGGCCACATCGCCGGAAGCCTTGAGCTTGTTGTAGTAGGCGGTGGTCTTTTCCTGATCGGTCTGGGCGATGGCGGTGCAGACCGGGGTGCAGAGTAGCGCGCAGAGTGCGAGTTGCTTTATCATGAGGCAGAGATATGCCACAAAATAATAAAACATTCAAAAACTCAATATTATATTTTCCCTGCGGCAGGTAGCACTGTGCTCATAGCCATCTGCAGCATCTCCATATGGTCGAAAGCGAGAGCGGTGATGTCTTTTACATATACCCATTGGGCCTCGGCAGCATCATCGGCACCGTGTACGGGTAGCGCATTGTCGGTAAAGGCATAGTAGGTAACAGTAACGGTGCGGCCCCGGGTATCGCGGCCTACACGGCCAAAGGTGTAGAGCTGTGTCATGGCGGGTACCCTTAGGCCGGTCTCCTCCTCCAGCTCGCGGATGGCGGCGGCCTCCAGCTCCTCATCGTCCTCTACAAAGCCGCCGGGTATGGCCCACATGCCCTTGTAGGGATCGTGGCCGCGGCGAATGAGCAGTAGCTGCAACTGGTCGCCATGGCCAGAGAATACCATGGCATCGGCAGCGAGCTTTATGTTCTGTATGAGCATAACGTATATGAACTATGAGCCTACGGTGTAGTAGACGCAGGTGGTGAGGAAGTCGCGGACGTAGGGTATCCAGGTGATGGGGGCGAACTGCCTGCGCGGCTGCAGGCCGAACTTGTACTTGTATATGGGATTGATGAGGTAATGCTCTTTGGCCAATACCCTGAGGCCACTGGCTTTTACAATGCGCTCGAATCGCTCTATGGTGATCTGTGTATCTTTTATCTCCATGAGCTCTTTGATGATGACCTCGTGCTCGCCGAACATCTTGAGGATGCCCTTGTAGAGCGGGCGCGGCAATATGTGGTAGTAGGGCAGCACGCTGGGCCACTTCTTGCGGCATACCTGCTGGTGGCCGCCGAAGGGCATATACCACGGCGGGAAGCCGAAGAATATCTGTCCGCCGGGGCGGAGGAAATTCTTGAGATAGGGTATGAATGCCTCCTGATCGGGGACGTGCTCTATGACATCTTTCAAAATGATGATGTCGAAGGCATGGCGGTAGCGCTCCAGGAAATCGGTATCGTAGATGTTCTTCAGCAATATCTCGGCCTTGCCGGCGGCTATGGCATCGGCCAGGAACCCTTTGGCAAGGTCTATACGCTCGGGCGCCAGGTCTACACCTACGCAATGGCAGCCACGCTCCAGGAAGGGCAGCAGTACACCGCCCTCGGCCGTACCTACCTCGAATACCGTGGTACCGGCATTGATGGCATGCGTGCGCTCTATGAACGGCATGACGTAGGACCGTGAATTGTCTACCTGCTGGTCGAATCTTACCTTGTCGTCGAGGTGTTGTTTTAGGGCCAAACCTGTGATTTGCGGTAAAAATACCCTTTGGCGCGGAAATATAGATATATGGGAGGGATCTTTTTGATGGGAGATGCTTTCGGGCGCTAAATTTGTAGTGTACGGTAAACAGCATATACCTATGGCATCGGCACAGCTACACATCACCCTGGTACAGGCCAATATAATTTGGGAGGATAAGACGGCAAACCTGCATCATTATGAAGAACTGCTGGGACGCGTAGAAGGGCCACGGCATGTGGTGGTACTGCCAGAGATGTTCAGCACGGGTTTCAGCATGGCGCCGGAGCGGCTGGCAGAGCCTATGGACGGGCCTACACTGCAATGGATGGCGGCCATGGCCCGCAAGCATCGCTGCATACTGGCAGGCAGCCTGATAATAGAGGCCGGTGGCGCCTACTACAACCGTATGCTGTGGGTACAGCCCGACGGGCAAATGGGCCACTATGATAAACGCCACCTGTTTGCCTATGCCGGCGAGGCAGAACACTATACCGCAGGCGACAGCCGCCTGATAGTGCAGGTGAACGGCTGGCGGCTGAACCTGATGGTGTGCTACGACCTGCGTTTCCCGGTATGGGCGCGCAACAGCAATAGTGAGTACGATGTGCTGCTGTATGTGGCCAACTGGCCCGAGCCGCGCGACCTGGCATGGCGTACCCTGCTACAGGCACGGGCCATAGAGAATCAATGCTATACCATAGGCGTGAACCGCGTGGGGCAGGATGCGAAAGGACTAACCTACCTGGGCAACAGCAGCGTATTTGGCCCGCTAGGCGAGCAACTGTGGCAGCAGAGAGATACCGAGGCCGTGCATACCGTGACACTGGATATGGATGGGCTGAAAAAGGTGCGCACATCGCTGCCCTTTTTGAAGGATGCCGATAAATTCCTGCTGATGTAGTATGGATGGCACTTATCTCACCATAAGAGCACATAGGGAATTCAAAGGGCATGGTATCAAGGACACAACGATCCGTGTGGTTGTACCTCCTGCCGTATACCAATAGCTGATGGTACATATCACAGGTCACGTCGCATCATGATGTCGGTCTGAGGGTCGGTGCCGAGAAGGAAGATGTGTTCATCGAACGGGAGGAAACCGTTCTTGCTGTAAAAGGCGATGGCTTTGTGGTTGTGCTCCCATACGCCGAGCCATATGTACCGGGCGCCTCTTTGGAGTGCTACTTCGAGGGCCTTTTCAAACAGCAATTGTCCTACCTTTTTTCCATGAAATTCGGCAAGAACATAGATACGCTCTATCTCTAGCGCCGTATCATCCTTTATATCTGTCTGTGATGGTCCGAAATTCAGTTTCAGGTAGCCGATGATATCGTTATTCCGTATGGCAAAATAGAATACCGAACAAGGATCCCGGAGCTCGGCGGCCAGTTTTTCCGTAGAAAATGCTTCTTGCAGATAGGCCTGCATGTTCTCCTCGGCATTATCGGCAGCGAACGCCTGGGAGAATGTGAGCCTGCTGATGTGCTGTAACCGGTCTATATCTGCTATGTCTGCCTTTCTTATGCCTATGGTCTCCATTACTGCTCCGAATTTGCCTGTAAATAACATCATTTTCTTCACCCACTTGTCTGGTAGGTTCGCTTATCATTCTGATATATTTTGTTATATTTGTATAGATGCAATATTTCTCTGCGCCTGCTATGTTTTTTGAGCCGGCATGCAATGTTGCAGCGAAATATGGTGTCCTATATCTGAACCAAAATTCCTGATCACCAAACTTCAATTTCCTATGAGACCACTATTCTCCCTTCTTCTGTGCTTCCTGTGCCTGTCGGCATACAGCAACAATGCGACCTTCAACAAACTGGCAGAAGTGAACAAATGCTGGCAAGAACAACCAGATGTGAATGCTGATGCCCTACCTGCCTATGTGTCCCGTACCGACCGGGAGTGGATACGCACCCACCTGGCGCTGGTAGAGGCCACACTGCGCAGGCGCGACATGCGGCACCTGACACCTGCACAGCAGCGCAACCGCATGCAGAGCCTGGACGACCTGCATGTGTACTGGCAGACAGGCAATTTTCCTGTTAACGACCTGTATAGCTATCGCACGCCCATCTTCATAGACAGGTATGACAACTTCTGCGCTGTGGGTTATCTAGTAAAAGCATCGGGGTATGAACATGTATCGCGCATGATAGCTGCAAAGACCAACCTGGCCTATGTACGCCAGATGAACTACCCTGAGCTGACGGCATGGGCCGGCGACAGGGGTTTTACCGCTGACGAGCTGGCTTGGATACAGCCCGGCTACCCACCTGCGGCCGGCTGCGGCAAGATAGGCGAGGGCGTGAACGGTGTAGTGAACGAGCTATATGCCGATGAGGCCGAGGGCAGGCTGTATGTGGGTGGCGACTTTTCGCAGGTAGACGGCAGCATAGCCGCTACCGGCATAGCCTATGTAACTGACGCCGGCGGCACATATACCTGGCACTCTATGGCTGCGGGGCTCAATGGCACGGTATATGCTATTGCCAAATACTCTGGCAAGATATTTGCCGCCGGCAACTTTTCTATGCCGGACGGCATGCATAGCGTAGCATGGTGGGACGGCAGCGCGTGGCAGCCGGCAGGATGCCTGAACGGAGAGGTGCGCGACCTGGTGGTATTTGAGGGTACATTATATGCCTGCGGTACGCTGGACGACTGTACAGGCCTTTTCGCCATGCAGTACTTTGCCAGGTGGGATGGTACGGCATGGAGCTCTATTAACGGGCCTATGGGGCGCATCAATACCATGGAGGTGGTGGGCTCTTCGTTGGTACTGGGTGGCGCATTCAGCTATATGGGCACTCCTGTGAACGTGATAAAATGGAGCCCATCCACATCCTTTGTGCCCTACAGCAAGGGCCTGAACAACGAGGTGGCCGACCTGGAGGTATATGGCGACACGCTGTATGCCGCATGCAAGCGCACACATGCTACAGATACCACAAGCCTGCTGATGAAAATGAAGGGTGATAGCTGGGTGCAGGGTTTTGCATACACGAATACCATGAGCATGTTCCAACCTTATGGTGGTGCCCAGGACATTCTTACGCTATGTGGCGAGACGGACAACCTGAACATGGGAGGACAGTTCCAGGTATTGCCAATGATAGGTACATGGGCCCGGAATTGCTATACACTGGAGGACCACGATAAGTGGGTAGTAGTAGACAGTACAGTGAACAAGATGATAGTATACAAAGGGCAACTTATAGTAGGCGGTGCATTCAAGACGGGAAATGGCGGAGGCTGGAGCCCTAACGTGGCAACTAACGGTATAGCAAGACGTGTGTCGCCGGGAGTATCGGCACCGGCCATACCAGATGCAGCGCAAGGAATGTCCGTTTACCCGCAACCTGTAAAACGCGGGGCACAGCTATTGCTGAATGGCAACTTCAAAGCAGAGCGCTATATGCTGAACGATATGACGGGCAGAGGTGTGGCAATGGGCAACGTGAGCAACGCACAGCAGGTGGCGCTACCGCAAGTACCGGCAGGCATGTACCTGCTGACAGTAAGCAATGAACGCGGCGAACGCTCTGTAAAAAAGATAGTGATAGAATAGCCCAGCTATAAGAGCGGGCAAATGAGATATAGGCTGTCTACTGTGTGCTTGCCGGTAAGCACACAGTAGACAGTTTCTTTTTGTACTCCTGCATCACGGCAGGATGTAACGGGCCGGACGCGTAAGCGATACGGCCGGAGCAGGATCTGGCTTAGCCCACTCGCGGCGCGGATATGCCTCGCGCATGTGCTTGAGCGCGGCTTTCTGCTTACGCAGGTCCATGATGTACTCTGTGGCATCTTTGAGTATGTTCACCATAGTGCGTGGCATAATGAAGAGCTCTTCGCAAAGCAGTTCCAGCGTGGTGTCGTAGGTGTGCTTGCACAGTACACTATAGTAGTAGTACCTGTAAGCGATGTAGATGTTTCGGGATCGGATGCAGTCGTTGTTTCGACCGAAATGCCCCTGTGTAGCGGGCTTGTGCGGGGCCTCTGGGGCCGTTTCTATTATTTTGTTGAGGGTTCTTGCGCCTATGGCCATTATGTTCCGTCACAAAGGTAAGAAGAATGTATTTTTTTGATAGCGGATCGTGGATAAGTTCTTTTGATACTGTACTAAATGAGACCTGGAGTATGTCGAGCTTTTATATTGAGGATCTGGCGCGGTCTGAAGAAATGGAAGCGTCTTTTTAGAGCGAGAAACAGAGCGAGAGCGGAGGGGAAAAAACGAGAAGGGTGGCATCGCTGTCGCTCTGCGCACCCTTCTCGTTTTTGTGGAGCCGGCGGGAGTCGAACCCGCGTCCAAACATGTGCCCGATATGCTTTCTACATGTGTATTCCTGTATTCATTGTCGGGAGGTGGCCGGGGCAGGACGAACCTACCATCTCCTTATCTGCTATGGTTCTGCTCCTGTACACGCAGTGGGCACAGGCCTATCCTGTTATTTGTCGATTTGGCGGCGGGGACGGCAACAGGCAGCCTTCCCGGCGGCTATAATGGGTACCTAAATCAATTAGGCAGCCATGGCGTAAGAGTATTCGCCAGTTATAGTTCGGGTATTCAGATTAACGTGCTAATTATCCAACGCACGACATGCTTACACACCCTGCAATATGCTGTCAAAACCGGTCGGCCCCGGCAATGATGAATGTGACCGCTAAAGCGGTGCAGCAAAAGTACAACTTTATGACGGCTGCAAAGTGTTAAACCATATCCAGTTCCTGTGGTATAAATACGCCGTTAGAAATAGTTCGTTAATTTTAAACCTCATTATCACATCCACAATGAAAAAGATGAGACTTTTTGCGCTGCTGCTTGTTGCCATATCCCTGTTCGGCTTTATGCCGCCCGAATGGGTGACCATACAGAGCCCCGAAGGAAAGTTCAGGATGATGTTCCCAAGGCAACCAGTGCTTACCGAGGACGAGGGCGATGTACGGTCATACACCTTCAAATACGATGTAGGCAAGTTCAAGGATGATAATATCACATACAGCATATCGTACGCCGACCATCCCGATACTGTTATCCATTCAGACTATAAGGATGCCATCATCAATGCCTTCTTCGATAAGGCCATAAAAGATGCCTTGAAAAAAGAAAAAGGCACCAAGCTGTCCGATATAAAGATCAACTATAAAGACTATCCCGGCCGCAGGATGAAGATGAGCTTTATGGACGGCAAGGGTATGGTGTATATGCAGTTCTACCTGGTGGGCAGCCGCTTCTATACCATACAGGTAAGCTGCGAAAAAGAACACGATAATAATGTGGCCATAGAAAAATTTCTGGGTTCATTCACGCTGATATGATCGGCATAACACATTCTTAAATACATCTATTTGCGTACAATAAAATGTGTATGTATCTTGTACTGCAATGAAAAATATACTTCTTACCGCAGGCCTTTGCGCGCTTAGTTTCGCCGGCCAGGCACAGATCAATGTAGGCACCAGCCGTTCAGCACAGGCTAATTCTGCAGGCAGATTCGATGACGGAGATATAGACCGTCTGAAGAAAACAACTACTTATTTCGTACTGCAGAAAAAAGACCAGGAACACATAGCCGATTTCGAAAAGGTACTGGGAGAAATGTGGAAACTGACCAAATACAAGATAATAGGCGAGAATGAGATGTACGAATATGCAAAGAAGGGCGACTGTTCGTTCTTTTCGTTCGGCATGATATACAGGGAGGTTCAGAAAAGCAGTATGGGTTCACATAATAACAATATGGGTTCACATAACAGCAATATGGGTCCCTGGAAACTATTCTCAACACACATATCATACGACCTATGGATCCCCAAGATCAATAAAAAGGATAAGGTGGTGCCAGATGTAGTGTATTCGCATATCATTATGTCGCAAGATGCAGGAGCCATTTGGGCTGCAAAACAAAACTACGGGTATGGTTTCTCTGCCGCTCGAGATTTCGAAGAAAAGATGAACACATATATATACAATGAAGCCTCATTTGCCAACTGGGGCGCAGGGTATTTAAAAAATTATCTGATGACGATAATACCATTGCTGGAGAAGGAGAGACGCGTGGGCGCTTCACATCGGATGAAGATCAGGCCATGTTGGCTGGCGTAAAGAACGACACACTTTTTGTACCAAACCATGTTACAAAACGCCTTGATGCATTTATAGGATCAGAAGAGAAAGAAAGCGATGACGATGCAGAATTGCTGGGAGAGTATACCCACCCGATAAAAATGATAAGTGCTGAGGAACTGAACACCAAGATCTTGAGTAGTACTGCTCCATTTTATTATCTGCAATACAGTAGAAGCTCTGCCGACAAATTTGTAAATGTGTACCATTCCGGCAAAGGGATAGTATATGCACGATACACCGCTGTGTCTTATAACCTAAAAAGCAAAGACTTGAGAAAGCTGAACGATGCTGTGGAATGAGTAAATATCATAATAGCAAATAGCCCACTAACTAAGAAGGGTCTTTTACCGATCGGTAAAAGACCCTTCTTAGTTATCAGTAATTCTTATTTGCCTTTTCTTGCCATTGCCCTTTCGGCAGCAGCTATGATGCTGGCCGATGTGAGGCCATATTTATCCAGCAATTGCTTGGGTGTACCGCTCTCGCCAAAGGTGTCCATTACGGCCACATACTCGTGCGGCACGGGGCATTCGCGGCCGGCCACATTGGCTATGCTATCGCCAAGGCCACCATTTACCTGGTGCTCTTCGGCAGTTACTACGCAGCCTGTCTTTTTCAGCGACGCTATCACCGCCTTCTCATCCAGCGGCTTTATGGTGTGCATGTTTATGAGGTCTACGCTTATGCCTTTGGCGGCCAGTGCTTTTGCAGCCTCTACAGCCAGCCACACCAGGTGGCCACAGGCTATGATAGATACATCTGTACCCTCTGCCAGTACCTGTGCCTTACCCAGCTCGAACTTCTGGTCCTCGGGGGTGAAGTTGGGCCATTTTGGCCTGCCGAAACGCAGGTATACCGGACCCTCATATTCGGCTATGGCCATGGTAGCGGCCTTGGTCTGGTTGAAGTCGCAGGGTACTACCACTGCCATACCGGGCAGCATCTTCATCATGCCTATATCTTCCAGTACCTGGTGGGTGGCGCCATCTTCGCCCAGTGTAAGGCCCGCGTGCGATGCGCATATCTTCACATTCTTGCCGCTGTATGCCACCGACTGGCGTATCTGGTCGTATACGCGCGATGTAGAGAAGTTGGCAAAAGTAGTGGTGAAAGGCACCTTACCGCCTATGGTAAGGCCGGCGGCCACACCTATCATATTGGCCTCGGCAATGCCACACTGTATGAAGCGCTCCGGGAATTCCTTTATGAAGGCATTGAGCTTCAGTGAACCGGCAAGGTCGGCAGTGAGGGCCACCACATTGGGGTTCTTACGGCCAGCTTCCAGTATGCCTTCTCCAAAACCCGCACGGGTCTCTTTTTCATTCAGTATCTGTATATCCTGCAACATATATTATCTATAGAACGCTCCGCAGTGTGGAGACTCTTTTTATTTGAGTGCAAAAGTAGATCTATATTATGGAAACAGGTAGCAGGCCGGTCTATTTTCCATACCTGCTACCCCTGATATCAATGTTTGAAGTGGCGAAGCTGTGTCATTACCATGGCCATATCGTTGGCACGGCAGTAAGCAATGCTATCGGCATCGCGAACCGAGCCGCCGGGTTGTATCACCGCAGTGACACCCGCCTCGTGCGCCATGCGCACACAGTCGTCGAAGGGGAAGAAGGCATCGGATGCCATTACCGCACCCGCCGTGGCGAAGCCACTCTGTTTTGCCTTGTCCACCGCGTGGCGCAGTGCATCTATACGGCTGGTCTGGCCGCAACCCTTACCTATCAGTTGCCTGTCTTTTACTATAGCTATCGCGTTCGACTTCAGGTGTTTGCATACAATATTGGCAAAAAGCAGGTCGGCCTTTTCGGTATCGGTACACATACGGCCACCGGCCTCGGCCCATTCGGTGAAATTCTTGTCGTCGGCGCTCTGTACCAGTATCCCGTTCAGTACACGTTTGTACTCCTTTAGAGGGTAAAATGCTGCCTTCTGCTGCAGTAGTATACGGTTCTTCTTGCCCTTTAGTATGGCCAGCGCATCCTCATCGAAGGAGGGCGCTATCAGTATCTCGAAGAAGAGTTCATTTATTTTGGTAGCTGTGGCTGCATCTATGGCGGTATTGGTGGCAAGCACACCACCAAAAGCGCTCTCGGGGTCGCCGGCAAGGGCCGCATCCCACGCGGCAGATACGGTATCGCGCTCGGCTATACCGCACACATTGGTATGCTTTATGATGGCGAACACAGACCTTGTGAACTCCGACACCACCTGGCAGGCAGCATCTACATCTACCAGGTTGTTGTAAGACAATTCTTTGCCGTTGAGCTTCGAGAAAAGTGCATCCAGCTCGCCATAGAAAGCTGCCTGCTGGTGCGGGTTCTCGCCATAGCGCAGTACCTGCTTGCTGCCATAAGATAGTTGAGAGTATGCTGCGCCATCTTCTTTATTGAAGTAGCCTGCTATGGCCACATCGTAATGCGCACATTCGGCAAAGGCGGCGGCGGCGGCGCTACGGCGTTGCTCATATGTAGTGGTACCATTGCCTGCCTCCAGGGTCTGCAGCAACTCGGCATACTGGTGACGCGATGCCACTATATATACATCCTTATGGTTCTTGCCTGCGGCGCGTATCAGCGATACGCCGCCTATATCTATCTTCTCTATTATGGCCTTTTCTTCGCTGGTCTGTTTTACGGTCTCCTCAAAGGGGTAGAGGTCCACTATCACCAGGTCTAGCATGGGTATATTGTACTGCGATGCCTGTGCCATATCCTCGGGCAGGTCGCGGCGGGCCAGTATGCCGCCAAATACGCCGGGGTGAAGGGTCTTTACACGGCCACCCAGGATGGACGGATAACCTGTTACCTGCTCTACGGGAGTACAGGGTATGCCAAGTCCTTCTATGAAGGTCTGCGTGCCGCCTGTAGAGTAAAGCGCTACCCCTAGCTGGTACAGCTTGCGCACTATGGGCTCAAGGCCATCTTTGTAAAAAACAGAAATAAGCGCCGATGTGATCTTACGGTCCATATAGAAATGAGAATATTATGAATATATGAGGCGCAAAGATACAGTATCGGCAGCATATGGCAGGCGGGAGGCAGAGCGCAGGTACATTTCAGATCTTCGCTCCTTCAGCCTCACCCCAGCCCTCTCCGATGGAGAGGGAGATGCAATGTCCGCGCTGTCGCGCGGGTATTATTTAGCGAAAGTGCTATGCGAATTTTGAAATGCATCCGTACACCCTACCTGTTTCTATAGACCAGGTAAAATGAAAGAAAAAGAAATGAACGGCCTAGCCCTCGTCGTCGAAACCGGTGGCCTCTACACCCTTTACTATACCGTATATAACGGGCGCCTGGCGGTATATGGCCTTATTGAACCTGTTGCCCAGCACTATGATGGTCATGTTCTCCTTTATGAGCCTGTAGAACGATGTATTGTTGCCATGCCACCAACCATTGTGGTAAATGACCTTATTACCATTGGGGTAGCACAGCATACGCCAGCCCAGGCCATAGTTCTTTATGCCCGGCTTCTCGAAAGAGCATGGGCCATAAGACAGTTCTATCATCTCGTTGCTGAGCAGTGTGCTGTTGTACAGCGACTGGTCCCAGCGAAACATATCCTGCACGGTACTGTATATGCCCTTATCGCCCGTTACACCGTCGGCGAACATATCGGGCTCGCGCACCCAGTTGTACTTATAGCTGATGGTAGCATTGCCCGGCAGGCCTTTCCAGGGTTCGTACACAAAGGTATTGGTCATGCCCAGTGGTGCGAAAATGTGCTTGTTCATGAATTCGGCATAGCTCATTTTGGACACCACCTCTATGACCCGCGCCAGCAGGGCGAAGTTGGTATTGCAATACTTGAAGCGGGTATTGGGCCTGAACTCCACACGGGGCTTGTGTTTTACCATCAGCCCTACCACAGCCTCGTTTGTGATAGGCGTACGGGTATCCTTGTTATAGACGGGCACCCACTTGGTATAGTCGGGCAGGCCCGAGCGGTGGTTCAGCAACATGCGCAGCGATATACCGCTGTACGGAAAGTCCTTTATATAGTGCTGTACCGGGTAGTCTATGTTCAGCATCTTGTGCTCGTACAGGTACAGTATGGCAGCGCCGGTAAAGGTCTTGGATATAGATGCCAGCTGGCTAGAAGAATTGAACGCCACGGGCATTTTCTTTTCCCTGTTGCTGACGCCAAAGTAGCGTTCGTATACCACCTTGCCCTTTACGCCCACCAGCACCGCACCATTGAAGCCGGCACGCACCTGGCCGCGATAATACTCATCGAGCTGGGCAATGATACTACGCGCGTTAGCGCTGAGCGTGTCGTAGATGAGGGGCGCTACCGTGGCCTTTACCGGGTCGTCGAAACCGGGTGTGCGTGCCGCTGCGTTCTGCACGGGAGAGTTGCAGGCTATGGCCAGTGACAATACAGACAATACACTAATACAGGCGGACCTCAGTTTCATCTTCTTTTTCGACATAGCAATATACGAACGCTAAATTAAGTCAAAAGTTAAAAAGTGGCAGGCAGTAAAATGAGTAATATATAAGAGACAAATATCGAGGGCGAACGCAACTATCATCTTCATTGCATTTTTTATGAGACCGTGCCGCTCTGGGAGGATAGTTGTAGCCCTAACGAGGACAATATCGGTCTTGTCTATATTGTGCGAAGAGCGGAAATACATGGCAGGCAGTATATTCATAACAGCCATGCTATCTTTTCAATTACCTTAGTACAGAAAATAGCCGCGCCAATGGTACTTAGCAGATTCTGGCTCATCATTATTATCCTGTCTACGGTATATATACTGGGTATGCTGGCCACCGGCAATGTGTACAGTATAGACCATGTAGTGAATGGCAAAAAGGACGATGCACTGGTGATAGGGGAAGTATATACCGCCCGGCTGCCGGTGCATATACAGGACAGCCTGAACCGTGCGCCCGACCATAAGTACATAGCCCACGGCCCCACCACCTGGCAGGATACTATCTATACGCTGGATAAAGGTGTAGTACGCATAACGGCAGGTAGGCAGGCCGCCGATGGCATACTGCCTACCTGCCGCAATTCTATCTTCGATCTGCTGCTGCCGCTCATTGCGTATCTCTCTTTCTTCTGTGGTATACTGCAACTGCTCATAGACTCCGGCGCATCAGAGAAGCTGGCGCGGTTATTGAGCCCGGTATTTGTGAAGGTCTTTCCCGATGTACCGGCCAAGCACCCCGCCATATCTTATATGACGCTGAACTTTGCCGCCAACTTCCTGGGACTGGACTCTGCCGCCACACCCTTCGGCCTAAAGGCCATGGAAAGCCTGCAGGAGATAAACCCCGACAAAGAGCGCGCCAGCAATGCACAGATCATGTTCCTGTGCCTGCATGCTGCGGGGCTTACCCTTATACCTACATCCATCATAGGGTACCGCGCTGCGCAGAATGCGCAGAACCCTGCCGATGTGATGCTGCCCTGCATCATCACCTCTTTCATAGGTACGCTGGCAGCACTGGTGATAGTGGGTATAAGGCAGCGCATCAATTTTCGCAGCGGTGCACTGCTGCTGGCCATAGGCAGTATAATGGGCGTGCTGGCTGGGTTGATGTTCTATATTACCCGGCTGGACATAATAGAGAAGAACCACTTCACGGCCAATATATCGAACGTGATACTGCTGAGCATCATACTGGCCGTAGTGGCATATGCCTTTACCCGCGAGCGTGCCTTTGCCGACCAAGGCAAGAACATATTCTCCTCCTTTGTAGATGGCGCCGCAGGTGGCCTCAAGACGGGTGTTTCCATATTTCCCTATATACTGGGTATGCTGGCGGCCATATCGCTGTTTCGCAACAGTGGTGTGTTCGAGATAATATCGGGCGCTATTGCGCGGTTCTTCCTTATGTTCGGGGTAGATAAGGGTATCACCGATGCGCTGCCTGTAGCCATACTTCGGCCCTTCAGCTCCAGCGGCTCGCGCGGCTTTATGATAGACGCCATGCAGACCTATGGTGTAGATTCTATGGCCGGGCGGCTGGCCAGTGTGTTCCAATGCTCGGCCGAGACAACCTTTTATGTGATAGCCGTGTACTTTGGCAGTGTGAAGGTAAAGAACACCCGTTATACACTATCGTCTATGCTGCTGGTAGACCTCATATGCGTTATTGCCGCCATAGTGGTGTGCAGCATGTTCTTCTGACAGTTCGCTTAGGTCATATAAAGCAGCAAGGGATGTCCATATGGACATCCCTTGCTGCTTTTATGCTGTTAATGTATGATGCTACTAGTAATACTGCACCTCTATGTCGTGTTCGAAGTAGGGTGTAGTGGAGTAGGGATTGCCGGGTACGCGTACCGTAGAATCGGCAAGGGGTGTGCCCCCGGGGCCCGACCTGACAGTATAACTGGTACCATTGGTGCAGTAGTGCGTTTTCGAGGTAGCACTCTCATGCGATATCTTGGAGAAGTAGTATACCCTATTGGATGGCAGCAGGGTCACCTCCCAGTTATAATCGTAGGTCTTCTGGCCCTTGTATGGAAACTCCATGCTCTTATCCGATATACCCTCTTTGGCCAGCTTTATGGGCAGGAATATCTCGGAAAGCTCGGAGAAACCGCCGGTCTTATTGAACATGCGTACCATAGCTACCGAGTCCGGCACCTTCATTGATGAAAGCGAGCTGATAAAATATACCTTCTTTATGGTCTGCGTTTCGCAGTGTATCGTTTTTTTGCAGGAGAACAGGCCCGCCGTGAGCCCCAGCATCACCACAATGCTTGCAGCGCTTTTCATATTTGCGTTAACTTGGTTTGAAACAAAGGTACAATATAAGACCAATTTCGGTGATATGCAAATAGAAAGGGGAAGGGCGGGCCCGTAAACCGGCAATGGGCCGGCTCATCAGCCCAGGTTCAGGCGTGCGTTAAAGGTGACGCTGTAGCCGGCAGGGAAGGCACCGTCATCGTTTATGAATTCTACCTGTACCTCACCAGCAGTAGTGAGCCGGCAGGTAAAGTGACGCAGATAGTCCATACTATTGCGGGGGTAGTTGCCGCCTGATGCGGGATCTATGAAGTGGCCCACGAAATAGGCATCTTCCTCGGGTCTGTATCCTTCAGGCAGGGTCCAGAAGGTGAGGAAACCTATAGCAGGTAACTCTGTGGCCGGCGATATGTTGCTGATAGATACATTACCCTTCAGCGCTACTACGTTAGAGAAGAGGTCTTTACGGTAAAGCACGGTACCCTCCAGCGGGCTGCTCATCATGTAGCCTCCGGCCCAACCGATACGTCCCCAAGGGTTGAAAAGCATAATGGGAAAACGGGTGTCATCCATGCCTGCAGGTTCTTCGGCGACAAGTGTAGCTATGGTACGCAGCAGCACAGGACGTTCTACACCATCATTGTATGTAAGGTCCTCGGCCGGGTGAGATATGACGATAGCCACCTCATCGTCCTCTCCGGGCGTCACACTCCCCCCTTCGAACCGCACCAGGTTGCCATTATATACGAAGTAACCTGCAGATACTGCCGTGGTGCCGGGTGAGGGGGTAGTGAGCTCCATGCCACTGAGGCGCAAGGGACCGACGATGTCGCCACCGGCCGCTATAATAGCAAGCAGCGCTTCGGTGTAGGCCGTCTGAAGGTCGGCCAGCCTGTTCTGCGTAAGGGGAAAGCCTCCCGGCTGTCCGAAGTCTATTCGTTTGTGTAAGTTCATGTCTTATGTATATGTTTTGTAAGTGATAAAAGTGGTCTTGAGGGTAGGCACAGCAATAGTTTCGTTCATTCATCAGAATGGTGAGAAGCTATAGGTATTCTTGCCCACCAGCCTATACTGGTCTATAAGGGCGCGCCAGCGTATCTCATCGAACGAGGCAGATATGCTCGTAGGGTAACGGACAACGAACTGCTCGGCCTCGGTAGCTGTCTCGGCCACGGTAAGCAAGTATATGGGCGCCTCGTAATCATCGTGCGGCAATTCGCTGACAAGCGATATGGGTACATCCCTGTCTTCGTCGGGGATATATATGAATAGAGGGTCCAGAAAGGGGCCGTCCTCAATAGAAATGTGGCGGCCGGGATCGTATGCATCGTTCAGCAGGGCTTCCAAACTACATACCTGGCCTGTATGCGAAAGGCGGTAGTGGTTGCCAGACCGGTTGTTGAGGAACAGCGTATAGAGTGTGTTCAGCGGTGTCAGCAGGCATCTGATCCACGCGCTCATGCGCGGCTTGCGCCAGCGTACCGGCAGCAGTTGTGTGCCCAGAGAAAAAAGGTCGATATTGAACATAGGTCATTAGAATGGTTCGTGAGGTATGTAAGTAAGTGTAGTGGTATCTAAACGTATATAGCCGGCATCGGGCAGGTATTCTACTTCTACCTCTGTATAATCGAACTCGGCATATTTTGTCTCTACAAGGGTCAGATGGCCAATGCGCACCCCCTCTACTGCCTCTATGGCATTGCGCAGGCGGTTCACCACCATCAGGCCATTGCCAAAGTCTATGCCTTTCAGGTATGCGCGTATGCCATCTGTCACCGGTGTGGCCGATGTTCCATCTAGCCGTGAGCCATCGGCAGCCAGTACCAGCGGATCGTAATAGATGGTGGCAGTAAGCCGCAACAGGTCGGCCGTGGCGCTATTTATGATAAGGCGTACCCCGGCATCCTTTACCCGGTGCATATACGGCTCAAAGTTGTCCATTTCGGCTCCACTCAGTGGCGCCAGGTCTTCTTCTCCGCCCGGCTCGGCGGGTTCTCCGATCTTAGCGACCTTTAACCGCACAGTGTTGGTACGTTCTATGGCTGCTGCATATTTCACTATGCGGTCTTCTTCTCTTATGATCGAGTAAGTGTCGCTACCATCGGGCAGGTCATTTTCATATTGAAATGCTTTCGCTTTTTCTCTGTACCATGCCAGGCTATGCGGTTTTTGCCGGGCTATTATATCATTCACCTCGGCCTTGTGTGTGTCAAATAGTTTTTCCACTGCCCATATAGCAACAGCTATTACATAGGTCCACAAGCGCCATACGGCCACTCGGCTCTCGCTATTAAGGGTTGGCAACTGTGTTTCCCTGGTGCTAATTATCTCGTCCTGTATCTGAGTTATTGTTCTTGCCATAAATTTTTGTTTTTATTGTTTTAGGAGTTGGTCACTTCCAGTACCAGGCTATTGAAAGAATAAGGCCCGGGGTCTACCCCCTCGAAAGGACGTGTATAAGTAGTGGCGAGTATGATGTGATATATACCGGCGGTCAGGTGAAGTTCCACTGTATCGCCTGTGGCCAAGGCCCCGGTAGATACTTCTTCTCCACTACTGGTCTGGTAGATTATTTTATGATATAGCACATTGAAAACAGGATTATCTGGCGGGTGTAAAATAGTAATGGGCTGTATGTAGGATTCTCCTATTTGTGTGCCGATATGTAATTGGAGTTGGCCTATAATTGTGTAAAGTGTCGCTGTAGGAGAATAGTATACCACTACTGGTGCACATACGGCAGAGTTGCCTTCAACATCTTCGAATCGAGCTACTGCATTTTCCCAAAAACTAGATGGGTCTGAATACCAAAAGTGAACTCCTGCTCCTACAGATTCTGTAGTGGGTGGGAACTCTAATATTTTTTCGAACATCTGACCTGCAGAGAGTAGCAACTCGGCCTCAGCTCCCGCCAATCCAGATGGGGGTATATCCCATTGTTCAATCGAGGTAAGGATGAGCTTTGGCGGAACTACCCAATCTTCTAATAAGGGATATCGATTGTAAAATGCAACATGACTTACCCATCGGAGTCCGAACTCTCCTAAATGATATCCATTCAAGTTTATGCTCATTTCGTATGGCCGCAATACTATAGACGCAATAAGTGGCCCAGGAATTTCGACGTTCACATCGGCAGTTCCTATCGTAATGTCTCGACTGCGCAGGTATGCCAAAGATATTGCATTACCTTCGATACTAGCTGGCACTTGGTATGTGGTTCCGGCTACAGGTATAGTGCTAAGGGATATGCCATTGGCTGTGCAAAAAGTCATGGCCGCTTCCAGGCTACCATATTCGTTCAGTACTACATCCAGTATACTTTGATTAGGTTGTACGGTCACCATGTTATTGAAAAAAGGTCTTTGTAAGTTTTGTATCGGTCGATAGTATGCTGTAAATAAAGTCCTAGACGGGTACTACCTCTACCGCTATACTGTATTGAGCAGATCGCCATGACACATCAAGAATGCCCGATGGTCTGAAGCCTGTATCTATTATTATCTCGTATACTTCATTTGGCTCCAGCGCTAATTCCCATGTCCCGAACAGAAATGTATAGGTCATTTCGCTTTGCTTGCGATAGCGTAATACCGTAAGTGGAAATTGTATATCCAATATACCAGGCGGTAGCTCTATAGGTGGTATATATATGACTCCACCTCTCATCACACCTGCCTCTTCATCCCATATCCATGTGCTGGGGTCTACGTCTATCTTTCCCATAATAACATAAGAATTGAATGGCGCAAGCATATCGAAGCCAACATAATGCACCAGTATCATAGGGGCACACACTGTATTATTGCCATGTACATCTATGAGGCGTGCCACATGACCTGTACTGCCCATATATGCATCAGGTGCAGAGTAAATGATATAGCTCTCTTCTGCTGGGCCTGCCGGGTCGTGTATGGGATATATCAGGTTTTTGTCTTCCATGAAGCCTATTATATATTCCGGCATTGGTAACGTTATTCCTCCGGGATCAGGTACCGAGAATAAACTGTAACGTTGTGCACGCACATAGTATGCCGTAAGCTCTGGCCAGTTTTCCTGCAGATCATACAGGTTGTAGAAATTCTCAGTTCCTACCATATTTACACGCATGATAGGTGTACCTTCTATGTGCGGATAATATACATCTACGGTCGTTTGCATGTCAGGTACCAGAACCTTGCGCAACATCATCGTAGGTGGGGCCGGAGGTGGTATTGTTATTCCTGCGGTACCTATCTGTATACCACGAGAGCGCATGTATAGTAGTGTGTCGGCATCGGTCATAGCCTCTGGTACTGCCGGGGCATTCAGCATGCTACCCGCAGCGGGCACCATGCTGAGAGTAAGACCATTGGCGGCACACAGTTCCATAGCAGCCTCAAGACTGCCATATTCGCTCACTGCTATATCCAGTATGTTCTGGTTGGGTTGTACTGTTACTTGTGACATTGGGTCGATATTTTGTGTGGCTACTGGACGAGCATATTGGCTTATACTCCTGTGATGTTCTGCTTTCTCTCTGGTCTTTTACCTTCTACTTGTACTCTGCATTACTTACTATATCTCCGGCCTCCCGAATCACTTTTTGTACGGTCATACCATCTAGTGCATATTGGGCGGCTATCTCGCGCATCAGTGCCCCGGTATCTTCCTCGTCATCTATATAATTGATCACACCTACACATACAGTGGGATTCTCTTTGAAATCGCCCTTGTTGTTGAGCAGCAGTTGTCGCTGGTGTTCGCGTGTGCTCTCTATCACTGCCAGGTCGCCATCATCAGCCGGTCCTGTTATCAGCATATCGTCATCTGCCTCGTTATCAAGGGCTATATCCATCATTCGTTTTGCCATTATCCGTGAGTTATTTTAGGGTTATCGATATCGCTTGCTTCCGTAAGAGGCATTATGGTGCCATTATCAAGCACAACCGGTGCAGTGGTAGCTCCGCCAGGTGCAGGATGTGTATGGGTATTATAGTTGCTAAGATGCGTGTTAAAAGCTTCTTCTATCGCATTCAACTTACTCACCAGGGCATCTACTTTCACCAGTCCGCCAAAGCCATTGCCGTTCAGTGCTATCTTATCTACAGCGGTGATGTAGAGCTTCTCTATCTTGTCACACTTCACCATGCACCAGCGGCCCGGTTCATCGGCCTCGGCCAGCCACACCTTGCTATTGATTGCCGGTATGGCATGTATGCCATCAACGCTGCCGGTAGTGATGTCCAGCAATATGCCTTCGGTCATTTCGGCATCATCCATATTTAGCAGCACAGCACAGGTTCCATCACCCTCCTGCACGCTTTTTACCACGCCGCTCACAAGCGCTACGGTGTCCTGTGTATGTGCTATGCGACGTATCTCTTCGCCTATACGGCGTTTTATCTGGTTAGCCATTGGCACCTCCCATTTTTGCTCCTAACTCTATATGGCGCCGTGCGCCATTCACGCCAAAGGTCACCACGGTGCTCTCTATCATATACTTGCCATCGCGCGCGGGGTAGCTACCATCCTTTACCATGGCTGTATAGCCCGGTAGGGCAAAGGGCTGCAAAAAAGATGTGAACGAACCTTCATATCCCGTATAGTTCATTTTCTTTGCTTTTTCGTTCACGAAAGATGTGATCATCTTCTCTTGCTTTATACCATGGAACGATGCTTTCTCCTTTCGCTTTGCTTTGTCGTCATCGCTGGTCACGCGCACGGTATCACCATTTACAAGCGTGCCGTTGAAATATATCTGCACAGGCTCGTTGGGTACACGCTCCCGCAGGTCGTTCTCCTTCAGGCAGTTCCATCCCAGGCGATACTTGACCGTAGGTAAAGAGAACACGTCCGTACCGGCCAGGAAAGGTGTATACAAAAGGCCGCACCACAGTTTCCGGGGTTCTATGAAAAAAATGTTCAGTGCGCCATCGCTGCTTTTTTTTATTTCGTCCAGTATCTGCAGGCCCGTATGGTCAGTGAGCGTCTTGCCATACAGCGTAAGGTCTACTTTGCATTCTACCGCCACGTCAGTGCCTTTGCATGCTAATTCCAGCAGTTCTTTTACGGTCATGCCTTTGCTCAGTTTGGCGGTCACTTTTTGTTCTCGCAGTTGCCGGCAATAGCCTTCGCACTCTATCTCGGTAGGCATACCTGCATTCCGGCGTACCACAAAACCTTCGAACTCTGTACGCAGGTCTTTGTCATAACCCAGCTTTATAGATACGCGCGCACCATCCTTGAAAAGGTCGCCGATCGGTTTCTTTGCGGGCACGGCGCGCTTGCCCTTCATTATATGCGCTATATGCGGCACGTTTATGAATGCCTTATGCTCGTAGCCATGTATGCCACGCTCTATGCGCACCTCGTGCACCCCGCGAAACTGCAGGTCGTCTATAGTGATCTCGCTATTTAAAGTATAAAGGGCCACGGTGAATGTCTGGTGTTTTAGTGTTGCTGTTTCAGGATGTGGTATCGTTTATCTGTTATATGAACTACGATATGTCATCAAGATTGAACTGCTCGTTGCTGAGCAGGACAAGCTCGTATTCTCTTACGTTCTTCACCCCTTTTGTATCTGTCAGTTTCCATTCGCTCACCACCACATTGTTCTTTCCTTTCGTAGTGGTGAGTAATACGTCGGTTATCACGTTGTTTATGTCCACAGCTGCCTGTATGCGGTATAGTTCGTTCAGCATGTCCAGGTCGCTTTCGGGATATTCACCGTCCAGGCCTATCATGTACCCCTTTACCGTTATCTTGTAGGCATCGGTATATACCAGCTCCATTACCTGCCCGGTGCGCTCGGTAAGAGGTGTCTGTACCAAATGCTTCTTTGCCTCTAAGGTGACCTGGGGAAAAGGAAGGTGATAGCTTTTGCCTTCATACTTTATCTCTACAGGCAGGTAGTAGGGCTCTGCATATACGATAGGGCTGCTCTTGTAATAAGGGGAACCTGTCTTGCCGGTACGTTTTACCAGGGTTTTCGGATCCTCAAGATCTAACAGACCCAGGTTCATCTTCGGTTCTTTTATCTTCTCGTAACCTGCCGCCGCCAGTATGGCGCTAATATTTATCTCTGCCATTATTGAGTATGAGTTATGAAGTATGAATTATGTAGTACTGAAATGAAACAATAGCCTTTTCTTATTCATTACCATGTAGGTACACCTGCCAGTATGCGGCCCATCATTTCTTCCAGCTTTGGCTCTATGGTCTCTACCAGATCTTTGCCATCGGCCACATGGTTCTCCATACGGCCTACCACATTGCCTATAGATATGTGCAGGGCACGCTCTCCGCCATTGGTCACCGCATCGGTCCTACCTTCCACAGCGCGTGCCAGCTTATCGCCTGCAGGTGTATTTCCTGCCAACATGGTAGCCGGGGTCAGTAGCTGTTGTATATCACTCATCTGACCTAACACATCTATACCTTTCTTTCCCAGTATATCCTTTACCGACCTCTCGAAGACAGGCCATTTTTTTGTGGTGTTAGCACCCCATATAGCTGTTCGGGCAGCTGGGTTTGCGTTCAGATCCAGCCATTTGCTCACCAGCTGCACACGCCGCTGCTCTGCTAGTCCCTCATCCATTGCGGTCTTGCGCTCCTGGTCCATGCCTGCCCGGCGCATCAGGTTGTCCGCAGCGGCTTCCATAGCAGTTGGTGTAGCTACGCCAAATGTGTTCGTGAAATCCACATTCATACGGCGCAACTTTATCCTGTCTGCGCCTCCCAGGTATTTCAATGCCCTGTCATCGAAAAGACCTACATCGCCCTGTCCCCGCTCATATTTCGCCTGGCTTCTCAGCTTGTTGGCCAGCTCTATAGCTGCCATCTGGTCTTGTGTGTACCTGGCCTTCGAGTCCTGATAGTCTGCCTGCCGTATGCGATCTTTATACCCCTCGTTCACTCCACCCTGCATGGCCAGCAACTCTTTGTTGGTCACCGTCCTGCTATTTATACCCCCATAGGTCTGTGGGTATTTCGAGCGCAGCATATCTAGCATCGCAGCACGAGTACCATCGCCCTCATTTCTACCCACTATACTGCTCACCATTGTTTGTGCCTCGGTCATTTCTGACCGCAGTATATCCGGTGTGGTTTTGTGAATGCCCATTCCCTGCAGCATGTCTTCGACCACATCAGCGCCTACCTGCAGGTAGGGTGTTATCGAGTTACCTATATCAGTGAGGAAGTTCTCCCGTCTCACTTTCAGCTGCTGCAGTGCACCGCCACCTGTACCGGCCATCTGTTCTAGTACCCCATGAAACTTACCGCCGCTTTCGGTAGCTATGTCAAAGGCCCTGGCTACCTGCATAGCGCTGATGCGCCCCTGGTCCATTAGTTGCTTTAGCTGCCCTACGGTCATCTTTTGTTTGTAGCCAAAATCCTCCCATCGCTCAGACATTATTTGCAGCGGGTCAAAGCCCATCTGGCTCATTTCCACCCGGTCCTCGGCCATCAGTTTGCCTATAGCGCGTACATGTCCGTAGTCTTTGGCCAGGGTCTTCATACGATCAGCATCTCCTTTCGCTATGTCGCCTATCTGATGCAGGTCTTTTACCAACTCATCGGCGCCTATGCCATACTGCAGCAGGGTCTTGGCCGGATCATACACATCGCTACCCATACCGCTGCTGGCCGATAGTTGCCGCAACTGCTCGGCTACTCGCAACCCTACCGTAGGGCTACCCGTCAGCGACTGAAAACTGCGCACGCGCATCTCCTGCTCCAGCGCCGCCTGTACCGACATCTTGCCCAGCTCGTAGCCCCATTCGGCTACTTTCTTCGCTACCTCTACGGCCGCACCGGCGCCTTTTGCTACTGCACCACCACTTGCGGCGGCTCCTGCTCCTGCACTCATAGTGTTGTTTTATCTGTTGTTGTTGCCATACGGCCACTTTGTGAATTGGGCCGCTGCCCGTTCGCGCTCATACCGTATATGTGCCAGTTTCTGTACCATCTGTTCTTCGTCCAGCAATGTGGTATCGCAGCCGGGCGCATACATTTCTATTACCGTTTCCATGTATCCAAGGGGGTCTGTACCCGGTCCGCCTACGGCCCCCTCTATAAGTTTACCAGGCGTGCTTTCTTGCCTTCTATCACCAGCTTCAGCTGGTCTACAAGACCATAGAACAGTTCATCTACTGCCAGTACGTCGTTACTGCCGCCTATCCAGGTCAGGTTGGCCAGTTCTTCAAAAAGGTCCAGTGCCGACTCTTTGCTGGCCTTGCTCATGGCGCAGTTCATTTCCTTACGATTCGGCTTTTTGAAGTAGGCCACATGGCCATCTATCTCTATGCTATAAATACCTATCGGGTGTTCGGCTTTCCAGGCGGCTACCTGCTCTGGCGCGGCCTGGCCTTTTAGTGGTGTTTCCATTTTTTATTTGTATTTGATGAGTGAAGAAGATCTTGTGTAGAAAAAATAATGCCGGATAGTTGCGATACCCATAACCATGTATATGGCCCGGTAAAGGCTGCCTCGTTAACAACAGTTATAGATAGGGTTCTTGCCCCAAGGAAGCCACCAGCCGCGCTATCCCACCAGCAACCATCTGTTTGCGGCTGGCTCCACAACCTATCCGGCATATGTGCCTCTATTCATATGAGGTCAGTAAGTGTTACTCGCTGCCAATGGACATGAAAATGATAGGCAGCGATATTTCCATTTGTGTGGCGCCCTGTTCCCATCCTTTTTCCCAGTCCTTCACCTGTACACCTACCAGCACATCTGTCTGCAGTACGCGTGTAGCATGCGGTTTGTAGGTTATCACTATATCGAAAACGAGATCCAGTATATCCTTGCCCTTTAGTGCCACCGCAGCGCGGTTCATGGCGTCAAGGGCGCCTTTCAGCACTTTTATCTCTCCCTCGTATGTTCGGTTGCCGCTCTGTATGCCTATGGGCATATCACCTGCGCCATGCAGTAGTTCTTTGCTTTTGCTGGCCTTATAGCTTATGGCGCGTATCTTGGTCAGTGGCGCATTGCCCACCATCACATCCATGTCCGCCCATTCGCATTCTTTGCTATTGAAAAACGAGATCAGTCCCATCGGGTATCTATGATTTTTTTGAGGTTTATTTATTTAGTATCTATCTCTTTGCTGGCGGTAGGTCCTGGTCGCTGGTCATAAGTATCGTTGCATCTCATTCCTTTTCATCGGTACACATAGTATATTTTCACGCATCCGCTACTCATCACCAGCGACTCACGGCCTCCCACTCAGTTAGTTGTTCGCCGGATTGATGAAGCCCAGCGATATGGTGATGTTGCTGCTATAGCCCACAGGTATTATGCTCAGCGATACCTCCAGCCTGCTGGTGGCCAGTATGTTCTGTTCAGGATCTATGAAGCAGGTCACGCTGCTTATCTCATTGTTCACCGTCATGGTGTTGTTTATCACATTCTCCATCTGCTGGCTCAGGCCCTTGCAGTAGCCGCTGTTCAGTGTACCATCGGTGTTTATGAGCACCTCATCATCCACCTCCTGTACGAATGTGGCATATGCCAGCACGTGGGCCTTGTCTATGATGCGCCCGCGCGACAGGAATTGGTAGTCGTCGCTAGGTGCGGTACACATAGTATCGCTACTGAAGAAGAAGCCCGTTACATTTGGGTAACGCCTGAAGGTAATGTAGCCCCTGCCGGCTATCACACCCTCATCGCTGCCTACGGCACCCACTGCATACTGCCCCACATAGGCCGATACCGTAGGCAACCTGCCGTTCTGCACACGACTCAGCTTACGCTGTACAGGCAGGCTGGCCGCAAGGCCCAGCGCCATACCCAGGCAGGCTGCGCCACCTATACCACCTGTGGGTGCGGGTCTGGTATCACCTATCAGTATGGCAACACGGTTCATGCTGTCAGCGGTCTGGTCGGCCAGGTCGGCGGGCACACCACTATACGAGGTTCCTCCTATGATAGCCCTGAATGGCTTGTGCCCAACGAACCATTCGTTGGCCAGGAAACCCATATTCACCAGCGCCTGCGGAATGTCCGAGTTCAGTGCATCTTCCTGGGTAGGGGTGTCTACTGCAGTATCGTCCGTCATTATGCCCAGCAGTTTTATCTTGCCATCTGCATACTGCAGCAGTTTTTGTGCGCCGTTCGGCTCGGTTATGTCGGCTATGTCGGCCACGGTCATCGTATCCGGCACCAGCATCAGGTACAGCTGCGCACCATCGCCCGCCAGGGCATAGAAGTCTTTTATCTGCCTCATGGCAAATGCATTATCATCTTCGGTAATGCCCGCTGCGGTTAGAGACGAGAGACCTGTCACCAGTTTGGGTGTGCCCAGCACATAGCCGCCGGCATCTACACCTCCTGTCAGCACAAGGCCTGCTATACCATCTGCGGTCTGCAGTGTTCCTCCCAGTCCGCCATTCGCTAAATTTATACTTACACCACTCATTTATTGGGTTCTTTTAAATGCTTATTGAATATTGTTTTTCAAAAGATCGTTTCCGGTACTACCGGTATCGTTCATCCATTCGTTTCGTCTTCCTGGGTATCTTCGGTCTTTGTATCGGTCTCTGCCTGCTTTGCTTTTGCTGCCTCTATATCTGTCGTTAGCGTGCTTATTTTTTCTGCTGCGGCTGTTATCCTGTTGGCTATGCCGGTCTTTCTGTTTGCAGTGGCGGTAATGGGCAGTGCGGCCTGTTCTTCTTTCAGCTTTTTGTGTTTTGCCTCGGTCTCCACCAGTGCCTTCAGCATCTTGTTCAGTTTGGCTGCTGCCTCTTTTGCCAGGTCTGCGGCTATTTCCTGCGCTGTCAGCTCACGGTGTGTAGCAGGTACATCAGCCTTATCCCCGGCCTTTGGCAAGGTCTTTTCTGCCGGGCTTCCTACAGTAGTGCGCAGCAATACTGCCACATCTTTGATGCCTCCGGCTCGGCCCAGGTTGGTCGCCTGTCCATTGGCATCGCTCTCCCTTACGAATATCTGCCCATCGGCAGTTATGTACAGCTTGTCCCGAGCTTCGTTCCGCTCAAAGATCTTCCTGGCCCTCGCCAGCAGTGTTTCTGATATTTTCATGTGTTTTTTTGGTTAAAGAGGTCAAATGGTCAAAAAAGTAAAAGGTCAAATGGGTCATGTTCTAGTTGCATTCGGTATGCCGGCACTCGCTAAGAGAAGCCGGGAGTAGTGTACCTTATCGCGCCCAGCAGTTCGGGCATCAGTACATTGCGTGTACGCATGGCTACTTCATAGCCCTCCCGGCTCCCCTCATCGTTGGTATTGCCTTCCACTGTCAGCAGCTTGTTGCCGCGCACGTTCACTATCAATCCTGTATGGCCTGCTCCCTTTGTGCCCACTTTCATTATGAACTGGTCACCTGGCAACAGTATCTCAGGTCTTGCCTGTATAGCCTTTGCGCTGATGCGCATATTGTCGGGCGTGCGCCGCCAGCATTCCAGTACACCCCCTGTATTGGGTACCGGTTCGGGTGTGCTTAGCTGTAGTGCGGCTTCTTCGTAGCACCAGTTCACAAATGCCTGGCACCACGCATATCCTGGTGGCAGCCCTACAGCGGCCAGGTATTTGTCTATCATGGGTCCGCTGTTCTCACGACCCGGCGTTTCCCGCTGGCCCACCTGGGCCAGTGCTATCTGCAGTGCCAGCTGCGATATGGAAGGTCTTCCCTGCTGATCTGGTGTTACCATATATGATAGGTCTTTTTAAAGATGATAGGTAGTACATACTTCTGCGCCAGCATACCGCATACAAAGGCTATCAGCAACGCCAGCCCATATCGTATCATACCCGCAAAACCCGCATTGGTTCTTCGTACTACCTCCGTCAGGCTATCGGTATTCGATGTATGGTGTGTCGCCATGTTCGCAGCCACTAAGCTGTCGTAGCGTTGTGTCATATAGGCGCTATCTATGCGGTAGCGTTTTATGGCCAGGGCTAGCGTATTGCATTCTATATGCACACGGCCGTTGCTGCTCACTCGTACTATAGCGCGTGCGCCACCGCTATCGGCCATGTACAGGCGGCCCTGTTTATGCCCTTCAGCATCAGTAGTGGGCAGCAGGTCGGTGGTGGTCAGGGTCAGAGACGCGCTGCCACTCACCGGCCTTACCTCTTCACTCATCATACCTGTGCTGCCCCTTGCTTCGACCTGCCTCGTAGCGCTTACGGTCGCTACCCTATCGGTCCTGCTATTAGTGCTTTCCCTTTGTCTATACTGCTGCTTTAGCGGCCTGCAGGCCACCATGCACATCAGTATGGTCATAGGTATCAGAAGTTTCATTTTGTATAGGGTTTAGGTGTCTTATTTGAACCTTGTGTCACTTTTATTATCTGGTACTACGGCATCATGCCCATCCTTTCATCCCTTGCATCAGGGTTCTCCTTTTTTGTCCTTATCCTTGCTCCCCTTCGATGACCCATATCGGAACGACAGCAGCATACCCAGGTTCGTCATCAGTCCGCCTATCACCAGGTTGGCGTTGTCCATACTTTTGTCGTGTGCCTGGCTGTAGGCGCCGAAGCCTATAAGGGCCAGTAGCATAATGAGCACTAGTGGGCCCCACCATACATCATTGCCCGTCAGTATCTCCTTTATTGTTCTCATGGCGTAGGTTCTTTATCCTGATGCGTTTTTCCTTTATCGTCAGTACGCCCGCCCATATCGATACCAGGCCTGCCACACAACCTATCAGCCATGCTATATTGCCTGCCGTCACATAGGCGTACAGAAAACTGCACACACTACCCAGAAAGCTGCCAATGCTCAGGTACAGGCTATTATGTTCGTTCATATTCACATCCATATCAGATACACAGGCCATAGCCCATCAGCATTTTTGCTTTATTATTTTTTCTTTTTCTTTTTAGCCTCCCCTATGCCGCCATCATCGTGATGGAGCGGCATAGGATCAGGCTTGCGGGTCTGCCGACAAGTGGTCGGTCGCAGGAGGGAATGTAACAGGAGCTATTCAAGACCCGCTTATGCATCCTGTACTATCACAAGTGTGCCCTTTTGGTCATTGCGGCGTTTGCGGCCGCCCATGCGCACGGCTATGCTATATACATCGCCATAGTATGTAGGGTCTTTCAGACGTTCGAAGAAGTCTACAGTGCCCAGTGCGCGCTCTACGCAGTGCTCCTGCCAGCACAGCACGGCATCGTTGTCGGTATCGGCTACCGCTGCGCCATAGGCGCTGGCCACTGGTGTAGCATCGTCGCTGTACACCAGTACCGAGCTGCGCAGCATTATGTTGAAACCGAAAAGCCTCCCCAGCACACCGTTCTTCACATCATACGCAGTACCGAAGTCCGGATACTCTGCCACCGTTATATCGTTCGTCAGTTGTTCGAACATATCTGCGCTCATCAGCGCATAGCGGCCCTCCATGGGTATGTTCTGCTTGTTCATGGTCAGCTGTGCCGTCTTCAGGTCTTTGGCCAGGAAGCGTTTGCGTGTACCTATTGTACCATCCAGGTGAGCATCTATATCTGTTCCGCTGGTGCGTATGATGCGTGCAGCCATCGATGGCGCCCATTCCCTCAGCAGGCCCTCTGCTATGCGTTCTCTCAGCGCAGCCTGGCTTTCGCCCAGTACACTTTCACGCTTGCTGTAGCTCAGCTCGTAGCTTTCTGCATTGGGTATCAGTATGGGGTCGGTGGTGTACTCGCTCAGGGTGTAGGTGATGTCCACATCGGTACGCTGTGTCACCGTTGCAGGCAGCGATAACCTGTCCTTTTCTACACCCGGCACAGCGCCGGCCTGTGGTATATGCACCATATGCCCGTTCAGTACATGGTGGCTCGCATCTGTCGACGCCAGCAGGAACTCATTGTTCTTGAAGAGGTTTCCCTCTATATGGCTCTGCCATATCTCTCTCTGTATTGCCATAGTTTACTATTGGTTTGAACTTTTCTTTTGAACCGTTACGAAATAATGATCTGTTATTACCCTTTCAAAAGAGCATACCATACCCTGCAGGAATTAGCTGTCAGACATTCATCTTTGAAAAAATGATATTTGCTATCGGTGTGCTCCTTTGAGATCCGGGATCTGAAACTTGGAATTTGGGATCTGGAATTTAGATTTTAGGGTACTCCCCTTTTAGGGGGTCGGAGGGTTGAACTTCTTCTCAAAAAGCTCCCTGTACCTCGCAGGGTCGCTGTTGCGAAGGCCCTGCAATTTGCGGCCGCTCGGGTCGTTGCGGTCATAGTCGTCCCACTCCCAGCTAGCCTGGTTTTCGCTGTTATTGGTGGCCAGCCTGTCGGCCACCGGCACATATGCCGGCATAGCGGCCAGCAATGTCCTCAGTTGCTCGGGCCTGCCTGCATAGTCTGCCGCCAGTGTGGTGCGCAGTGCAGCTGTTATCCTGCGCGCGGCCAGCGCATCGGCCAGCAATGCGGTCACTTCTTTTTCGGCATGTTGGCATCGCAGGTCGGCCAGGTCTTTTTCGGCCTGTGTGGCCCTGGCGGCCAGCGCTACTATCGCTGTGCCTGCCTTTTCTGTGTCGGCCAGTGTCAGGCCCAATGCGCTCAGCGCATCTTCGCTCAGTTCTGTCAGCTTCATATCATTGGTATTTGGTAATGCGTTCACTGCGGCCTGTGTTCCCATATCGGCCAGGTTCAGTATGTTGTTGTCGCGGTCATACAGCGTGGTCAGTGCATTGCTGTTGCCGGGTATGTCCACAAGGCTGCACTCTTTATTGTACCATTTAGTGATGGTGGGGCCTGTCTGTCCGGGCAGCATCAGCTCCGGGTCCATACTGTACTCCAGCACCACTATATGTCCCATGCTGGCCGCATTCAGAAAACCATCCTGCACCTCGTCCAGTGTTTGCTGGCCGCGCTCGTGGCTCATGTTTATAATGGGGTGGCCTGTTACCGTGTCATCTTCTATAGAAAGGTCGGCCCAGCTCACCAGCACACCGCCGTCACGGTCGTGCATATAATATCCTATCGGATTGCGCTGGAACTCTTCCAGCATGTAGCCGCTCGTCAGCAGGCGAAAGCCGTAGCAGTTCAGGCTGCTATCGCTTAGTGTATACTTCTTATCTACCCTTTGTGCGCTCATTTCGATGTAAAATTGCATCGCTGCAGAGCCCAAAAAAAATCATCGCTCCATCATGCGCACTACATCTGCACATCATGTGCAGTTATCCCACACACCATGTGAGCACATATTTTCGACCGCACGCTATTATATGACCTTTGTGTCCATGGCAGGCCGAAATACATACACAACACAGCAAGAAGACCACGCACGCGTGCTCTACTTTTACGACAAGAACCTTACCTCAAAAGCAATTGCCGAGCGTGTAGGTGCGAGTGAGCGCGCAGTGGTAGGATGGATAAAAAAGGGCAAATGGGAAAGCCTGCGCCTGAGCATGATACTGAGCCGCGCCGACCAGTTAGCACGTCTTTACAACATACTGCGGGCCATCACCGACAAGATAGAAGAGCAGAACGGTATAGGCGATACAAAGCTGGCCGATATGATGATAAAATACACGGCCGCCATTCGCAATCTCGAGACCGATACCAGCATCGCCGAGATCGTAGAAGTGATGATAAAGTTCATGGATTTTATACAGCATCACCACCCGCAGCATCACCGCCTCATTACCGATATCTCCGATGAGTTCGTACGGTCGAATCTCTAAGCTGAATTCAAGATAGCCGACACCTTAAAATTTCCAGCCCTCTTTCCAGCCCATCATACATGCCCTATGGATAAAGCCACTACCACTACACTGAAAGCAAAGCTGCAGCGCATATGGCAGGCACATGTGGCCAATGCCCGTGCTGCTACACCGGTAGATGTTACCGAAAACGAGGTAACCAAAAGAGAACGCATAGCACGGCTGGAGGCCGCGCACGAAGAGTGGTTCGCCTACTATTTTCCCAAATACGCCTTTGCACAGCCGGCGCCCTTCCATATAGATGCCAGCCGTCGCATCATAGACCATCCCGAATGGTACGAGATCCGCATGTGGAGCCGCGAGCTGGCCAAAAGTACACGCACCATGATGGAGGTCCTCTACCTCACCCTTGTGGGTCATCCCGCACAGGGTGCGCGTCACCGCAAAAAGTATGTGATGCTTATCAGCAATAGCCTGGCAAATGCCACACGCTTGCTGATGCCCTACCGTGCCAATCTGCAATTCAACCAGCGCATCATCAATGATTATGGCATACAGGAGCGCCCGGGCTTCTGGCAGGCCGAGGAGTTCATTACCCGCAGTGGTGTGGCCTTTCGTGCGCTGGGCGCGGGCCAGTCGCCTCGTGGTGCGCGTCACGAAGAGGCCCGGCCAGACATACTTCTCTTCGACGACATAGACACCGACATCGACTGCCGAAACCCCACTACCATGGCCGGCAAATGGCGGTGGATAGAAGAAGCCGCTATCGGTACACGTTCTATATCGCAGCCCACCACCATACTCTTCTGCGGCAATCGCATAGCACGCGATTGCTGTGTAGAGCGCGCTTCCCGTTTTGCCGACCATACCGACCTCGTGAACATACGCGACGCCAATGGCCTTTCGTCATGGCCGCAGAAGAACACCGAGGCACATATAGACCGTGTACTGAAACAAAAAAGCTATGCAGCACAGCAAAAAGAATACTACAACGACCCCGTTACCGAGGGGGCCGTGTTCTCGGCCATGTACTACAAGCCCATTCGGCCCTTGCAGGAGTACAGCATGCTCGTATGCTACACCGACCCATCTTACAAGAGCACGGCCGACTACAAAGCCACCGTGCTTATAGGGCGCTGGCAAAACGAGTATCATGTACTTCGCGCATACGTCGAGCAGACCACCACCGCTCGTCTCATAGAGTGGCATCACCACATCATGCAGTATGTAGGCGGTCATGCATGCTACTACTATATAGAAGAGGTATTTCTGCAAGACACCATAAAAAAAGAGATAGCCGATGCCGGCAAACGCCTGGGCCGTCCCATACCCATAGTGGGCGACACCCGGGCCAAGCCCGATAAATATACCCGCATAGAAAGCCTACTGCAGCCACTGGTGAAAAATGGCGAGCTATTTCTGAACGAGGACGAACGCCACAACCCCGGCATGATGATGTTGGAACAGCAGTTCCTCGCCTTTTCCCCTGGCAGCCATGCCCATGACGATGGCCCCGATGCAGTAGAAGGCGCCATCTGGATACTCATCAACAAACAAGTGGCCCGCACCACCGATGCCCTGCACCTGGTAAAGAAAGACAGGAACACCAGCAGCGACTTCTAAAGATCCCAAATCCAAATTCCAAACCCCCAAATTCCTAATTCCTAATTCAGAAAACTCATGTTACTATCCGTAAGAGACCTTTATTACCGCATCTTCGAAGAGAATATCACAGAGATCACCCGCGAAGATGAGAACATAGCCCTTGCCGCTATCGTAGCCGCCGAAAGCGAGGCCAGAATGTACCTATCCCGTTACGATACCACGGCCTTGTTCGGCCCCGAAGGTGGAGAACCATCCTTTCGCGATCCCTTGCTCATGTCCATTTGCCTCGATATAGCCATATGGAAACTGGTACAGGTCGGCCGGCCGGCCATCAACTATCAAATGGCCCGTGATGCTTATGACATCGCAGTGCGCCAGCTGCGCGACATACAGCAGCTCCGTGCCGACCCCGCCGGATGGCCCTACCGCGATACCACAGGCCAGACCGCGCCACAGGGTAGCACTGTATCTGCCGCTTACAACGCCAAACGCGAGAACGACTTCTGACATGCCGCACAGCACACAGATCCCACCACCTCCCCTTGCGGGAGGCCGGGAGGGGCTCACATTGCCATCATTTAGTTACTCGAACGGTATTACAGGCAGCATATCACACAACACCCTCTTTTACATCAAGGTTCAAACAGCTCAACATGATAACAGAAACAAAAGGTAAACGATACACCAAAGACAGCCTTGTGATGAATGATATCCGCATCACACAGGTAAGCCGAAACAAGAAGAGCATAGCCGAATGGCGCTATGCACACCGCGCTGCAGAAAGCGCCACCAATCCCGATCGCACACGTCTCTACGACATCTACGACGATATCCTGCTCGATGGTCATCTGTCAGGTATCATAGATAAGCGCATCAGCGCCGTGCTCAACAAGCGCCTGCATTATCTCGATGCCGGTGGCGAACGCATAGATGGTATGGATGCCATCATTTCGTCCGCTCCCTTCCGGCATGTATTGCGCCTCATCATAGAGGCAAAGCTGTGGGGTCTTTCAGGCATAGAGTTCCTGCCTGGCAGCCGCTTGCAGGTGGCCGCTATACCTCGCAAGCACATCAAACCCGAACGCGGTATCATATCTTACCAGCAGAACGATGCCGGTGAAGGGTTCAGTTATCACAACGAGCCCTCGCTCTTCATTGTAGACAATGGAGATCTGGGTCTGCTGCTGCGTTGTGCCCCCTATGTCATCTACAAGCGCGATGCCATGGCCGACTGGGCCAACTACATAGAGTGTTTTGGCCAGCCCGTTCGTGTCATCAAGTACGATGCTTATGATGAGCAGACACGCATAGAGCTGAAGCAGGTACTCGAAGAGTCGGGCAGCTCGCTGGCACTGATGATACCCAAGCAGGCCGACTTCGAGATGAAGGATGGTAAATGGTCCAATGGCGATGGCAGGCTGCAGGCCGGTTTCAAAAAGGCGCTCGACGATGAGCTATCTGTACTGGTACTGGGCAATACCGAGACCACCAGCAACAGTGGTACAGGTTCGCAGGCAAAAAGTATGGTACACCTGTCGCAGCAGCAAGAGCTCACCCGCGCCGATATAGTGTATGCTACCAACATACTGAACGATGAGCGCATGCACACCATACTCCGCAGCTACGACCTGCCTGTGACCGAAGGTGGTCGCTTCACATTCGGGCAAGAGCTCGATACCGAGCACCTGCGCGAGCGTATAGCTATAGATAAGGAAGTGGCTGCCATAGTACCCGTCAGTAACGATTACTTCTACGATACCTATGGCATACCACGGCCCTCCCAGCCCGATGCACCTACCCGTCCGCTTACACACGCCCACATCCCCGCATCACCTCTTACGACTGCACATAACATCGCGCCAGCTCAAGAGCTCTCTGTGCTCCAGCGCATCCTCAAGCGTATAGGATTAAAATAGAAAGACGGGCCGGTGTGCATGTGCACCGACCGGCCCGTCTTTCCTGTTCATAATTACCGAACCGGGATCGCGACTATCTACTAACGACCGACCACCATCACCGATCACCAACAACTCATTACTCGCGACTAACGACTATCTACTAACGACCAACTACTACACAAATGGAATCTCCATTCTCATTACTTTTTCTGGCGCTGCAGCAGCGCATCGATGGCCTCATGGCTAAGCATACCAGATACATACGCTTCACCGACCTCGACCATGGTTATCTCAAAGATGATGTGCCGGCACTCGCATATCCTGCCGTTCTTATAGACCTCGATGGCACTTTTTCTCAACAGGGTATGGTCACACAATTGGGTGATATCACAGTGCGGCTTCGCCTTGTGTTCAGCGCACACTCCACTACCGATAATCTCAGCCCCCGTTCTGTCGCTGAGAAAGGTCTCGCCTACTTCGAGCTGGAGCATATCATACACCAGGCTCTGCAGGGCTGGACACCCACCCTATCCACTCCCGCCGATCCGGCCAAGGATATCATGCCGCCCGATCTCTTCGGTTCTTTTAGCCGCATTGCTGCCCGTACAGACAGTCGTCGTACCGACCTCCGCATCCGCGAGCTCACCTACAAGATATCCCTTCAGGATCTTTCCACCGGCCGCTTCCCCCAGCGTCACGTCGCAGAACTCGATCTACAGCTTTTCTTCTCGCAGCCAGGGTAACAGCACTCAAAAAATAGCTCCTATTCAGGGAGTTATTTTTTTATCCATACAGCCTTATCAAAGATAAGAGGGGCATTACGCCCCCCTTATCTTGTACTATATATTGTTAGCTTTTCTTAAAAGGTCATTTCCTTTACATCATCCGCTATGGTCAGGCGGCCTGCGGTCTTAGCCTTTATCTCATCTATGGTCACACCCGGTGCATACTCTATGCAGCAGAAACCATCGGGCGTTATATCGAACACACCTAGGTCAGACACTACCTTCTTCACACAGCCTACACCTGTAAGCGGTAGCGAGCATTTGGGCAGCAGCTTGCTTTCTCCCTTGGGGTTAGTATGCTGCATGGCCACTATTATGTTCTTGGCCGCGGCCACCAGGTCCATAGCGCCGCCCATACCCTTCACCATTTTGTTGGGTATCTTCCAGTTGGCTATGTCGCCATTGTCGGCCACTTCCATAGCGCCCAGTACGGTCAGGTCTACCTTGCCGGCGCGTATCATACCAAAGCTCATCGCGCTGTCAAAGAATGCCGACCCCGGCAGGGTAGTGATGGTCTGCTTGCCGGCATTTATGAGGTCTGCATCTTCCTCTCCCTCCCATGGGAACGGACCCATACCCAGCAGGCCGTTCTCGCTTTGCAATACTACGTTCACACCCGCAGGTATGTAGTTGGCTACGAGCGTAGGAATTCCTATACCCAGGTTAACGTAATAACCATCCTGCAGTTCCTGTGCTATACGCTGGGCTATTTGTTCTTTGTTCAGTGACATATTATAATAATGCGATAATGTGTAAAATGCGATAATGCGCTTGCCAGTTGGTCAAAGACGCTATCTCTATAATTATTTAGTTATTGTTTCTTTTTGCAGACAAAATTATTGCGTTCAACAATCTCATCACTTCATCCAGTTTTACAGACAATGATCTGTCAAAACAATATTGTTCACTTTGTTCACACAGATAGAACCAGTACATTGTTTCATATGCTTCCTTGTCTGCTATTTTCAGTTTATGTATAAAATCCGCTTTGCTCTCTGCACTTTGCGCCTCCATGATATTTGCACCGATAGCTGTGGCACTTTTAAGAACTTGATTTGCGATAACGAACTTTCTATTCGCTTCCAGTAGTTCTACATATTTTATGACCATAAGTGAGAACTCTACAGCATGTTTCACCAATGGGTTCTGCATGAATTTTTGCATCGCTTAGCTCTTGTATTTTAGATCCAGTAGAACCACATTGTCGCATTTCTCACATTACCGCATTACCCCTTTTTCTCACAGTACGCTGCTCTATACGCTTTTCGTAGTCAGAACCCTGAAAGATGCGATGGACGTAGATACCCGGCACATGTATATGGTTCGGGTCCAGCTCGCCTGCGGGTACCAGTTCTTCCACCTCGGCTATGGTTATCTTTCCGGCCATGGCCATCATGGGGTTAAAGTTGCGTGCCGTATCCTTGAATATGAGGTTGCCCTGTGTATCGCCCTTCCAGGCCTTCACTATAGCGAAGTCAGAGTCGAACGCATGTTCCAGCAGGTATTTCTTCCCGTTGAATTCGCGCACCTCCTTCCCCTCTGCCACCTCGGTGCCCACACCTGCCAGCAGGTACACTGCGGGCATACCGTAGCCGCTCGCCATGCAGCGCGTGGCCAGTGTGCCCTGTGGTATCAGTTCTACCTCCAGCTCGCCGCTCAGCAGTTGGCGTTCGAACTCGGCATTTTCGCCTACATACGAAGAGATCATTTTCCGCACCTGCTTCTGCTGCAGCAGCAGGCCTATGCCAAAATTATCTACGCCTGCATTATTCGATATGCAGGTAAGGTCCTTCACGCCTTTTTTTACCAGCGCAGCTATACAGTTCTCCGGTATGCCGCACAGGCCGAAGCCACCCAGCATCAGGGTAGCGCCCGATGGTATGTCCTGCACGGCTACATCTGCGCCTGCCACTACTTTGTTCATTCTGTTCTGATTTGTGTGCGAATTTAGTGAAAAAACTGACCGCTTGCCGGTGGTCGCCTTGCTGGGGGCTATTTGCGTACCAGTACACGCACACCTATACCCACAAGGCTGTATAGCTCGTCCATATCCTTGTTCTTCAGGGCTATGCAGCCATCGGTCCAGCCTACGCCCATCTCTATCATGTCGTCGCCGCCCTTCCACACGCCATGTATACCCACATCGCCGCCTATCTCGGCATTCTGCGGTATTAGGCCTTTTGCCTTCAGCATATTGAACCGCGCGCGCGATGAGTCGTTCGGGTAATCCAGCTGCATGAACTTGTTGTACCGGGCGCTGGCATGTTTGTTCTCTACCAGGAACCACCCTTCGGGTGTGCGTCGGTCGCCCTTCATCACTTTATTCTCCTGCGGCTTGGGGCCAAAGACCACCTTGTATGAGCGCACCTTTGTGCGGCGGTAGTACACATCCAGCACAGCGCGGGTCTTATTTATCACCAGCATCATCTGCTGCTGGTCCAGCGTATCGGGCTTTATGGGTATGTTCAGCTTGGCTATAGGGCGTATCACGCGTGTTTCCACTATACGCTTGCCGTTCTCGGTATATTGAATGGTGCGCACCAAGTCGCCACTGGCATTCTTATGTTCTTCCAGTACTCTCAGGTCGGCGGGTGTACCTTGGGCATACACAGTATGCGCACAAAGGATGCAGATAACACACAACAAGGCCTGTATGTAATAACGGGGTATATGGCGGTGCATTTGCTGTAAGGCCATTATTTACTTAGCTGCTTGTATTCGTCGTACGATATCATTTTATAGTCCTTCGGTACATTGAATATCGAAGTGACGACGGGGCTAAGTTCCATCTTGTCGGCAGTGAACACCATGCTGATGCCATTGTCTTCCTTGTACGCAAAACGCAGCGGCACGAACTGTGCATCTGGGAAACGGTTCCAGGTATAGGGCACTTCGGGGCGCCAGTCTTTGCTATATAGTATCTCGGTCATAGAGCTGTCGCTATATACTACAGTACCCTTATACACGTTTTGCCCGGCCATCGCCTGGGGTTGTTTCGCCTCTCCGGCCAGCACATACCCCTTGAATTTTCTCTGCTTGTTCAGCATATCATCCATACTCAGTTGTATGGCAAATTTCCGGCCATCTCCTTCCTGCAGCGAGTATATGGTGTTGCGGTTGGCATTTATAAGTGTCACGTCAGAATACCCATTGTCCAGCCTTAGTTCTTTGCGTATCTGCCCGTTCTTGAACGAGAATATGTATGTCCCCTTGAACAGCCTGTTATCTGCAGAGGTCAGCTCTACATGATACACTATGGTACCCTCTGTAAATGGCTTCTGGGCAAAAGCCTTCCCCACGCTCAGCAGCGCGCAATATGCCGGTATCACTATACGGTACATCTTCATAAGCATATGGGATACAAGCGTTATGCCAATACCCGGGTTTCGCGACACAAATTACCATTATTATAACAACATTCCGTCCATCGTGTGCCTATTTATTATTGCCCTTTCGTTGCGAAATAGCGTAAATTCGTACCGCTACAAAGTGTATCTATGCAACGACAGAAAAAGATATTCAGCGCCAGGGGCTTTCTTGCCGGTGCGCTGTTGTCTGGTACGGCATTCTTCTTCATACAGGCGCGTACCGCCGACCCTCTCTTCGAGATCTCCAAGAACCTCGATATCTATACTAACATCTTCAAAGAACTGAACTCTTTCTATGTAGACCCTATAGAGCCCGGCAAGCTGGTGAAAAGCGGCGTAGATGCCATGCTTATGGACCTTGACCCTTATACCAACTTCATCACCGAGGCCGATATAGAAGAGTACGAATTCATGACCACCGGCAAGTATGGCGGCATAGGCGCCAATATGCAGCGTAAAGGCGACGAGATATACATAGCCGATGTGTACGAGAACAGTCCTGCACAGCTGGCAGGCCTGCACCCCGGCGATCTTATAGAATCTATAGACGGCCAGTCGCTGAAGGGAAAGAACGTAGACGACCTGGGCGTACTGCTCAAGGGGTCTGCAGGCACGCAATTGCGCATGAAGGTAAAGGATGCCTATACGCAGGAGACCTCAGAGCGCATCATCACCCGTGGTGAGATAGAGATATCCAGTGTGCCATATGCGGGCCTTGTAGGGCCGCAGGGCAATATTGCCTATGTGCGCCTCACACAGTTCACCCAGCAGTGCGGCAGGCTCGTGCGCGATGCCTACGATAGCCTGCAAAAAGTACAGCCCGAGCTCAAAGGCCTGGTACTGGACCTGCGCAACAATCCCGGTGGCCTGCTGGACGAAGCCATAATGACCTGCAATATCTTTATGGATAAAGGCCGGTCTGTACTGGTCACGCGCTATAAGAAGTCCGAGATGGATAAGGAGTATAAGACCGCCATGCCTGCATGGAACAAAGACCTGCCACTGGCAGTGCTGGTCAACAGGTCTTCGGCATCGGCATCAGAGATAGTCGCTGGTTCGGTGCAAGATCTGGACCGTGGTGTCATAATAGGCGAGCGCTCATACGGTAAAGGCCTGGTACAGGTAACACGCCCTGTAGGCTTCCGGTCGCACCTCAAGCTCACTGTGGCTCGTTACTACACACCCAGCGGCCGCTGCATACAGGCGCTCGACTATACGCACCGCAATGCCGATGGCAGTGTGAGTGTGATAGCCGACTCGCTGAAAAAGACCTTCACAACAAAAGGTGGCCGCAAAGTGCAGAGCGGTGGCGGTGTAACACCCGATGTCACCGTGAAGGACGATCCTATGAGCCTTGTTGCCGTAACACTCTACAGCAAGAACTATATCTTCGACTATGCTACGCTATATGCATCCAAACACAAGACCATAAGCGATCCCACCAAATTCTCCCTTACCGAGGCCGAGTTCAACGATTTTGCAAAATGGGTAGAGAACAAGGACTTTTCATACAAGACAGAGACCGAATCGCAGTTGGACTCTCTGAAGAAGATCGCGGTACAGGAAAAGTACTACGACAATGTAAAGGCAGAGTTCGAAGCGCTGAGGAACAAGCTCTCGCATGATAAGAAGCAAGACCTGCTGAAACACAAAGAACAGGTTAGGCATGTGCTTGAAAGCGAGATAGCATCGCGCTACTACTACACCCGCGGCCGTATGGCGCAGACCATGCAATACGATAAAGAACTTGCGAAAGCTATAGCTATCATAAGCACGCCTGCAGAGTATAATGCCTTGTTGAAAGCCGGGAAATAATGCGTACCGTAGCAGGAAGTAACGGTTAAAAGAAGAGGATCTTCAGCGAACCTACTACTACAGTAAGAACAACAAATGCCACTAATATATAAGTGGTCACATCTTTGTCGTTGATAAGCCTTTCTGTGTATTTAATGTTCATTGATACAAATCTATACCTTTTTTTGGTACTGCCAAATTATTTTGTTGATAATTAGGCATTTACGTCATAATACTGTTTGACATTTTTGTAAAAATGATGTGTAATGCATTCAGCCCATCTGTTCGGCCATATAAGGATAGACCACTACCATACACATCGTTGATAGCTCGCGATGATAACAAAATGTTAATGGGTGTTCTTCTGCTACATTCTATTACAGCATCGCAGCTATATCCCTGTACATTACAAAGACAAATGCCATGCCCGCATAAAATATCACGGTCACCACAAGACGATTACCATATACCTGAACATGTTGCGCATGTATACCATGGCCTGGTGAAATTGTGTCCCGTCATTGGTGTCTATGGCTTCTTTTATGCATGTGCTGCATTTTATCAGCGCAACAACGGGGTATATACCAAGCCCCGCACTCAGCACAGCCATGGAAACGAACACTATGGCCATACCTAGTGAAATGCCATCATCATCGGGCGCACCTATCTCTGTGATAGATACACCGCCTGCTATACCCAATACTATGGCCGCACCCACAAAAAGTATGATGCATATTATAGCCAGCAACACCAGCCAGCGGGCTATATCCAGCAAGGTGCTCTTTACATCTATACCTATTTCTATATTGGCGGTAGGGTTTTCGTGCACGGCATGTATATTTTTTTAAAGATAGGAGAATAACGCCGCCTAACCCACAAAAAAGAACCCTGCCACCCATACCAACAGGTACAGGCAGCAGGGTATATGATAGAACAAAGAGGCTATACGAACAGGGAAAGGAAGGTCTTTAAAATGCCTGCCGTTCTTATGGGGGCTGTTCTGCGTTTTCTTTTTCGGGAGGGTGGGGTGTTCACATGAGTGATGAAGGTTAGCAGCATTTCGTGCTTGTGCTGGCGGCGGGTGGCTCGTTCGCGGCTACGCGTATAATGCACCGCTCGTGGCGCCTCGTGGCCTATCAGCATATCTTCCGTTTCATACTGTTCCATATAGCTTTTATTGAGTTGGTCATTCAATGGTGTTCGTATCTTCTAGGCGCGTTCTTTCATATCCTGGCCCAGCCATGCTGTCACTGCCTTTGAGGCTGCGCTGTATTTTTTCAGGAAGGAAGCATCCTTTACATAAATAAGTTCGTGCGCCCGGCTGATGCCGTTGATAACAGAGGTATGGTCCTGCCCGCCAAAATGGGCGCCTATCTGCTGCAGCGTAAGGGCCGGAAAATACTGGCGCAGCATCATGCTGGCTATGAAGCGCATCTCCACTATGTGGCGTACGCGGGTGCGCCAGCGGTAGCACTCGGGATTCATGTCCAGCGCCAGGGCTATCACATGCATCATGCGCTGGGGTGTACGGTTTACGGTCTCGGTAGGGTATTGCAGGAACGCTATCGATATTCCTTTACCCTCATTTACCTGGCTGGGTGCCGGTATTGCTATGGTCTGTGCGGTGCTGGTCGGAGATAATGTTACATATTGCATATTCCTGTGTTTTTTATATTGTTTAGCGATCTTTCTTTTTTTGTGTATTCCCCGGCCCGACAACTTTTTTGACACAACTATATTTTTCGTATCTTCGATGTGTCGTTGTTTCCAAAGAACAAGACAAAGATATTCCAATTATTTTGACAAATCCAAATTTTTTGGAAAAATAATTTTATTTTTGTGCCATGCACTTAGCCAACAACCTGAAATACCTGCGCAAGAAAATGGGCAAAACGCAGGGCACGCTTAGCTCCGACATGGGTATAGGCCGTACCACCATAGCCAATTACGAGGCTGGCATCAGCGAGCCCAATGTGGTGACCCTACATGCCTTTGCCAAGTATTTTGGCGTGTCGCTCGACGACCTTTTGTCAAACAACATGGAATCCGGTGAAAGGGATGACAAAAAAAGCGACGAGAAGGACAAGGCTCTGCGTGGCGCATTCGCCGCACCGCCACCCGCCATATACAGCAGTATGCCCCGCGTGGTCACTGTAGACAACGAGGGCAATGACAACATCATATATGTACCGGTAAAGGCCCGTGCAGGTTACCTGCTGGGCTATGGCGATGCCGAGTTCATGGAGAGCCTGCCTACCTTCCGGCTGCCGGGCCTCAGCAATGCCACCTATCGCATGTTCGAAGTGGATGGCCCGTCTATGGCTCCCAACATACTGCATGGCGACCGCATAATAGGTGAATGGGTGGAAAAACTGGAAGACATACGCGACAACCGAGTATATGTGATAGTACATAGCGGCGGCGTGGCCGTAAAGCGCCTGGTGAACAGGCTGAGCCAGCGCGGCAAACTATACCTGAAATCCGATACCATTGTACACCGCCACGATTTCCCCACGGTAGAGATAGACCCTGCCGATATAAAGGAAGTATGGTATGGCCGAATGAAGATAAGCAGCGACTTCAGCGAACCTGCCGAAGTATACGAGCGCCTCGCCAATATGGAAATGGACATAGAGGAAATGAAACGGAAGATGGGAAAGTGATACCGTTCTTCTCCTGTTGATCTATATTTGAGATATGCCCCTCCTCAAAGAATTCTTCAACCGCCGTGTGCTGGTCAATTGCCTGGTATTCGCACTGCCGCTGAGCCTGCTGTTCATGTGGCGGTTCACGCACCTGCGCGGCATACCCTTTGCCAGCGCAGCGGCGGGTAAGATATACCTGGCATTCGTGGTCGTCAATTACATTATACTGTTGCTGGTGTTCTTCACATTATACTGGCTTAGCCGGCGCCGCCAGCAGATGGATGAATAGTATTATGCTCCAAAGTAATTGGCAGGGCGCACACCTGTTGCGCGTATACCCAGGCCGGGCCTGTCGGTCACGGTCATTTTTCCATTATCGTAATGCAGGCCATCGGCCACATCTTCGCGCAGCAGCAGGGGGCCATCGGCACCTGCTTCATCCAGCAGGGGCAGCATATGGGCTATGGCGGCAGTGCCTATAGTACTCTCGTTCATAGAGCCCATCATTACCCTTAGGCCCAGTGTACGCGCCTCTTTTATCATGCGTAGTGCAGGTGTTATGCCTCCGCACTTGGTCAGCTTTATGTTGATACCATGAAATGCCTCTGCACAGCGCCTCACCTCGTCTTCGGTGCGGCAGCTCTCATCGGCATATATCGGTATGGGCGATATCGCTTTTAGTTCCTTCATCTCCTCCCATGCATCGCGCGGCAGGGGTTGCTCGGCCAGCTCTACACCCAGCTTGTGCAGCTCTGGCAGCAGGTGTCGTGCCTCTTCAAAGGTCCAGCCTTCGTTGGCGTCTATTCTTATGCGTGCTGTGGTCTCGGTCCGCAGCAGCGCTATCTTATCTATATCGCCGGGGCGGCTGCACTTTATCTTGTATATGGGCCATGGGTGGGCTTTTAGCTTGGCCAGCATGGTCTCGGCATCATCCAGGCCTATGGTATAGTCGGTAAAGGGTATATTTTCCCACCTTAGTCCCAACAGCTTGTAGAGCGGCTGTTTACGCAACTGTGCAAATAGGTCCCACCCGGCTATATCCAGCGCGGCAGTAAGGAAGTGCTGCCCGGGTATCAGGTGGTGCAGAAAATGCCAGAAACGCTGCGGGTCGGTAAGGGCATAGCGCTCTATCATGGCCTTTTTACTTTCCAGCGACGCCACCATATCTGCCACCGAAACATCGTAATACGTTATGGCCGGGGCCTCACCATATCCCCTCATCTGCCCCAGCCCCAGCGATACCACCAGTGTAGGCTGGTGCGTTTTGGTACCATGCGCCGTAGAGAATGGGTACTGGAAGGGCAGCTCGAAGGAATAATGTCTCAGTTGCAGCATAGCCATAAAATTGCGACTATTTTTGCGCATGGAAAAACATGGAGTGCCCTTGCGGCCCTCTCTTTCCACATCAGCTATGCCAAAGGTCCCATTCTGGATGTTCATACTCATAGGCCTGCTCTACATTACCTCAGTAAGTGTGGACACTATGGATGTAGATGCATCGCAATATGCAGAGATGTGCCGCGAGATGCTGCAGCGCGGCGACCTGCTGCATGTATACGACCGTGGCGCCGACTACCTGGACAAACCACCCTTGCTCTTCTGGACGGGCGCACTCAGCATGCGCATATTCGGCATCAACAACCTGGGGTACAAAATGCCTTCCATACTCTTTGCACTGTGGGCGGTGTTCGCTACCTACAGGCTGGGCAAGAGCTTGTACAATGAGGTCACGGGCCGCATGGCAGCGCTCATACTGGCTACCTGCCAAGGTATGTTCCTCATGACGAACGATGTGCGCTGCGATACCATACTCATGAGCTGCGTGGTCACATCTCTATGGCTCATACAGGAGTGGGCCGATAGCCGCAAGCTTTATTACCTGCTGGGCGGCGCAGCGGCCATAGCGCTGGGCATGATGACCAAAGGCCCCATAGCACTCATGGTGCCTGTGTTCTGCTTCGGTACCCACTGGGCACTGCAGCGGCAGTGGAAGAACATCTTTGCTCCTGCACACCTGCTGGCCATAGTGGTCATAGCCATACTGCTCATACCTATGAGCATAGGACTCTACCAGCAGTTCGATATGCAGCCCCATAAGGTAGTGAATGGCAGCACATGCACATCGGGCCTGCGCTTCTTCTATTGGTCACAGAGCTTTGGCCGTATCACCGGCGAAAGCCCTTGGGACAACGGCGCTCCTTTCGAGTTCCTGCTCATGAATATGCTGTGGTCCTTCCTGCCGTGGATATTCCTCTTCGTCACCGCACTTGTTATCAACTGCGCTACGCTGGTACGCCAGCGGCTGCGCCTGCTGCCCGGGCAGGAATGGGTCACTACAGGCGGTTTCCTGCTGGCATACCTTGCGCTGGGCTCTTCGGCATACCAGTTGCCGCACTATATATTCGTTGTCTTCCCGCTGGCCGCTATAATGACGGCAAAGCTCATAGCCGATATGATGGGCGGTAAATACAAGCGCCTGCATCGCATCATGCGGCCCGCACACATCGTTATCACTGTATTGCTGCTGGCCGCTACGCTGGCCTTCATAGCTTACATTTTCCCTGCGGGTGGTGTGGTCATACTTTCGTGGGCATTGCTGGTAGCAACATGGCTTTCCCTGGCAATATCCAAAAAGACAAAGGCCAAATTGCTGTTCCTGCCTGCACTGGGCATCATTATCGTCAACATATTCTTCACCAATTATTTTTATGTTCCGCTGCTGAAGTACCAGGTAGGGTCGCAAGTAGGCAGATACATGCACGAGAAAGGTATAGACCCCAGGCAGGTTGCCGCATACAAGGTAGATGACCCCATCAACAGCATACACTTCTATGCACAGGGTGTAGTACCCGGTATAGATACGCTACCACAATTGCAGCATAGGTACATCCTCACATCCGATAGGGGTATGAAAGATATAGAAGGGCATTACAGCTATACTATAGATAAGCAGGGAGTGTTCTATAAAGTGAGTGAGCTTACTGGTCCCTTCCTCGATCCCCGCACACGCAGCAAAGAGGTAAAGAACTATTACCTGCTTCGGCTTGCAGAGCCGCATCAGTAGCGCTCCTCTGCCCCCAGCCCGAAGAGGGCATAGTCGTACCACGCTGGGTCGGCGGCATTCATTTCCTTTAGCCGCTCTGTGAGCAGCAGTGCATTCTTCCAGTCTGCTTTGTTATTGTCTATCAGGTCCAGTCTGTGTGCCACACGCGCCACATGCACATCCAGCGGGCATATCAGCTGGTGCGGCCTTATCTTCTTCCACAGGCCCAGGTCCACTCCGTTCCTGTCCTTGCGCACCATCCACCGCAGGTACATGTTCAGCCGCTTGCAGGCCGAGTTCCGCTGTGGTGTGGCCACATGCTTGCGGGTACGCTCGGGATGCTCTATAGAAAAGAAGTAGTTGTGAAAATGAATAAGCGCCTGCTCCACATTCTGCTTATCATATCGCTTGCCCGGCACAAAGGCGCTCTCCAGCGATGAGTGCGTGCTGTAGTGATACTGCAGGAAAGAAAGAAAATACAGCAGGTCGGTGGCATTGAATGTGCGATGCACGAAACCAAGGAAAGGTCGCAGATCGGTATCGCGGTGGTGGCGCACAAAATCGTATGGCGCATTGTCCATCCATTGCATCAGCTTCCTGCAATTGTTGATGATGGTCGTGCGGTTTCCCCATGCCAGTGTGGCTGCGAACAGACCAGCTATCTCCACATCCTGCAGCAGCGAGAACGAATGTGGTATGCACACAGGGTCGCCGGCTATGAAACCCGGGCGGTCGTATAGCGCGGCCTTGTTATCCAGTAGTTTTTTTAGGCTGTCTTTGTCTTGCATGCTATTTTTTAAAGCGGTCGTCGGTAAGTGTCAGCAGGAAATTCTCCAGGTCTTTTTTCTCCTCTGCTGTCAGGTGCAGCGGCTCTACCATCAGTGTATCCATATTCACCGGCGCGGGTACTACTTTGTAAGGGTCGTCATAATATTCTATTACCTCTGCCAGCGTGCGGAACATGCCATTGTGCATATAGGGTGCGGTCACACTCACATTGCGCAGACCCGGCACTTTGAACTTGCCCATGTCCTCTTCTTTCTTTGTTATCGCATAGCGGCCTTTGTCGGTATACCGTACGCCATCGTACAGGCCTATATTGCGAAACTCATCTCCTGTAAAGTCGGGCGAGAAATGACAATCGAAGCATTTTGCCTTCTTGCTCATGAACAGTTCCCGGCCACGAATGGCCGATGCCGATATGGCCATGCTATCACCATCCATATACCTGTCGAAGAGTGTACGCGATGTTTCCAGTGTCCGCTCAAAAGCAGCTATGGCCACTTTCAGGTTCCTTTCTGTCGGCCCTTCGCCAAATATTTTTTTGAACCACTCTACATACTGCTTGTTGGCCCTTAGTCTTTTTACTGCCTCATTTATAGGCAGCGCCATTTCGTTGGTGTCCTCTATCGGAAAACGCACCTGCTCTTCCAGCGTGGCCGCTCGGCCATCATAGAACAGGTAGGGCCTCTCGCTCATGTTGGCGCACGATGGCGAGTTGCGCACGCCCAAGTGGCCACCTACGCCCCTGCTTAGGGCAGCAGTATCGGCAAAGCCATATGCAGGTATGTGGCAGGATGCACAGCTTGCCGATCTGTCTGCCGACAGCATTTTCTCAAAGAAAAGCTTTTCACCCAGTTGCTCTTTGGTAGCGGGTGCGCCACTGAAAGATAATTGGTCGGTCTCTTCGGCCATACGGAAAGCAGCGCATACTACCATCACTACAAGAAAAAGAACCTTGATGCGAAGAGTATATGGGTTAGCCCTATCCTTTTTCCTGCCATTCATTCGTGTGCAAAATTACGGCATATGCACGCTATAGATACCACACATTGCCTTATAGACCACAGCGTATGGCGTTTGTGTACCTTTACACAGCGAAAGCACCCCACGATCATGGAGACCATCATCAACAAAGTAGCAGAGAGCGGCATCATTACCCTGGACCTCGCACCATACCTGCCTACAAGCGAGGTAGTAGCGTTCGACCTCAAGCCATTCCTGTTCCGCGAGATGATACTGCGCGAGAAAGACTACCGCACTGCACTACAGGCCGTAGACTGGCAGCAGTATACCGGCAAGCATGTGGCCGTTTTCTGTAGTACCGATGCCATCATACCCGTATGGGCCTATATGCTGGCTGCATCCTATCTGCAGCCCGTTGCCTCATCGGTGTTCCACGGTACGCCCGATGAGCTTACGAAACACCTGCTGAACAAGAATATCGATGCTATTCCGCTGGATGAGTATACCGACAAACGTGTAGTGATAAAAGGCTGTGGCGATACACCCATACCCGATGCCGCCTACCTGGCCGTAACTGCGCATCTGCGCCCTGTTGTCAAGTCGCTCATGTATGGCGAACCCTGCTCTACCGTGCCGGTATACAAGAAAAAAGGGTAACGATAATAGCCGTCTTATTGCTTCACGAATCGCCGCACAGGAATACCTTCTCCCTTTACGATGTACACACCCGGTGGAAGGGTAGAAACATCTATACTCATCTCACTCCCACCTTCGGTCTCGTACACCACTTTGCCAGGCATATTCACTATCACCATTCTGCCAATGCGCACCGGCGATGATATATGTAATGTCGCGGTCACAGGATTAGGATATAATGTTGTGCTGTTCTCTGCATTGGCTTGCCAGGCCAGGCCTACCGGTTCCGGACGCAGGTAGAAGGGATAATATGCGGTCTCTGTGCCACACGAGTCTGTGATGGTATAAAAGGCAGTATCGGCCGTAAAGAATACAATGGGTGTTATATTGCCCCAGGAGGATATGCTGGCCACAGTAGTATTGGTAAGTCCCCATGTACCGCCCGGCGCACCTGCTGTGGACAGGGTAGCATATGCGAACGTATCTACCCCTGACGGACCTACCACTACCGACCAGCGATGTATCGATCCCGCAAATGGCCCTACCACTATATTTCGTATGCGCAGAGTAGTGGCGCAACCATTATCTTTTGCATAAGTAACAGTAGCAGTACCCCTTGCTACCGCGCTCACAGTACCCGAGGCATCTATAGTAGCCACGGCCGGGTCACTGATGCTCCATGTACCGCCAGTGGTCAATGTTTCCAGTGTCTCTACGTCTCCCAGGCACAACGATGTATCACCTGTGATAGCCGATACCACTATGGGCAGGCAGGTGTCTACTTTGCGCAGGTAGGCGCCATTCAGCTCGGCTATGTATTTATATCCGTTCTTGTCTACTGCTATATCATATGGATGGTTGATCTCCGCTGCAAACGCTGATCCCCCATCGCCACTGTGACCGGGCGTGCCTGCACCCGCAAATGTGGTAATGGTGTTGCTGCCATCTATCTTGCGGATAGCATTGTTGGCACAATCGGCCACATATACATTGCCATACTTGTCTACAGCAAGGCCCCTGGGAAATTTCATCTCGGCCGCGGTCGCGGGGCCGCCATCGCCCGAATACCCCATCGTTCCGCTACCCGCCAGGCAGGTGATGATACCACCTGCGCTTATCTTCCTTACACGATGGTTCATGTTGTCCGAAACATAGATATTGCCACTCACATCCACGGCTATACCTCTCGGGGTAGACAGGCCTGCTGCCAGCGCCATACCTCCATCGCCCGAATAGGTCAAAGACCCTGTGCCCGCTACTCGTGTTATGATGCCGGTGGTAGATATCCTCCTTATCATGTTGTTGCCATTGTCGGCCACATACAGGTTGCCAAATGTATCTACAGCTATACCTTCTGGCCACATCAGCAAAGATGCTGTGGCAGGGCCGCCATCACCTGCATACCCACCGCCTATCACCATTGCATCGCCCGCTACTGTACTGATGATGCCTGCGGGATTCACCTTTCTTATCACACTATTGCTGTTATCAGAAATGAACAAATTGCCGAATTTGTCCATAGCCAGCGATGTGGGTATACCTATTTCTGCCGCCGTGGCGGGGCCGCCATCGCCCGATACCCAGCTTGTTCCCGAGCCTGCATATGTGGTAATGGTGCCCGAAGGGTCTATCTTCAGCACCTTGCTGCATGAGCTGGCTGCTATATAAATGTTGCCACTGGCATCCGTGGTCGTCGCATAGAGCTGGCCAACTGCCGCAGCAGATGCGGGCCCTCCTCCTATGCCCGAACAGGTCCATGTGCCATTGCCGGCAACTGTAGAAATGGTCTGCGCAGAAATGGCGCCAGACAGGAAGATCAATAGATAGGTGAATATCGGTCTCATAGTATTATAAAGTTACATGAAACATTTCATATAACAACAGCTTTATGGCTATTCGGCACTATTCACTTCGGTCCTTCAGTATATACAGGCAGGGAAGGTTTCTGCCCAGGCCATTGTAGTCCAGCCCATAGCCCACTACAAATTTGTTCTCTATATCGAAGGCCGTATAGCGGGCCTTTACATCGTACTGCAATGCCGATGGCTTGGAAAGGAATGTGGTTATGCTTACCGATGCCGGGTTGCGGCCATATATCTCCGGCAAAAATTCGTGCAGGGTCTTGCCCGTATCTATTATGTCCTCTACTATGATGATGTGCCTGTCGGTGATGTTGGCATCCATACCTATGGCCGTTACCACCTTGCCGGTAGATGATGTGCCCAGGTAAGACGCCAGCTTCACAAAGGATATACCGGCATCTATATGTAGACCCCTAAAGAGGTCTGCCGCAAAAATGAACGATCCGTTGAGAATGGCTATGAGCAAGGGTTTGCGCCCTTCGTAGTCCTTGTTTATCTGTGCGGCCATATCGGCCACCCTATCGGCTATCTCCTGCTCTGTGATGTAGGGTACGAATGTCTTATCGAGGATCGTTACTTCCGTTGCGGTCATCATTGTTTTATTATCAGCGTCTGTCCTGCTTTCAGGTCCTGTGGGTCCAGATCGTTCCATTCCAAAAGCTGCGACACTGTTATGTTGTGCTTCTTTGCTATAGAGAATGCGGTCTCGCCTTTCTTCACCTGGTAGCGCTTGTCACCCTTTTTATACTCAGGCTCGGGAACGGGCTGGCTCATCTGGCGCTGCGGAGGGTCTTCTTTCATGAAGGGCTGCTTTACTATCTCCTTGCGGCTTGTGTCCTGCTGTTTAGAGGCACCTACGGCCACAGGCTCTTCTTCCGGTGCCCCGAAAGACATACCATAGTTCACATCTTTCTTCGGCTCGGTATAGGCTGCTACACGCTTGCCTTCCAGCTCATCTTTCGGAAGTTCCTTCGGTGCAGAATAATCCAGCACTACGGGTTTTGCAGCGGCCTGTGTCTGCAGATTCAGCGTCTGGCCGGGTGCTGGCCTTTCATATGGGTTCAGCAGGTTCAGTGCCGCCAGCCTTTTCAGTTGCATACCCTCTTCCTGTGCTATCTGCAGCAGGCTCTCCCCGGCTTTTACTATGTGTTTATCCCTTGGTCCTGTAGGGTTCTTTTTCTCCAGGTATATCCATGTATCGAACTGCAGCGGCTCGTCAGGCAGGTCGTTCATTTCCAGTAGTTGCGCATAGCGCACCTTGTACTTTACGGCATAAGAAAGCAGTGGCTGGTCCTTATGGCCTCTTATGGCTTTCAGGCCATGTATGGTCTGTATCCTGTCCGTAGTATCGTCCAGCGGCTCTTCTGCCAGGTAGGGCGATGCGGCCTCTGCCACCGTATCAACCGTAGCTTCCGCAGCAGGACTTTCGTTAGCAGTAGCCGTTGGCGATACTGCCACCATACCCGTCTTCGATGTTTCTTTTATAGGCTTCACATCCTGCGGCGCAGCGGGCATGGCAGCTACCTGTGGTTGCTGTGGCGCACGGCCTGGAGTGTTCATTGTGGCTTGTGGCTGCTGTGGCATGTTCTCTCCGGCGGCTACAGCTTGTGGTTCTACTTTTATGGTCTTGGTAGTGGTGGTAGTAGTGGTGATAACGGTAGTGGCCTGTGCTGGCTGCAATGCTTCCTTTACTATGGTGGTCTCTACCTTTGGTGCCGATGTGGTTATGGTCTCTACCAGTACACCCTGCACAGGTATGTACTCATTACTGCTATCGAGCGCAGCATATGTATATTCCTGCAGCCGGAAGTCCTCTATTATTTTTATAAGCTGCTGCGCATAACGCGGGTTGGTGGCATAGCCGCATTTCTTCAGCCCATGTGCCCAGCGGGCATAGTCGGTAACAGAATATGTGAACAGGGGGCTGTACCTTGGATTGCGATGCAGGTGTGCAGAGTGGTCGTTATAAGATTCTTCGGCGCTCTTGTATTTCTTGAAACATTCGTCCTTGGCATCATCGGTATGCAGAAAGGTAGGTCCGCTCCAGCCGTTCTTACATTTTATACCAAAGTGGTTATTGGCTTCCGTCACCAGCTCGCTTATCCCTGCCTCGGTCTCCAGTATACCCTGTCCCAGGGTAATAGCCGCCGGCACACCCGATATCTTCTGATCGGCTATGGCAAAGGCAGCATATTGTTTCACATATTTTTTTGCGCGGTCATTATAGCCACCCTCCTGGTCTTGCGCCTGTGCGCTGCCTGTTACGAGTAACATAAGTATGATAATGCCTTGTATGCTTTTCTTCATAGCCTACTCCATTTGATCGGTAATAAAAACGGGATGGCGCAAAAATACGGCAGTAAATATAAAAAATGTCGAACAAAACAATATTTTGTATATATTAATTTATTTTTAACTTTTGGTTGTTTAGTATAATATTTTGTAGTTGCTATATGAATAAGTTAACCCTGTTCCTTGTGGAACAAAATAATTATATAAAATAAATACAATGTATTATAGCAGGCTTTTAATGCATTCACTCACTATATCCTGTTCATAGCCTCTCTGTAGTAAAAAACGAGATAATTTGGCCTTTTTTGATAAAATGCTGCGTTCTTTGGCCAATTCTGATGCCTTTTTTGCAGCTATTTTCATTATTACTTCCGCATACTCTTCATCGTCTATCTCAGAAAGGCCCTTTTTTATACAGTATTCCGATACTTTTTTCAGTCTAAGCTGTTGTTTTATCTTGTTCCTTCCCCACTGCTTCAGCCGCCATCGGCCACGCGCAAATGCCCGGGCAAAGCGTTCTTCGTTCAGCACACCGGCCTCTACCAGCAGGGCTATCTGCTCACCTACGGCCGCACTATACATACCCAGCTCAAAGAGCTTATTACGCACCTCGCTATGGCAGCGCTCCTGGTATTTACAATAATGGAGTATAGCAGGTTCTATCATGTTCTATAGCAAGACACCAGATCAAGGAGAATAGGTAAAATAAGATGTAATACAGAAAAATGGAAGAATACAAGAAAAACGGCAGTTACCTGCCCATATATACCATCAGTATCTGTACATCGCTCGGGTTCACCCCGCTGATGCGGCTGGCCTGGCCCAGAGTTCCGGGGCGTATCTTGTTCAGCTTTTGGCGGGCCTCTGCAGACAAGGCCGTGAGTTTATCATAATTGAACGAGTCGGGAATGATGAGGTGTTCCAGCGTGGCCATCTTCGTCACCATCTCCTGCTCCTTTTCCAGGTATACTTCGTACTTCACTTGTATCTCTACCTGTTCCAGTATCAGGGGGTCGGTATCGCGGCCTATCACATCGGCCAATCCGGGTATTCCTTCCATCATATCTTTGATACCAATGCCCGGGCGAAGCAATAATTTAGCGGCACGAGTTTTCTCTATAAGCGTAGCAGACCCTTGACGCTCCAAATAATCGTTAGCAGAGGCTTTTACGGAAAAATCGGCCAATTTTCGCTTTATTTCTGCCACTTTTTCCTTCTTGTCCAGCATTCGGGCATATCTTTCTTCCGAAGCGAGGCCTATCTCATGCCCAATGCCTGTAAGACGCAGGTCGGCATTGTCTTGCCGCAGCAGCGTGCGGAATTCGGCCCTGCTGGTGAACATACGGTAAGGTTCGTCTGTCCCTTTATTGATCAGGTCGTCTATCAGCACACCTATATAGGCATCGCTCCGCCTCAGTATCACAGGTTCCTTGTCCATGGCATTGCGGGCGGCATTTATACCTGCCATCAATCCCTGGCAAGCGGCCTCTTCATATCCTGTGGTACCATTTATCTGCCCGGCAAAGAAAAGATTGCGTACCAGGCGGGTCTCCAGCGTGAATTTCAACTGTGTAGGCGGGAAATAATCATATTCTATAGCATAGCCCGGGCGGAAGAATTTGCAATTCTCGAAACCCGGTACCATGCGCAGGGCTTTGTACTGCACTTCTTCAGGCAGAGAGGTGCTGAAACCATTCACATATATCTCTACCGTATTCCACCCTTCCGGCTCTACAAATAGCTGGTGGCGTTCCCTTTCGGCAAAACGGCTTATCTTATCTTCTATACTGGGGCAATACCTGGGGCCACTGCCCTTTATCCTGCCTTGGTACATCGGCGATTTTTCAAAGCCGGTCTTCAGTATATCATGCACTTCCTGGCTGGTATAGGTTATCCAGCAGCAGCGTTGTTGTTCAGGCCTTATCTTTTCTACAGGCATATAAGAGAAGCCTACCACCTCTTCATCGCCATTCTGAACCTCCATTTTGGTATAGTCCAGGCTACGGCCGTCTATGCGTGGAGGTGTTCCGGTTTTGAGACGGGCGCTTTCAAACCCCAGTTCTACCAGTTGTTCGGTAATGCCTGTAGCTCCTTTTTCTCCCATCCTACCCCCTCCGAACTGCTTTTCGCCTACATGTATCACCCCGTTCAGGAAGGTTCCGTTGGTAAGCACTACGGCCTTACCGCGTATCTCCTGCCCCATCCCTGTCACTATTCCTTGTATTGTTCCACGTGAAACGATCAGACCTTTCACCATATCCTGCCAAAGATCTACGTTTGGTGTAGCCTCCAGCATCTCCCGCCAGGTAGCTGCGAACAGCATACGGTCGTTCTGGGTACGGGGGCTCCACATCCCGGGACCCTTAGAACGGTTCAGCATACGGAACTGTATGGTACTCTTGTCGCTCACTATACCACTATAACCACCCAGGGCATCTATCTCTCTTACTATCTGGCCCTTGGCTATACCACCCATGGCAGGGTTACAGCTCATTTGCGCAATGGTCTGCATATTCATGGTCACAAGCATCACCTTGGCACCCATATTGGCAGCAGCAGCAGCAGCCTCGCAGCCTGCATGGCCTGCTCCTACCACTATTACATCATATTCAGGAAACATGCCGCAAAGATACGAACGGCCAACGAATAACATATTCTACCCCTCAATGGATGGTCGTTGCACTCCTATATTTTGCAATTGCTGTAACATTACCAGGGATACCACGATATACCCAATAAGAGATCGGCACAAGAATTGTTAAAGTAGTATAACTATCTACGCAACAAAAAGGTGAACTCTGGCAACAGAATATTATTGTGTTCCATGTGGAACAAGAAAATATTTTTTTGTAATTTTAACAATACAGTATAGCTTTGTACGTTATAAGTAGTAAATGTCTGTGAGTTTTGTAAAGAACATATTGTATGCTTCTGTAGCTGCAGCCCTCTCTTTGGCTGCATGTACGCATACTCATGCGCAGAACTTCGACAGAAGTAGCCTTACAAAGCTGGGGCACAAATACACTATAGGTTTCGAAAGGCAGGTATACTCTGTATACGCCAACCGCCCTGTACAACTAAGCCACAAGACCCGCAATGCCGAAGAACAATGTAACCGCCTCATATTCAGGATGCGCCTTACTACCCGTTTCCGTATAGAGACCGGCCTTAGTTTCAGAGACATAGACAGGATACTGAACCACAGGTACAACAGGTCTTTCAATATTTTCCAGCCTTGCAAACTATCGGTGCCGCTTACTATACAGTATCAGCTTGGTAGCGACTATAAAAGATTGCGTCCCTACTTTGGTGCAGGTGTGCAGTATACACAGCAGGTCATATCAGCCAATGGCATACCTGCCGAACCCGGTAGCAAAGATGCCGTAAGCAGCGAGTATAACAACCGCACGCTTTCTAACCTCAGGTATATGAATATCATCTTCACACAGGGTATCATATACGACATCAATCCCGACCTGCAGATATCTCAATCGCTGCACATTGCGCCCGAGAATGGTATCAAACCAATAGGCATCAATATAGGTGTGGGTTACCGCATCAAATAAACTACCTGCTACTTCATAGGTAGGTTTGCAATTCCATCTTATTCATTGCTGCAAAAGGCATCTATTATTCCATCCCGGAATAACTACCCTTGTCTGTATATGAACATTCAAGAGTATTCAATAGAGCGCATTACATCACTCCTGCAGCACACTTTCCTGCAACCCCATCTTATCCAAGGAAAAGAGCAACAGGTTCATGTACGCTGAAAAGAAAAATGACAATGCCCGATAAAACAAAAATGCCACCCTTCATCGGGTGGCATTCCTGCATTTATAACTTACTGTATCGGTCTATTACTTAGCTATAACGAACTTAGTAGACTTAGACCTTACGTCGTCACTTACTATCAGGTAGTAGTTACCGGAAGGCAGGCTGCTAGTGTTGATAGAGAAGTTGTCGGTAGTAACATTGTTATGTACTTCCTTCGATACGAACCTGCCCAGGCCATCTATTATCATATAAGTAGCCTTCTTGGTAGCGTTCTCGAATTCTACATTCACATTCAGCTGATCTTTAGCAGGGTTAGGGAATACGCTCACCTTGTTCTTGTTCACTACAGGACTGCCCTTCACGCTGATAACAGGAGAATTGTTAGCTATCATAGCTACTGCAGGTATCAGGCCACGAGTGTTGTTGTAGTTCACTGAATCTATCGAATTCACGAAGCTGATGAAAGCGCCGGGAAGAGGAGAGTTGGCAGAAGAAGGATTGGCCAGGATGTCATCCTTAGAAGTACCTACCATGCTAGAGTAATCCAGTACGGCTTGGTTGTTCTGGAACAGGCCATAAATACGAGGATAAGGATTGTAGATACCATCTGAACCCAGGAAGTGACCACCTGGTACATATACCGCCAGGTAATACCATGAGTTAGCATCCAGCATCACTGTAGCAGGGTTACCATCAGGATCGCCCATGCCCCAGAAGTTCAGGTCAGCGCCCGATGTATCCTGTACACCATCATAGTTGTGCTGACCCAGAGATACCAGTTCCATTTCGCCGTTCTGCAGTACAGAATCCTTAGGCAGGCTGTTAGAGCCATCTACCCATTTGAAGAGGAATATGTTAGCAGGTGTTCCCAGAGGGCCGGCAGTGTTGGTAGACAGAGAATACTGTACCCTTGAAAGAGCAGTACCACCATTCCTTACGAAGTACATAGGACCCCACAGGAAGTCTGCACCACCACCGAAAGCGTAACCTATGGTCTTTACAGGCCTGTTGGTAGAGAAGTCATAGCGGGCTTTAGAGTATGTACTGTCTGTAACATAGAAAGATGTGGTCATGCTGTTATCCGCCATGTTGTCGTCAGTGAAGTCAGGGCTGCTGATGTCATATTTCACATCGAAACGGCCAGGACCACTCGCGTTCACATCATAGATGTTGGCGCCATCGGTACGGAACATCGCATAGATAGAATCCGCTACAGTGAAGTTACCTACAGATACACTGCTGGTATGCACAGCCGCAGGAGAACCGCCCGAAGGAGTGAACGTAGTAGCTACATCCACCTTCACATTGGTCATAGCGTTAGTACCATAGTTGGCTATGAATGCACCATCGGCCATCTTGTATTCGAACGGATTGCCGCTGGAACCTAGCTGGTTAGAAGGTATGGCATAACCATGCCAGTTGGCAGCGCCACCAGGTACGAAACCTATGTCATGGCCAAGACCAAGACCCCATGGAGTGATGGTCATGCGGGCAGTATCAAGAGCATGATATTTTGCTGCTATCGGATCGCCGTCTTCTTTTGATATCATGAATACAGGTATGGTAACACCTGTTGCAGGGCATATTGTACCTGCACCCATACCTATAGGGCCGCCTGTTATATTGTTCACTATCACACACGCTATAGCGCCCGCGTCCTGGCACTTTTGAGCCTTACATACGAACTCTATGCCACCACCACGGTACACAAAAGCTATCTTGCCTGCCATAGAACCTGCTGGCAGCGCCGATGCTACAACAGTATCGCCTACCGGCATTACTATCTGTTCATTTACTATCGCAGTTGTTACGATACCACCCCATGGAGTAGTACCCGTACCTGGATAAGTATAGACTTTATCACCTGCTACAGATGCCGGGCTATTCACCACGAACCTTAAGCCTACATAATCTTTGTACCAGTTAGGGTCAGACGTACCGGTACCGTACGGGAAAGGACCGAAAGCGAGCGGATGTATCTGCGCATTGGCGATACTAGCACCTGCTACACATGCGGCCAGCATTAGCTTTTTCAGTGTAATGATCTGCTTCATAAATAATTAAATTTAATTTAATTTGACAAGTTAAGAACTATTATTAACATAAACAAAAAATAACGCCAAACGGGGTAGATCCTAATGATCATCTAATATTTTATCATCAGGCTATTAAACCGGCTTTTCTACTTATTTCCATCATCCTATCTATCGGTCTCCTTGCGGCCAGGCACAGGTCCTCATCCATTATCAGCTCAGGTTGTTCGTATCTCAGGCAGTTGTATATCTTCTCCAGTGTATTCCTCTTCATGTGCGGGCATTCATTGCATGCACACGAGTTATCGGGCGGTGCAGCTATGAACGTCTTATGCGGAGATGCTTCTATCATCTTGTGCAGTATGCCCGCCTCTGTGGCCACTATATAGGTATTGCTGTTGTCTTTCTTCGTATAATTCAGCAGGGCCGTGGTAGAGCCTATGAAGTCTGCTATCTGCAGTACTGCATCCTCACACTCCGGGTGCGCTATCAGCTTTGCATCAGGGTGACGTTGCTTCAGCCTGGTTATCTTCTCCAGAGAGAATATCTCGTGTACCATACAGGCGCCGTTCCACAGTACCATGTTTCTACCGGTCACCTTGTTCAGGTATGCACCCAGGTTCTTATCTGGCGCAAAGATGATCTTCTGGTCGGCAGGCAAGCTATCTATTATACTGCGTGCGTTCGATGAGGTGCATATTATATCGCTCAGTGCCTTTATACCCGCAGAGCAGTTTATGTAGGAAACAACTATATGGTCGGGGTGCTTGCTCTTGAATGCGCCGAACAGTGCCGGTGGACAGCTATCGCTCAGCGAGCAGCCTGCCTTCATATCGGGTACCAGTACCTTTTTACTTGGGTTCAGTATCTTGGCCGTCTCTGCCATAAAGTGTACACCTGCAAAAACTATGATATCGGCATCGGTCTCTGCAGCCTTTTCAGCCAGCCCAAGGCTGTCGCCTATGTAGTCGGCTATATCTTGTATATCAGGCTCCTGGTAGTAATGCGCAAGAATGATGGCGTTCTTTTCCTTGCGCAGCTTGTCCACCTCGCTGAATAGGTCCATGGACGGGTCCACGTCTATATCCAGAAAACCATTCTTTTCTATACTTTCTGCCAGAACACTATCCATGCTTACCTTGATAGATGATATAAAATAACAAGAAAACTCTAAGGTCAAATCTATAACGCAAATTTCATACCATTTTCAACAAGAATTCCACATTCCTTATAATAGTAAAGTAAAATTTTTTAAAAGAAAGGACTATTACTATTAGGATCGGGAGTTCGTGGAATAAAAAATGCGATCAGACTTGCATTTTCCAAAGTTCGGGTTTATACACATTCACTCTACGGTTATCAACATCAGAAAAGCGGTAGAACAAGCACTTGTAACAGCAGAACGTTAATTGTGAGTAACATGCACTGTGGGTAAATACCTCACTGTTGATCTCGTAGAACGATGTGGACAGACCGCCTTTTAGGTCTAAAAAAATTTCCGCTGCTACGCAGCTCGTTCGTTTTTAAAGATATCACAGCTTGTTTTACAATGCTTTATAGCAAGATACCAACACTTATAAGGTAATTACCCACAACACAAATGAATTATCTTACTGTAAAGACCGTATAGAAGCGCAACTCTTGCATTACTAAGAATGCAATAACTAGAATAATAATATTCGATATAACAGCGTTACCAATATACAACACTACCCCGATGCAGGAACAAAAAGTACTGTTCCCAACCCAAGTGATGCGGTAAATATTACGTCTTGGTTATTGTACCGTGGCTCGTGTTCTATTCCCTGTACATACCCAAAAACCATACCTTATGATGCCAGTAAAACACCTTTTTATTGTATGCCTTTTCCTGCCCATGCTATGCCTGAAGGGTATCTATGCCCATGCCTCGCATACCACCGGTGGCGATATGACCTACACCTTTATAAAAGATACCACCATAAGTGGCAACCTCTTCCAGGTATATACGGTCACACTTCTGCTATACCAGGATTGTAAGGACGGCGTGTCCGATGCCATCCAGCAAGATAACCCTGCCTTCTTTACAGTATATGAGAACGGTGGTTCACTGCTCAGGGTAGATACCAATATATATTACGATCCCACACCGGGCAGCGGAGGCGCTACAACAATTCCACAAGAGGAGGTAACGACCGGCTGCGGAATTGTGCCTTTGCAGGGAAACCGGCCCTGCCTGCTCCGAAAAAAATTCTCGAAAAGATATTATCTGCCGCAAAATACAGCTGGTTATGTAGTGGTATACCAAAGATGTTGCCGTACAGCATCGGTAGAGAACCTCGTAGATGCCGGCGAAAAGGGAGTAACATTTTTTTGTACCATACCCGGCGCGGGTGGTGGCATGCGCAACAGCAGCGCGGTATTCAAAGACCATCCCACACCGGTCATATGTATGAATGAAAAAATGATATTGGACGTTAGCGCTACCGATGCCGATGGAGACTCGCTCACCTATGAATTCTCCAACATATACGAAGGTGCGTCCGGCCCGGATATAAAACCGAAAGTGACTACAGCTCCTCCGTTCGATACCGTGCAGTACCAACCGGCCTACTGGCATGCTGCGCCTGTGTTTGTCGCAGAGCCCATACAAATAGATCCCATCGCGGGCATTGTGACCGTAGTACCCGGCAAGATAGGCCGGTACCAGGTAGGTATATGCTGCAACGAATGGCGAAACGGGGTGCTCATCAATAAAGTATACAGGGAGTTCCAGTGGACCGTAATAAATTGTAATGGTTTAATAGAAAGCTACAAGCCCAATGCCGGAGTGAACCGTACGGTCCTTCAGGGCGACACCATACATTTTCATGCGAAGGGAGCGATAAGGTACTCCTGGAACCCCGCTACATTCCTCAGCGATGCCGGGTCGCCCGATCCTATCGGCACTTTTACAGAACTTGGAGACCATACTTATATACTATATGGCGAGACCAATAATGACTGCAAGGGCTATGATACCATTACCATATTCGTACGCGAACACTCTGGTTATACGGCCCCCAATGCATTTACCCCCAATGGAGACGGCATCAACGACAGATTGATACCGATGCCTGTAGGCAAAAGCAGGTTAAGGTCCTTCAGCATATACAATAGGTGGGGAAAACGGGTATACTATACCACCGAGCTGATGGCAGGCATAGGCTGGGATGGCAAAGAGCAGGATATAGGGGTATATCTATGGCAGATAGAGTATACCGACAACCTTGGCGAAGAAAGAACAGAGCGGGGAAATACCACCCTGTTGCGATAACAGAGAATGTTAAGGAAAAACAAATGAGAATGCTTTTATTTCTTAAAAGCTGTTATTATATTTACGGGTATACATGATAAGGTTCATTTTTTAACAGAACACCTCATACATATCCATATGCTTAAAAAGTTCGTCTACCTCACCGCTTGTTCATTGTTCACTCTTGGCGTTCAGCAGGTCGCCGCACAGCAGGCCCCACGCGAATCTCACGCTCTGCCTTCGGCCGATGCCGGCGAGACCGATGATGATGGTAGCGAAGAGGGCGCAAAAGGCGGTGCTGCAGAAAGCGAGTATATAGATACCATACCCAGGTATGCGGGTTTCTTTTTCGAGGTAGGTTCCAATTTCAACTTTCTGAATGCCGATGCCCGTATAGAGGACATCATATACGGAGGTGTACGTTATTATGACGACAGGCTGCTACGCCTTACACCGCATGGTAGCCACACACGCCAGTACCTGGGCATAGATATGGGCGCCAGCTACTTTACCAGCCAGAACTATAACTTCTCCAACTTCAGCACCTTTCAGAATGTGAACCCCACACAGGTGAACGCCGATAGCATAAGGTACACAAGAAAATACTCCACTCAGAACCTGAATGTTTATGTGAACCAGCTATCGCTCTTCGTGAACCCCAACACCTTCTGGAGCCTGAACGACAAAGGCAATATACGCATAGGTGTAGGCTTGCATGCCGAGATGTATAAGATGAACTACCGCTTCTCTTACAACAATACGACAGTACTGGACACACAGGATATCACCGTATCGCGCGATACCTTCTATGCTCGCCGCCCGCTCACCTCTCTGCAGGATACCTTCAGCGTGCCCAACTTCTATGGTTACTTTGGTATATCCATACCATTCCATGTAGAGCAGAAGTATATAAGGGCTCGCTTCAAAATGACGTTCGGCAGCATAGTGCTGGGCCAGGAGAACGATGCGATACGCGGCTACTACGATATGTCTGTGCAGGGCAATGCCAATAGCCTTGCAGCGCCCATACTGCTCACCAACAAATTCTTCTACCTGTTCGATGCATCACTCACAGAGCCGCACACCAATATATCTATCACTGCCAACATCCGCGGTACCTTCCCGCGCAATGTGCCGGTGTACAATGTGCTGCTCACAAAGCGTTTCTACCTGCCCAAATTGTTCAAGGGCCTCGCACACATGACCACCTCTGCGCCCACTTCCGAAGAGCGTGAGGACGACCGTCACCACCACGACCACTAATAAAAAGCTACTTGTCCAGGAAGGTCGCAACTACATTGCGAAAGGCCCGCTTATTGCGGATGTAGCAATGGTTCAGGTAATGGCATTTGCGCTTGCTCTTCCTCTTCAGAGACATATCAAAGGCAGTGAACCTGCCCGGCGATACATATTGCGCTATAGTGTCTATGGCCGAGCCGCAGTTGCACCCCAGCGTTGTAGACGATATGCTGTCGGCAGTATTGCGCCCTATATGCAAGAACAGTAGTTGCAGGTTCTTGTTCAGCACAAAATCGTTCGTGTTATATACAACAGCCATCGAGTAGTTATCGGGCACAGGAGCCTTGCGCGGTCCGCGATCATCATAGTTGCGAAAAAGGTATGGCGATGTGGCAGGCGCTATAAGGCAGGTGCGCACATCGGGCTGTGCAGGCGTACGCAGCCGGCTCTGCAAGGCAGGTTCCGATGTATCGGCATTGAACAATAGCTCTGCGCCCACTACAGCGCCCAGGCTATGTGTGATGATGTTGATGCGCTGCCGCTTTATATTGCTTACCACCCTTCTTGCTGCCAGGCCCACGCGCAAAGCTGCCGGTATTCCCTGCTCTGCGAATACATGGTATCCCTTATCCTTGCGAATCATTTCCAGCGGCCCCAGGTATTTCGAATCCCAATAGACCTCTGTATAAAAATGTTTCTTTGTACTGTAGCGATCGATGGCCGCCTCCAGTTTCCTGTTGTCGCCTACCGACCGCCTGTTGCCCAGGCTGATGCCATAAGCCTTCTTGCGAAACCCGTGTATCGAAACATCCACTACATCATATTCCTTGCTGCGGGTATTTATACGGTCTGCTATCTCTTTGGCGATGGCCGCGTTCAATAGCTCCAGGCGTTTATCAAAGCTGCCCTCACCTATACTATACTTTTTACACAGCTCCTCGAACCTATCGGTATGGTCGGCATACCACTGGCGCAGGCTGCTATTGCTTTTGCGCAGGCTGCGCCTACTTATCGAAATATCAGGGTAGTAATTCCCATCCTTATCCAGGAACATGCGCACCACATTGCTTGGTGGTTTGCGCATACGGCTGTTGTGCTTGCCAAAGAGTACTGCGTATTTGTCTTTCTGCTGCGCCATGCCGCTGTAGTGCCCTGCGCACATACACAGCAACAACATGCATCGCCATAGAAGAACGGTATATCGCATGTTGCACATAGCGTTATTTTTTTGGTAGTACCAGTATAGAACAGCAAAGCCATACGCAGGGCATATGGCTTTGTGTGTATCATCAGAACATTTTTATCTTATCCATCACCAGGTCTCGTACACTGGCCAGTGGTATGCGCTCCTGCGTCATGCTGTCGCGGTAGCGTATGGTCACGGTCTGGTCCTCCTTCGTCTGGTGATCTATGGTGATGCAGAACGGTGTGCCAATGGCATCCTGCCTGCGGTAGCGCTTGCCTATGCTGTCCTTCTCTTCATAATAGCATTTGAAGTATGGCCGGCATTCGTTTATCAGGTCTCGGGCTATATCGGGCAGGCCGTCTTTTTTGGTCAGTGGCAGCACGGCCAGTTTTATGGGCGCCAGCATTGCGGGCAGCTTTAGCACCACGCGGCTATCTTCCTTGCCATCGGCGCTCAGGTCCTGCTCTTCATATGCCTCGCTCAGTACCATCATCACTGCTCGGTCCAGTCCTATCGATGTCTCTATCACATAGGGTACATAGTGCTGGTTGATGTCGGTATCGAAATAGGTGAGTTTCTTTCCACTATACTGCTGGTGCTGTGTCAGGTCGAAGTCGGTACGGCTGTGTATGCCTTCCACCTCTTTGAAGCCCATAGGGAAATCGTACTCTATATCACATGCCGCATCGGCATAGTGCGCCAGTTTCACATGGTCGTGAAAACGGTAGTGGTCTTGCGGTATGCCCAGTGCCAGGTGCCATTTCATGCGTGCTTCCTTCCAGTATTCGTACCATTCCTTCTGTGTGCCGGGCTTTATGAAGAACTGCATCTCCATCTGCTCGAACTCGCGCATGCGGAAGATGAAGCCGCGCGCCACTATCTCGTTGCGAAAAGCCTTACCGGTCTGCGCTATACCGAAGGGTATCTTCATGCGACCGGTCTTCTGCACGTTCAGAAAGTTCACGAATATGCCTTGCGCCGTTTCGGGGCGCAGGTATATCTCGCTCGCGTCCTCTGCCACAGAGCCCAGCTGGGTAGAGAACATCAGGTTGAACTGGCGCACATCGGTCCAGTTCACAGTGCCGCTCACACCGCATTTTATCTTGTTGTCGTATATAAGTTGCTTTAGCCCTGCGAGATCGTTGGCGGCCAGCAATTGGTCCATCTGTGCCAGCATGGCCTCGGCAGCAGCTTTCTCCAGTGTTTCGGCATGGCCTTCTATCAGGTGGTCCACACGGTAGCGCTTCTTGCTATCCTTGTTATCTATCATCGGGTCGCTGAAGTTGTCCACATGCCCGCTGGCCTTCCATACCGTAGGGTGCATGAATATGGCAGCATCTATACCCACTATATTATCGTGCATCAGGGTCATGCTGCGCCACCAGTATTCGCGTATGTTCCTTTTCAGCTCGGCACCGTACTGACCGTAGTCGTACACCGCGCTCAGGCCATCGTATATCTCGCTCGACTGGAATATGTAGCCGTATTCTTTGCAGTGACCTATGATGGCCTGCAGTTTGTTCTCATTTGCCATATCTGCGGCAAAAATATGGTGAATAGTTGACAGTTATATGTAGGCAGCGCAGCGGCAAAGGGCCTTCACATATTTATAACTGCCATTGTGCGATAGGTAGAACAGGTGAACGGATCTTTATTATTAATTTTACGCCTCATGAACAAGGGCAAAAGAAGATCGCTACTACCGTATGTGCCGGGCTATGACAACAATGCAGTACTGAAGCTGGTCTTCTTTATAGCGGGGGCCTATATGGCACTTGCGCTTACCTGGGCCGTGATGATGATGGTGAACATCACCGATACCAATTTCAATGTATACCTCATCCCCAATCTCTCGCTACCGCATACATCTGCCTTCGGCGCCAAGTGGTGGACCGTGTTCACCTATGGTTTTCTGCATGTGCCCAATAGCTTCATGAACATGCTTACTAATATGCTGTGGCTATACTGCTTCGGCTCTATAGTGCAGATGCTGATAGGCAAGAAGCAGATACTTCCACTATTCCTCTACAGTGTGCTTGTGGGTGGTCTCTTTTACCTGGCCGCACAGTACCTGCCCGGCGAGCTGGGCAAATGCCCGCCATACATTATGGGTCCACGCGCGGGCCTTATGGGTATATGCGTGGCGGCCGTTACGCTATCGCCTGGCTATCGCCTCTACCTCAGCGATACCTTCAGCATACCCCTCATGCTGCTGGCCGGCATCTTTGCTGTGCTCACCCTTATGGGCACAGGTTATTACATGCCCGTAGTGATGATGGTACTGGGTGGCGGCCTTATGGGTTTTGCCTATGTAAAAATGCTGAACGCCGGTTACCGCCCCGGCGCATGGATGTACGATATTGGTGGTACGCTCAGCCGCATGGTCACCCCCGATGCCGCAGCCATACAGCGCCGCAGGGCAAAGCAGGTATACTACGACCCCAGGGAGCAGAGCCAGCGCGAGCAGCAGAGCCGCGTAGACGAGATACTGGACAAGATAAACCGTGCCGGTTACAACTCGCTCTCTAAGGACGAGAAAGAGTTCCTGAAAAAAGTAGGTCACGATAAGAACTGACCGCACACCCGCAACACATTTCCTCCCCTCGGGGAAGGTTAGGAGGGAGCTGATCTTTTCCACAAAATAATGTTAACGTAATTGTGCGCATATGTTCGCGCTCATCATTGGCACACCTTTTGTATTAGCCTATACAAATACTTGTACCATGAACAAACGCACCGTAACCTACTTCAGCAAAAGCAGAGCGTTGAAGATACTGGAAAGCCCGCTGAAGGTAGACCTGAAGACCCTGCTTAGCGCCACATTCGCCATATCGCATAGCCGTATAGTAAGAAAACATATTCAGAATACACTGCTGCAACTGGAGCAGCCGGCCTATAAGCTGACAGCATAGAATTTTAACCTGTGAGGATATACCTGCGCAGAGAACAGCCTTCTTTGTGAAAGAATAAATAGATGATGGTTATACAACAACGCAACACGAATATATTATATCTGTGTTGCGTTCTTTTTTAGCTATCAAAAATACCCCTACCATATCTTTTTTGAATTGTTTTTATGTATATTTGGTTCCCTTTTTTAGTATATGGTATTATCCAAAAGCTGGAAAAGGAAAATTTTTTCTGTAAGTTTAACAATTCGGGGATCTTTGGCTTCATTTTTGCGGTATCATACCGGAGGCATTATGAAGTGGTGCGTTTGAATTTTAATTGATATGAAAAAGCTGTTACTATTAGTCGTTAGTTGTACACTGTTATTCTTTACGGTTCAGGCACAAACAGGTCATCCGCCCATGGAAGACGTGGTGAACGCCATCAAAACGAACCGCATAGAAGACCTGTCGAGATATTTCGACAATATTGTACCCATAACGATAAATAATAATCAGACCATCTACAGCCGTAACCAGGCCGAAGTGGTGCTGAAAGACTTCTTCGACAGGAACGTACCCAAAGACCTGCTGATAATGGACAATGGTTCGCCCAATGCCTCTACCAAGTTCATAATAGGTACGCTCCTTACCCCCAGCGGTGTCAAGTACAATATCTACATCCTTATGAAGCAGAAGAACATGGACTTCTACCTGCAGGAGATAAGGCTGAACAAAGAATAAACTACTCCTTCTCTACATAATTCAAAAAGCCCCATTTGGGGCTTTTTTATTTCTTGAAGAGTAAATTGAAGTTTGGCTAGTGATCTGAAAGATCCAATAGGTAGGTATATTACCATTCACTGCTCTTCTTTTCGGTCTTTGCCGCTTTTTCAAGTGTTTCCATAAAGCCCAGGAAAGAATTATCGAACCCCTCGCCTATTTGTTTGTACTGGCCGCCGCTATTGCCTGCCAGTGCCAGGTCTTCCAGCGGTTTCAGTATCTGCACACTTCCGCCGTTCTTGTAGCCCGAGTATACAAAACCGTTCATGCCTACCCTTATCTTATTGTCCTTTATCTCTATCTGCATCTTAAAGCTCATCGTCTGGTCTGCCAGCGACTTCCATTTCAGATCGGGAAATGCTATAGTTGGCGTAGAGATGATGAGGTCCATGCTCTTGTCGTCAAACGTATTGTTCAGGTCCGTGGTCTTGATGTTACCTACCACCCACAGTTTCATACGGCGGTATAGCTCCTCTTTCGATGTGCCTGGCACATCTATCACTTTTTCATAATGCCATGGGCCATGCTCGCCCTCTCTGGTTAGTACCGCCGATCTGAACTCGCCGCAGAAGCTATTGGAAAATGAAGCTACCAGCGCCACCAGCACCAAAAGGATATTTTTCATAAGTATCATAATATTGCTACAAATGTAGGCAAAGCGGGTGCAAATACCCACCCAAAGAAAATGCATTATTCGACGGGGCTACTGCACCTTGTTCTCCTTACCACCATCGCCATTCACGGTAAAGGCATACTGTATGATGTTGGCGCCCATTTGTAGCGCCAGTTGCCTTTTGTCCGGTGCATCATGATGTACATCGGGGTCTTCCCAGCCATCGCCCAGGTCGGTCTCATAGCTATAGAAGCATACCAGCCTGCCCTTATATATCAGGCCATAGCCCTTTGGTGGTTTCTCGTCATGCTCATGTACCTTCGGCAGGCCATTGGCAAAGTTGAATTTCTGATGGTAGATGGGGTATGAAAAAGGCAGCTCTACCAGTGCCAGCTCGGGAAATATCTTTTTCAGCACAGGCCTTACATAGGGGTCTAGCCCGTAGTTGTCGTCTATGTGCAAGAAGCCGCCGCTTTCCAGGTATTTGCGCATGTTCCTGGCCTCCTCATCGCTCACCACCCAGCGGCCGTGGCCTGTCACATGTACGAATGGGTAATTGAATAGCTCGGGGCTATTGGCTTCCACATGTGCCTCGCGCGGGTCTATATTGGTATGCAGTTGTTCATTGCAGAAGTTGGCCAGGTTCCTCAGCGCAGTAGGGTTGGCATACCAGTCGCCGCCGCCATTATATACCAGCAGGCCCAGCCGTACGCTTTGCGCCGTGGCCATATGGCCCGCCATCAGCAATAGGGTGGCAATAAAAAATGTCCTCATCAGGAAAGCATATTGAAGTATGCGGCCACTGATATGGCCGCTGTCTCGGTGCGGAGCCGCTGTGCGCCCAGGGCCACTGCAGTATATCCGTGCCCGATACACAAATTTACTTCTTCCGGCGCGAAATCGCCCTCGGGCCCTATGAACACCACTGCATCCTGGCCGGGTTTTAACATTTCAGAGAGGTTCTTCTTGCGCTCGTCGTCCATGCAGTGCGCTATGAATTTCTGGGGCACATCTTTGAACTGTTCCAGCGCCGTTGTCACAGGTATCAGCTGCGATAGCTCTGGCAGGTAGCTCTGCTGCGATTGCAGTATGGCCGACTGTAGTATCTTCTCCCACCTGTCGTGGCGTATGTGTGTCTTGTTGTATCGTGCCGAGCCTATAGGTATGATAGATGCTACGCCCAGCTCTGTGGCTTTTTCCAGCAGCCACTCGTTACGGCCGTTGTTCTTCGTGAAACTCACGCACAGGTGCAGCTTGCCACCCACTCGTGGCTCGAACGATGTATCGCTTATCCTCACATTGCATTTATGACGCTCTGCGAACTGTATGATGCCGGAGGCCACCGTACCCTTGCCATCGGTAAGCGATATGCGGTCTCCTTCATCCATACGCAGCACTTGCCATATGTGTTTTGAAGTATCGGAACCCAGGGTTACAACACTATGCGCCGACATGGCGCCAGGGTAAAAAAAGCGGTGCGACTCAGACATTGCGCAAAGATAAAAAAAATATCTAACGCAAAACCAACTGTTTGTCAGCTATCAACCTACGCAGGTTGATAAGCGCATACCGCATACGGCCCAGGGCGGTATTGATGCTCACTCCCGTCAGCTCCGATATCTCTTTGAAGCTTAGGTCAGAGTACATGCGCAATACTATCACTTCTCGCTGCTCGTAAGGTAGGCCTTCTACCAGTTTGCGCACACTTTCGTGTACCTGGCGGCGCTCTATGGCATCGGCCACAAGGTCGCTCTGGCCAAATATGGCCGATATGTCCTGGCCATCGGGCAGTGTCACAGGCACCTGCACCTTCGTACGGCGAAAGTGGTCCATGCACAGGTTGCGCGCCACGCGTACGGCCCACTGCAGAAATTTGCCCTGCTCGCAGTAGCGGCCTTCCTTTATGGTCTTTACTATTTTCAGAAATGTATCCTGGAAGAGGTCCTCGGCCAGGTACTTGTCCTTTACAAGCATGTAGAGCGTGGTGTATACCTTGTCTTTATGACGGGTTATCAACACGGAAAGGGCGTTCTCATTTCCTTGCTGGTATGCAAGAATGAGCTCTGCATCTGTAAGATGGTCGGTGAATTGCATAACTTCTACTGGTTTTTAACGTAATGTAGGTATCACGTCATTGGCCTTATTTTGGTTCAGTGTAGAAGTATGCTCTTATAGACAAATAGTTTTTGTGAAGAATTGTACTGCAAAAAAGTTAAAATATCTGATATGGCCAAATATTTTTTAGCAGGTCTTTACCAATACTTTAACCCCTTGTTGATAATAAGACGGGCAAAAGAGAGAAAAAGTTGGCACCCGGGCAAAAAATATTTTCCGGCCTGCAGCAAAAGGAACAAAAACCCAAGGGGAGGCTCGGAGGGCTATATATTGTTCTGTGCCCTGTACCTGCCACGATACACACGCATGGCATGGTGTACCTGGCCGCTACGGGCTATGCCGCGCAGCGATATTTCTACTTCTTTTCCCTCTGTGGTAAAAGATAGCTTGTAGTGAGAGTCGCGGCCTGCGTTTACAAAGTATATATGCTCGTTCGCTATATCGCGCCAGGGGTGCAGGTGCTCGCCACTCACTTTTATGCCCTCATTGCTCATTGTCAGCACTGCGTTCTTTTTGAAGGTGCGTACTGCAATAATGAATATCACCACCAGCCCGAACAGCAGGAAACTCTTGCTGTCCGACGCGCCCGATCGTGTGACGAAATAGATCGCCACCCCGAACCACACTATTGAAGATGCCACCATCAGCATGCGCCCTGTCTCCGATGGCTTGAAGGTGGTCTCATAAGGCAATTCCTGGTCGTCTATGAACACATCGGCCTGCAGAAACCTTTGCTCAACGGCCGCCAGCGCCGCTCTTTGCTGTGCGCTCGTTATCTGCAGCTTCCATATCCAGCTTCCATCGCGTGGCAATATACGTTCCAGTATGGCTCGTTCTTTCAACTCATGTACATTGCGCACCTGCAGGAAGGCCCATATCCGCCAGCGTGGCATGGCTATGAAGTAGTAGATAAAAGGTAGTGTAAATGCCGCCAGGAATACCGGCCCGGCCGCAGAGCCCAGCCATGCATCATTTGTGGTCACCAGCGGAGTTATCACTAGTATCAGAAAGGGCGGCCCGAACAGTACCGATAATGGTATATACAGCAATTGCCATTTGCCTTTCCGCATGGCCTCGTTCACCGATAGGCTGTAGCTCTGTTGGTCTGTGTACATGGGTATAAAAAGGTAAGGCACACTATACAGTGCGCCTTACAAATATACTTAAGAACGAATGCTGTCATCGCATGAGTGTCACATTCCCTTTATGCGATTCTTTCTGTCCATCGCGGAACTCTACATCTATTGTGTACACATACACACCTTCCGGCTGGTTCACACCATTCAGCCTGCCATCCCATCCCGATCCGTCGAGTGTCTTCGACTCGAATATCACCTGGCCCCAGCGATTGTATATCGCCATCCTGAACGATGTAAGGCCGCGGGCCAGCAGCTGGCGTGGGAAGAAGTAATCGTTCATGCCATCGCCATTAGGGCTGAATACGTTGGGTATATGTACATAGCAGTCGTCATCTACATTCACCGAATCGGTGGTCTCGCAGTTGTTCACGCTTACGGTCACATGGTATTTGCCGGGTGCAGTTATGGTAATGCTGCGGGTACGCTCGCCGGTGCTCCACAGCCAGGTGGCCAGTGAGTTCTTCTCATTGGCATATTCGCTAAGCCTTATAGAATTGCTGCCTTTACATATCGATGTATCTGCTCCGGCATTCGCATTCGGCCGCTGGAATACGGTGAAGGTGCGCGTAGTACTCACATTATCGCAGGCGCGGTAGTGCGCGTTCACCGTTACGGTATATACTCCCTGCCCTGCAAATGAGTGGTATACAGGGTTCATGTTCTGTATGCTGTCGGTGCCATCACCAAAGTCCCAGCTCATACCTGTCAAGCCTATCGGTGCATACAGGCCGGTCAGCGTCACATATGTGCCCGCACACACTACCGAGTCGGTCATTTTCAGTTGTATACCGCTCTGTGTATCTACCTGCACGGTAGCATATGCCGTATCATAGCACGGAATGAAGTTGCTCGCTATCAACTGCACCGTATACTGTCCCGACTTCGTATATATATTCGTAGGCAGCATGGCAGTATCTGTCCTGCCATTGCCAAAGTCCCACAGGTAGCCGTTCGCGCCTACCGATGTATTCAGGAAGGCCACAGGTCTGCCCTGGCAGGCAATGATGGGGTCTGGTACGAATATCGCATCCAGCGGGTGCCCCAGCGTAAAGGTCAGCTTCATACTGTCGGCACAGTGGTGGTTGGTGGCCAGCAGGGTCACGGTATAGGTGCCGGGGCCATATACATGGTATGGGTCCGATGAGGTATCGGTTGTGCCGTCGCCGAACTGCCATACATAGTACAGCGGGCCTGCAGATGTAGAGTGGTTGTGGAAGAACACCGTATCGCCCGAGCAGCCATAGCGGAATGTAGTATCGAAGGCCGCGGTGAGTGGTGGCCCTGCCAGCGTGGCCGAGCCCGATACCATGGTGATACAGTTGCCTATCTTCACCTGGAAGCCGGAGTATGTGCCCTCACACATGCCGGGCAGGTATATTGTGCTGTCGCCCGATGCCACTGTAATGATGGCCGTTTGTGGCACACCGTTCTTCATATAGGTTATCGTGTCCGAAGAGAATGGTATCACAGAGCGTATAGTGATGCTGCCGTCGCACATGCCGCATTCTGTAGGCTGCACTATGGCCACTATGCTGGCCGGTGGCGGCGGCGGTCCCGCCAGCACATACGGCCCTACGGCCGGGGTGATGCAGGTAATACCATAAGATGCCACTATGTTATCATATGTGCCCTCGCACAGGCCCGTCAGCGTAAGGCTGCCCGATGCATTGGTAGTGCCGCTGAATGGCGGCTGCGCCACACCGTTCAGGTTGTAATTGATGGTAAAGGTGTGGCTCGGGTATAGCCCGTTTATGGTCAGCTCACCATCGCAGGCGCCGCATACCGAGGGTTGCACCATTGTCACACCGCTTATAGATATTGCAGGATTGGTAAGCGTCACCGGCCCCGCAGGCAAAGAGGCGCATCCGCCCTGCCGCGCTATGAAGTTGTCATAAGTTCCTGCGCACAGCCCGGTAATGGTGGTAGTGCCCGCGCCCGATGCCGTAGCTATCACGGTAGGCTGTGGTACGCCGCCCAGCGTATAGGTAATGGTATCGGCTATGCCGGGCAGCATGCCGCTCACGGTTATAGAGCCATCGCAGCTTTCGCAGCGTGTGGGGTTGGTAGGCGTTAGCGATATAGAGAAAGCCGGCGAAGGTGTCACGGTATAATACCCGAAAGAGGTATCGGCACAGCCCAGCGCACCTGCACGGTATGTGGTGGTAGTGGTAGGACAAACATTGACGGTAGTGCCGGTGCCCAGGTAGGCGCCTGTGTTCACATTGTACCAGTGTACTGCCGATGAGGCATAGGGTATAGGCGCATACGCTATAGAGGCCACAGTATAGGCCGTTACCGATGCATTGGGCGTAAAGCGCCATGCCTCATTGGTGCAGGTATACACCGCCGGGAAGTCGCGGCCCGGTGCCACTGTAGCGGCCGTACCTGTAGCGTTCTGCACACCTATTATGGCGCGGCCGCTGTTCCAGCCGGCGCATACCGGCTTGGTGGCCACATGCACTTCTACTATGTTGGTGGTCTCGTACAGTATTATCTGTGTGCTGGTACGTTGTGAGGTACAGGAGTACATGGCATCGTTACAGAAGGTAACTATGTATTTGCGATACGGAGCTATACCTGTGAGCGAATAGGTGATGGTACCACCACCGGCTATAGATATGTCAATGTCGCACCATGGGCCGCAGATGTTGTTGTACTTGCTGGGGTTGCCCAGCAGTGCCGCAGTTATGGGCCAGGGGTCGTATGCGCCTGCCAGCGACAGGTCGAAGCAGAGCGTACCATTGGGGCCTATCACCAGTTGCGTATAGGTAGTGCCATAAAAATTGAACGGGAAACCTATGGGGTGTATCGCAGAGTATTCATCATCTATGGTTATGCCGGAGTTGGTAGGGGCATCACCCGTCACCACGGCAGTAAGTGTGGTGCACAGTTGCGTACAGCTCAGGGAGTCGCTGCTGTGTACTACCACCTGCGCATTTGCATGGGTACCGGCCAATATGAACATCAGAAATACAAAAGCGTATCGTAGAGTTATCCTTTTCATGTTGGTTCTTCAAATGAACATATACACGCACCTGTTACACACAAGTGCGCGCTGTCTACATGTTATAGACGTCTATATTATCGTTTCGTTAGTAAAGTTAGGTCTTTTTATTATGCAAAGTATTCAAAAAAACGAAGCTAAAGAGACCACTCACATAACAACGTTTTTTATGAAACAAAGAGAAATTACCGCAAATGCACAGAAAACACATGTGTGCGATTTATGCGCCATTATTTGTATTTACAGGTCTGTATCGCGAAAAAGCAATGCACTACACATATTCTGTCGCCTTTCGTTAGTAAATTACACCAGCAACAAAGTGCCCATGATAAGTATCAGGAACATAGTGAAACAGTATGCAGGTCACAAAGCGCTGAGCGGCGTGAGCATGGAGATAGAGAAAGGCAAGGTCTTTGGGCTGCTGGGGCCCAATGGCGCAGGCAAGACCTCCCTCATCCGCATACTGAATATGATAACAGCCCCCGATGGCGGAGAGGTCCTCTTCAATGGCGAGCACCTGGGCCGCAAACATATAGAGCAGATAGGCTATATGCCCGAGGAGCGCGGCCTGTACAAAAAAATGGAGATAGGCGAGCAGGTACTGTACCTGGCACAGCTAAAGGGCCTTAGCAGGCACGAGGCCATGCGGCGCAGCAAAATGTGGTTCGAGAAACTGCAGATACAGGCCTGGTGGAACAAAAAGATAGAGGATCTCTCTAAGGGTATGCAGCAGAAGGCCCAGTTCGTGGCCACAGTATTGCACGAGCCCGAGCTGCTGATACTCGACGAGCCCTTCTCGGGCTTCGACCCCGTGAATGCCGATATCATAAAGAACGAGATACTGGAGCTGAACCGCAATGGTACCACCATCATTTTCTCTACCCACCGCATGGAGTCGGTAGAGGAGCTGTGCGATACCATAGCCCTGCTGAACCGCTCGCACAAGATACTGGACGGGAAGGTCACCGAAATAAAGAACAGCTATCGCAATGGTACCTACCTGCTGCAATATGCCGGCGACAAGGCCGTTGCCGGGCCCGATGCCCCATTCTCTGTGCTCGATGAGAAGCTAGCCGGTACCGGCCACAGCATGAAGCTGAGAATGAACCCCGGCCGCACATCCAACGAGGCGCTGCATTATATGCTGCCACAGGCCACTATCACCCACTTCGAAGAAGTGGTGCCTACCATGAACGAGATATTCATAAGAACCGTGAACGAACAGGTAAACAAATGAACAAGATACTCCTCATCATACAACGCGAATACCTTTCAAGGGTAAAGAAAAAGTCGTTCATAGTGCTCACCTTCCTGGTGCCTGCGCTATTCATAGCCATGTTCGCCCTTATAGCCTATATAGCCGTAAAGGGCAGCGACCTGGGCGAGGAAAGGAAGGTACAGGTCATAGACCAGACAGGCGTCTTCGAGGGCAAGCTGCAGAACACCGCCACCATGAAGTATGTGTATACCGGCGGCAGCTTCGAGCAGGCAAAGGCCAGCTTTCTGAAAGAAGGCTATAACTACCTGCTGCTCATACCCGCTAATGAGGGCGATGTGGAGCTGCTGAGCGAAAAGAACCCCAGCGCCCTTACCATAGAATCTATAGAAAGCGGGCTGAGCCGTGTGGCCGAGGCCCGCAGGCTGAAGGCGGCAGGTATAGATACTGCCATGCTGGCGCAGGCACAGCGGCGCATAGCCGTAAAGGCCAAGCAGATAACAGAGGCCGGCGAAAAAGATGCGCAGACATATACGGCCTATGCCATAGGTTTTCTTTCCGCATTTCTCATATACCTGTGCCTGCTCATATACGGTACCCAGGTCATGCGCGGTGTCATAGAAGAGAAGGTGAGCCGCATAGTAGAGGTCATTATATCGTCGGTAAGGCCCATGCAGTTGATGCTGGGCAAGATAATAGGCGTGGGCCTGGTGGGCCTTACACAGTTCGTACTGTGGATAGTCATATCCGTTGGTCTGTCCATAGCCGGTGGCAGCATTATGGCCAAAAAGGTTACCCAAAGCCAGCAAGCACAGGTACAACAGATGCAGCAGATAGCAGAGGACCGCAAGGAAATAAGGCAAATGGCCAAGCCCGATAATGCCGCGCAGACCATTATGCAGAGCATAGAGAGCATTCCTGTGGCATATACCGTTAGCTGCTTCCTTTTCTATTTCCTCTTTGGTTATCTCATATACAGCGCACTGTTCGCCGCTGTAGGCTCTGCTGTAGATAATGAGACCGAGACCCAGCAATTCGTCTTTCCCATCACGCTGCCCATCATTTTCACCTTTGCGCTGGCGCAGAGCTTCATCATCAACAACCCCGACAGCCCCTTGTCGGTATGGCTGTCCATGATACCGTTCACATCGCCCATAGCCATGATGATACGCATACCCTTCGGGGTGCCCGGCTGGCAACTGGCGCTGTCTATGTTCCTGCTGGTGGTGGGCTTCCTCATCACTGCATGGGCCGCCGCGCGCATATACCGTGTAGGTATACTGATGTATGGCAAGAAGGCCAGCTACAAAGAGCTCATAAAATGGTTCATGTACAGGGAGTAACGGCCCGGTATCTCTGTACTGTTAAAAACACTTTCCGCTATAGCAAATGCGACAGATATGTCGTAAATTTGAGATAAGCATTTAAAGCTACACCACTATGCTGAGCAAAACACTACAGGAGGCGCTGAACAAGCAATTGAAACACGAGGCCATGTCCTCGCAGATATACCTGGCCATGGCATCATGGGCCGATATACAACCCGGCCTGCAGGGCGTTACAGAATTCTTCTACCAGCAGTCCGAAGAGGAACGGCAGCATATGCTGAAGCTGATGATGTACATCAACGAGCGCGGCGGCTTTGGTATAGTACCCTCGCTGGAGCAACCCATCATCACCTTCCAGTCGCTCACGCGCGTGTTCGAGGAATTCCTGAAGAACGAGATGGGTGTGTCCGAAAGCATCAACGATATAGTACACCTGGCGCTGCAGGAGAAAGACTATGCCACGCACAACTTCCTGCAGTGGTATGTGGCCGAGCAGATAGAGGAAGAGCGCCTGGCCCGCACCCTGAACGAGAAGCTGGAGATGATAGGCGCCGACAAGAGCGGCCTTTACCTCTTCGACCGCGATATAGTTGCCTACCGCAATAGCCTTAGCAAGGGCAGTGGGGCAAGGAAATAGTATTACAAAAGATAGTTCAGATACTAAGAGCGGCCATGGGACACCATGGCCGCTTTCTATTTTAGGCACATACATAATAACCCGCGGTTCATATTAAGAACAAAACACACTTTTGGCACTATTTTTGCGTTAAAGAATTTTAACACCTTTACTCTAAAACGCACTCCGAATGAAAAAAGCCCTCCTCTCTCTCATATGCCTGCTATTCTTTGCAGGTGCCAAGGCGCAGACCACCACCGTGGGTCATATCACCACTACGCTCACCGATACCATGTGGCACGATTCTACCCGGTGCCAAAGCAGCTGCACATACAGGTACTCCATCACCATAGATACGGCACATATGTGGGATATGGTCATCATCAGAGATTCTATCGATGGTACACCCATAGCATCTCATGTAAATACTACCGGCGCCTCGCCATGGACCATTGTAGATAGCCTGTCGTCTTTCAGCCTTACCGACCAGATAATAGCGGGTGCGCCGGGTAGCTATATCCATTTTGCCCGCCCCACTATGAAGATCATATACACAACCGATACTATGTATGTGCTGCCCAACGACAGTCTGCAGGTGAATGACCCCTGCGAGTACGACATGGTATCGGGCCGCATATTTTTTGATGGCAATGCGAACTGTGTTTATGATGCTGGGGAAGACGGGCCATCCTCGGTCAACTTTACCACCAGTATGAATTTATCCAGCCCCACGGTGAGCACCTTGGGATACTATTCTGCAGGCAGCGGATTGCCGTTCACTATTCAGATACAAAAGTCTTGGATGGTCGATTATATGCTTACCCTACCTGCCTACTATGCTTTCATATTTCCCGCTCCTCCCTGTTATTCGGGCCCATCTACATATACCACATTGCCCATGACCGGTGTAGACTTCCCGCTGCTGTGCAGCCACAATATAGATGTGCAATGCGGCTCGCTGGCGCCTGCTACTATAAGGGCGCACACTCCCTTCTTCCTGCACCCCTATGTCAATAATACCGGCTGTGACCCGGCCAGTGGCACGCTGGTACTGGTAAAGGACAGCCGCGCTATATACGATGCCACGCTAAGCACCCACCCGGCCGATGCCGTATATGGCGATACCCTTGTATGGAATTATACGGGCCTTACAAGCCTGGCGGGCAGCACACCATACTGGAGCAGCTTCATTGCAGGTACCCACCTCACGCCCGATACCAGCGTAGCCGTGGGCGATACGCTCTGCTTCAGAACCTACACCAATATTCTGCCCACCGATATCGATCCTTCCAATAATAGCCATCTCATCTGTATACCCGTTGTATACTCCTACGATCCCAATATAAAGGAAGTAAGCCCCCGTGGCGAAGGACCCCTGGGCAATATACCGCCCAGTGCCGATACCCTCACATATACTCTGCACTTCCAGAACACAGGTACTGCCGAGGCCTACGATATAAAGGTGATAGACACACTGGACGCCGATATAGATCCCGCTTCGCTGAAGATACTGGGTGCATCGCATAGTATGGAGCCGAAATGGCTGGCGCCAAATGTTGTTCGCTTCGATTTCGACTATATCTACCTGCCCGATAGTACTACCAACGAGCCTGCCAGTCATGGCAGTGTACGTTTCTCTGTAGCGCTGCGCAGCGGTCGGCCCCTGGGTACACAGATAAAGAACACCGGTTACATATACTTCGACCTGAATCCGCCCGTTGTCACCAATACCACGCTCAACACCATAGCGCTGCCAACGGCAGTACAAGAGGTGGCCGCAGGTAGCACGGTAAAGGTATACCCCAACCCCGCTACCGACAGGATATATGTAGATGCCACCGCCGAGGGCGACCTGTGGATAATGGGCCTGAACGGTAGCGTTATAACCACACAAAAGATGATAAAAGGCAACACCGCTGTAGATATAAGCGCCCTGCCTGCAGGCGTGTATGTGGTAAAGACCCTGAGCAATACCAATGCCACGGTCACCAGGTTCACCAAGTATTGATAAGTGTACACCGTGACATACAGAGCGGAGCGCCCACGGCGCTCCGCTTTTTCTTTCCTGTACTTTGGTATAACTTTGAGAGTGGCGTACAGACCTGTTGTTCGCAGGCCTGTCATCATCCCCTCCAGCGAAGAAGTGAAAATACTGATACTTACAGGCAACTATCCCCGCAAGGGTGGCCTCAACAATGGCATCTTCATACATCAGCAGGTAAAGGCATTGCTGCAACTGGGCGCAGAGTGCCATGTACTGCTGCTGCACAACTGGTACCCGCGTTTTGGACTGCACAAATACCATCCCTACTGGCAGCAGGGTCACGATCTTCGCTCTACCTTGTTCCACACCTATGAGGGTGTGCCCATACACCATGTGCCTATGTTCGTGCGTATGCCCGGCAGGCTATTCCCCGAAACGCACTACGACCGTGCGGCAAGGGCGATCGTAAAGTATATAAAGGGCCATGCCGAATTACAGGGCGCCGACCTGCTCTATGCCCACTTTATGACGGATAATGCCTTCATAGCTGCGAAAGTGAAAGATATACTGGGCCTGCAACTGGCCGCCATAGCGCGTGGCGATGATATACATGCCTGGCCCGAACAGGATCCCTCGCTGCGCGATAATCTTACCTATGTCTTCCGCCATGCCGACCTGTTGCTGGCCAATAGCGGCCGCCTGGCCACCGATGCCCGCAAATGGATGCAGCCCGGCAATATGCGCGAAGTAGGTGTGGTATACAATGGCGTGAACACAGAGGCCTACCGCCCGGTGACCGATGATGCCGAAAAAATGCACCTGCGCGAAAAGTATGGTCTGCACACCGGTACCCGCTACCTGATATGTGTGGCCACACCGGTGGCCCTGAAGGGCTGGCACGAGCTGCTGGCGGCTGTAAAGGCGCTGGGCAGCGATATGGATGGCTGGGAGCTGCTGATGGTGGCCCACCTGCGCGACCACCACGATACTATAGACCTGGCGGCAAAAGAAAAAGAACCGGGCCTTACAGGTAAGGTAAGATACATACCCGGCATGAGGCCGGCCGACCTTGCAGAGCTGTTCCGTGTATGCGACATTTTTGTGCTGCCCAGCTACAACGAGGGTATGGCCAATGCCGTGCTTGAGGCCATGGCCAGCGGCATAGCCGTAGTGGCCACCGACGTAGGCGGCCATAGCGAGGTGATAGAGAATGGTGTGGATGGCATGCTCATAAGGCCACGTTCGGAAGGAGAGCTCACCGAGGCCATGCGCACGCTGATGCGTGATGAGGCTCTTCGTTCCTCAATGGGTACCCGCGCCTGCGCCCGTATGCTGCGCTTCGGCGATTACCTGCAGAACGGCCGCAGATTGCTGGATATCTTCACACAGCATCTCGCCACCCGCGGCAAACGATCATAAGTAGTAATGTGGTCAGAGCACATCACCTCCCCAACGGGGAGGCCGGGAGGGGCTAAGACAAAATATGTTTGGTACTATTTCCTCTTTACAAAGGGGTGATACTCGCCTGTTGGCGCTACTGCCGTGGCCACTCGTATGTCGTGTACGGTCTGTATGCTGGGCATGGCCTCTTCCAGTCCAAAGCCATTGCCCTTTAGTATCTCTTCATAGCTGCGTGTGTGCAGGTCGCCAAAGCCGTCGCTGAACTCTATCTCCTTGCCATCTACAGTTATGGCGCGGTAGGTGCGTTTGCCCTGCTTCTTTATCTCCTCGGGTATATGGTCGTAGTTCACACTCAGGAACCAGCGTACGCGGGCTTTTTCCAGGTGCAGCACACCGGCCGCCCTGTCCGGCTCCGATACATGCACTACGTTCTCCTTTACCGACCCGAATATCCATGTCAGCATATCGAAGAAGTGTATGCCTATGTTGGTAGCTATGCCGCCCGATTTGGTCACATCGCCCTTCCAGCTATTGAAGTACCAGTTCCCGCGCGATGTCAGGTAGGTCAGGTCCACATCGTATATGCGGTCGCCATCGGCTGCTATCTTTTCTTTCAGTGCCTTTATGCTGGGGTGCAGGCGCAGCTGTAGTATGTTATATACCTTGTTGCCGGTCTCTTTCTCTATCTCGCGCAGGGCTTCTACGTTCCAGGGGTTCAGCACCAGTGGTTTCTCGCATATGGCATCGGCATGGTTGCGCAGCGCAAAGCGTATGTGCGAGTCGTGCAGGTAGTTGGGCGTGCAAATGCTCACATAGTCTATAGCGGTACCCTTCCTTTTCAACTTGTCCAGGTGACGGTCGAAGCGCTCGAACTCCGTAAAGAAGTGTGCCGTGGGAAAATAGCTGTCCAGTATGCCCACACTATCGAACTTGTCCAGTGCGGCCAGCAGGTCGTTGCCGGTATCTCTGATGGCTGCAAGGTGGCGGGGCACTATATAGCCGGCAGCGCCTATCAACACGAAGTTTTTCATAAATAACGATGCAATTTAAAAAATTGGGCCGCTCTTACCCATTATTTTTCATGTGGTTGCGGTAGAACGGCTCATTTGCCCAGCGCTTTGGCCACTGCTTTGCCATAGGCAGCAGCTACATCCTCGCGCATGGGCACATTGCGCAGCGGGGGCAGCTCGCGGTACAGGCCAGCATCGGCCGCCAGGTCCACGGCCCATTTTGCGGCCGCTGAGGCATCGGTACATACCGCACCCGCATGGTGTTCTTGCAGAAAGTCGCGCATCTCGTCGTTCATATAGCGGAAGAGGCACAATATCTGCCTGCCTGCATAGGCATACTGGAAGGTCTTGGTAGGCACCACCGGGTGGTCCTCTGCCACGCCGGAGTCTGGTATCAGCAACAGGTGTGCGCTGCGTATCTTTTGCCACAGCTCTGCCGGAGATATCCACCCATTGGCCTCTATATGTTCCGTTACGCCATATTCTTCGGCCATCCTCGTCAGCGCCACAGGGTCATCCACATGCAGTATGCATTTGAAGGGCCTCGTCATACCCGCCTGCGCCATCAGTTGCACCATTTCCAGCAGCATGCGTATACCCGGGCCCAGTGGGTACAGTTTGCCCGCATACAGCATGGTGAATTCGTTGCTTATCACAGCTCCATCTTCCCAGCGCTTGTCCACATAGGCGCTGTGCATCAGGTGGTATACGGGGCATTGTACCCATTTTTCCAGCAGATGCACCATATGTGTTTGCGGTACGCTTATAAGTACGGTGCGCGCCAGCAGGCGGCGTTCGTACTTGTTTATCAGTGCGCGCTGCGCCGCCGTGAACCGGTGTGCCTCATGGTGGCCGCTCCACAGGTCGCGGAAGTCTACCACCATCGGCAGGCCCAGCCTTTCCGACAGTGTATAGGCCGTTTGCAGCAGGTATTCATCGCCATAGCCCACGCAGGCAAATACGGCATCATACCGCTCTCTTTGTATCTGTGCCGATGCGGCCAGGTACTTACCCCACTTCATGGCCACTACTAGCTCTTGCGGGTCGGCCATGCCTTTTGCGGCCAGCCGCGCGCGGGTACGTTTCCTCAGCCGCTGTACTATCAGCGATGCAGCTTTTATCGGTCTACCTTTTTTCAGTGATTCCTTTAGCGCGGTAGCAAAGAGTTCCTGTGCCTCCATCATCAGGCCCGTAGGCGGGGCTTCTTCAATGATGTTCACTTTCATGCCCTTTCCGCCGGGCCATATACCGCGCCACTTGGTGCCTGCGGTATGCACCACATCTACCTTCCAGCCCAGGCGGTCGGCCCAGGTGCCCGTCACAGAGTCGGCACGCTCGCACGATACCGGCGACAGGCCTTCGGAGTTCAGGTGGGCATGAGTGAGCGCAAGTATCTTCATAGAATTGTACAGCAAGGGGCGGTATGATGAATGCGCCTGTTATTGCAGGCCGCAAAAATAACTTTTTTCGGGCGGGTGGTATCAATGCCCTATACCGAAGCGCTCCTTATACTCGTCGAACCTTCGTATCATCTCTGCTTCGGTCTCCTGGCCCATCCTGCGGTGGGGCTCGCCTGTGGCTATGCCGGCAAAGGGGTTCACGGGGCTTTGCTGGTACCGCTCAAAGTCGCATATCAGGTCTATCTCTGTCTCGTAGTGCCTGCGGCACAGCGTTTCAAAGGTGTCGGTCTTGTATACATCGGTAGGCACTATCGATATCACCTCGCCTGCATCTACTTCCTCGTCTATGTAGTGCAGGGTCACGCCCAGGGGCTTCATTTCGTATATCGACCATTTGAAGGCATCCAGCCCGCGCACCGCGGGTATCACACCCGGGTGGCAGTTTATGGTCTTCTTCCCCCGCACAAATGCTTCCGACAGTATGCCTGCGCCCAATATCAGGTATTGGTCCAGCCCGTTGGGTATCTCGGCATCGCTGGCTACTGCGGTATAGGGTATGCCATGGGCCTTGGCCAGCAGCTCGGGCAGTACGCTTTTGGTCTGGTCGGGCCGGTGGTTTATCTGTATGATCCTTTCCTTGCGGGAGGTGAATGGCAGCGCATACATCCTGAACCGCGACGCATCGTAGCGCGATAGCAGGTTCAGCATCACTTGTTCCGTTTTCAGGTGGGGGTAGTGGTAGGTTACTATACCTATAGTGTTCATAAATGCAGTGTATTTATCAAGTGTTTCTGTCTGACCGCCAAGGTAAGAAAAATGATGGCAAGTGTATAGGGGTGTAACTCTTCCGCTCCCTCATGGCATTATCGCATTTTTCACATTCTCACATTCATTCCCTCGGGCCTTTGTAGTATCTTTGCGACCATTTTTATCATATATGTGCGGCATTTTATCCATAGTAGGTCTACACAACAAGGCCGTTGGTTCAGACCTTATCAAAGCCGCCCATATCATTCGTCACCGCGGCCCCGATGATGAGGGCTACCTCACATGGTCTCCCAGCGAGGAGCCCTCCGTTTGGGCCGGCGATGATACCGCACCTTCTACCCGCGCTCATTTAAAGTACAGCGACCTGTCACCCTCACAGCCCTTCAGGGTGGGTATGGGGCACCGCCGCCTGTCCATACTCGATCTTTCGCCCGCAGGGCACCAGCCCATGCTGCACCGGCCTGGCGGCCTGGCGCTCTCCTTCAATGGCGAGATATACAACTACCTGGAGATAAAGGCACAACTGGAAGGCCTGGGACATACCTTCCGCAGCACATCGGACACCGAGGTGATACTGCATGCCTGGCAGGAGTGGGGCCCCAAATGTATAAACGAGTTCAACGGCATGTTCGCCTTTGTGCTGCTCGACTACCGCAGGAACGAGTTATATGCTGTACGCGACCGTTTCGGGGTAAAGCCGTTGTTCTACTACAAGGGTGCCAATGCCCTCTATCTCGCCTCAGAGATAAAGCAGATACGCACCTCGCCCGATCATAGTTTTAGCCTCAACGAAGGCCTCGTGCGCCAGTTCCTGGCCACGGGTGCTGCAGAGCATACTACGGCTACCATGCACAATGGCATCATGCACCTGCCGGGTGGCCACTACCTGCGCATGGATCTCAATGCCTCCGGCAATGCTTTTGAGATAGTGCGCTGGTACACCCTGCAGCCAAAGAAATGGCAAGGCAGCTATGACGATGCCGCAGAGCACTTGAAAGCGCTGCTTACCGATGCTGTGCGCCTGCGCCTGCGCTCCGATGTAAAGGTGGGCTCTGCCCTCTCCGGCGGCCTCGACTCTTCCAGCATCGTCTGCATCATGGCGCAACTGCTGGAGGCCGGTGGCGACCACTCGGGGCAGGAGACCGTAACTGCCTGTTTCGAGAATGCCCGCTTCGATGAATGGAAGTTCGCACAAGAGGTCATCAAACAGACCAATGCCCGCCCGCACCGTGTGTTCCCCTCCTTTGCAGACCTGCAAAGGGATATGGACCGCTTCCTCTGGCACCAGGACGAGCCCGTAGGCAGCACATCCATATACAGCCAGTGGTCGGTGTTCCGCACCAGTCATGAGGCAGGGCTGAAGGTGATGATAGACGGACAGGGTGCCGACGAGCAACTGGCCGGCTATGGGGGCAATGATATAGCCCTCTACACCGGCCTGTTGCGCAAGCTGCGCCTGCTGGCACTGATGGACGAGGCCCGTGCCTACAAAAAAGAAAAAGGCGCCTGGCCTGTAGGCTTCCTTATGGGTGCTGCCAGGCTGGTAATGGGTCGGTCTGTGGCCATGCCTACCGTCAATTGGCTCAATGGATCCGAGCCGGCCAGCATACATGCACAGCCTGCACACAGCCTGCAGGACAACCTGCTGCGACAGGTATATGGCGAGCCGCTGCCGGCACTGCTGCGCTACGAAGACCGCAACTCTATGGCATGGAGCGTAGAGTCGCGCACGCCTTTTATGGACTATCGCCTGCTCGAGTTCACCCTGGGCCTGCCCGAAGAGTATGTGTACCGCCAGGGCGAAAGAAAGACCATACTGCGCCGGGCCATGCGCGGCATACTGCCACAGGCCATAGAGCAGCGCAAAGACAAGATGGGCTTCGTAACCCCCGAAGAGATATGGCTGAAGGAAGAAGGCAAAGAGTGGTTCCGCAATGGCATACATGCCACACTCGATCTCTTCCCTGCGCTCTTCGACAGGCAGAAGACCCTGCAACTCTTCGATGATGTGCTCACCGGCCGGCGCCCGTTCGATTTCACCATATGGCGCATACTTGTCCTAGGCCGCTGGTACGATAATGTAGTGAACAGGAACTACCATCCCTAAGCAGACATAGCACCACTGCCATCCATTCCGCGCTGAATGTAACATCACTCGTCCTCGTCTGTGACGAGAATGCCACGGCAGTGCGTTTGCAACGCACATCATATCCCGTTTGGCGTAGGTTCAAAGTTTCAGGCGGGTCTCCTTACCTAAGCTTGTGCGCTAGCAGGGACCCGCCGCCTCGCGCACAAAATGTATAGAAGGGGTCGGTGCATAACGAACAGCAACCGCCGGACCTAGGTATGATGCATCACTATGCTGCATTCACAGTAACTGTTGCGATATACAACAGCAACAAGTACATTTATACCTATATACCACCAATGATATGAAAAATATACTCACTCTTGGCCTGTTTATGGCCACTACTTTCTATTGCCATGCCAAAGACGATGCACCCGGCCTGCGGCGGTCGTTGACGCCCTACTATAATGGTGGCGGCGGTAGTCGCGTACATTTCTTCTGGGGCATGGAGTTCGGTATGGGCAGGGGCCATTCCAACATCAAAGATTCTATAGTAAAGGGCGGCGGCTTCATGTTCAGGGCCGAGATAGGCACCAAAATAGAACTGCCCGCAAAGTACGATACCAGGATCGGCCTGCTGTCCATATCAGTAGGCGGCTTTGGCGCTAAAATGGCCAAGCGCCAGATGGGTTTTGCTTCTGTACCGCTTTCCTACACCAGCCTGGGTATGGGCCCCGATGGCCAGAGCCGGGGTTTTTACTGGCAGGCAGGTGTCAATGTCAACTACCTTACCAGCGTAGATGGCGCCAAGAAAAAAGCACTCGATGCCGCCTACAATCGTGTGCTTGTAGATCCCTGTGTAGGCATAGGGCTCAATGCCCCCTTCCGCCTGGTAGCGGGTCGCGGTGGGCCCGAGGTAGGTAGTGGCAGGGTACAGGTGGGCCTCTCTTTCTCTTATGGGGTAATGAATGTAATGAAGAACGATGCATCTCTGCACTACTACACGCTCGGTATCAGGTATCAGTACATCTTCATGTAGCATCGTACCTTTAGGTGGTCTTATGCATGATCTTGCAATGGCTGTAAATGTACGTTCATGAAACATCTTATACTGGCGCTGCTGCTGCCTGTTACATTCTTCTTTACCGCATCTTGCCAGGGCATAGGTGGCAATAATGAGCGCATCGTGAACGGCGTGAAGTGTATGGTACACAATGTATCGCCCGACGAATTCGAGAAGAAACTGGCAACGCCCGGGGTGCAACTGCTGGATGTACGAACGCCCGAAGAATATGCCGAAGGCCATCTTGTGAACTCGCGCAACCTGGACCACACAGGTGGTGTGCTGGAACAGAACGCCCATACGCTGGACAAGAACCGCCCTGTGCTGGTATACTGCCGCAGTGGCAAGCGTAGCGCCGCTGCCGCCACATACCTGCAGCAGCAGGGCTTCAAAGAGGTATACAACATGAAGGGCGGTATACAGCAATGGCAAAGCGCCGGCAAGCCTGTAGAATAAGCCCATGATACAGGTGATATCAATAACGATAAATGCTGTGAACCTGTATCTGCTGGATACCGGGGCATGCCGTTTTCTTATAGATACCGGTTTTCCCGGCTCTATGCCTGCACTGGGAAGGGCGCTGAGACAGTATGGCCTGAAAGTGCGCAATATCGACTACGTTATGGTCACTCATTTTCATATAGATCATGCGGGCTCGTTACAGGAACTGAAAGACGAGGGCGTACGCGCTATGGTGGTAGATGTGCAACAGCCATTCATAGCGCCTATGGAGCATATGGCCGCAGGCAAATGGCCCTACAGGCCACTGCGGTGCGATGACAACATGCTGATATCTGCCACCGATGCCCGCAACTTTCTTGCAGGTATCGGTATAATGGGAAACATCATACCTGTAAGCGTACATTCCGAAGACAGCGTATGCATGCTGCTGGACATGGGGGCAGTGTTCACGGGAGACCTGCCTGCGCCTGCCCTTGCCACTGCTTACGGTACCGCTGCCGAAGCGACATGGCATATGCTGAAAGAAATGGGCGCGAACACAGTATACCCGGGTCATGGGCAGGCCTATATACTGTAGGGCTTCAGTAGGTTCTACTCCAGCAGTATCTCTCTTTCCACCCCTAGCTGCTGCAGGAACCACGCATCGTGCGATACCACTATCAGCGTGCCACGGTAGGCGCTTATGGCCGCAGTGAGTATATCCACGTTCTGCATGTCCAGGTTGTTGGTAGGTTCGTCCAGTATCATCATGTCGGGCGCCTGCTCTGCTACCGACAGGCAGCATAGTACCAGCCGCATGCGCTCACCGCCGCTCAGGGCGGCACATGGTTTGCCCCACTCATCATATCCAAAGAGGAACCTGCCCAGCCATATACCTATCTCGTGCTCTTGCAGCGCCATCCTGTTGTATGTGCGCACCTGCTCGAAAACGGACAGCCCATCATTCAGCAGCGATGTGTCCTGATCTATATATGCTGTTGTGTGTTCGGCCCGTGTCACGGCCCCCTTCATTGGCGCCAGCTCGCCTAGCATCATTTTTATCAGGCTGGTCTTTCCTGTGCCATTATCACCCTTTAGGGATATCCGTTCGCCGCTTGTCACTACTATGTCCAGGTCCTTCTTCCACAACGGCTTGCCGGTATAGCTATGGTTCATGCCCTGCGCAGAGAACAGCACCTTACCCTTGTGCAGTGCAGCGTTCGCAAAGGCCATTTTCATCTTGTCCAGCTCCGGCAACGCTGCCCGTAACTGTCTTAGGTCATTGGCTATACCTCCTATCTTTTCTGCATGTACATCCCGCAGTTTCGATGTGCTCTTTTCGGCGTTGTTCCTCAGTGTGTTCAGCATTATTGTAGGCGTGCCTGCTTTTTCCTGTTTCTTGCGGCCGCGTGCATCCAGCTTCTGCTGTCTTTCTGCGGTCTCACGTTCCTTTTCGCGGGCCTTTCTCAGCTCTTTCTCTTTGCTCTTTATATCATCGCCCAGGGCGGAGAGGGCTATCTCTTTCTGCGTGCGGTAAAAGGCATATCCGCCGCCATAGGTGGTTATGCCGTTCCTGCCCAGTTCGCATATGGTGGGTAGCAGTTCCAGCAGTTGCCGGTCGTGGCTCACTACTATCATGGTGGCGTTCAGGTCGCGCACCATGGCATACAGTATCTGCCTGCTGCCGGTGTCCATATGGTTGCTCGGCTCGTCCAGCAGTATCAGCCGTGGCCGGTGTATGTATATACCTGCCAGCAGTACTTTCATCTTCTGTCCCCCGCTTAGTGTGCCCATATTCCTGCCTGGGCCCACATCGTGCAGTTGCCACTGTGCCAGTGCTTCATGGCATCTTTCTTCTATGTTCCAATCATCGTTCAGCGTCGCCAGGTGGGTATCGTTCATATCGCCGCCCAGTATCTTTTGCAGCGCATGTAGCTTGTCGGCTACATGCAGCGCCTGTGCTACCGTCATATGATCGAACGAGCCCGATACCTGCGGTACATAGTATGGCTGTGCCTGCACGGCCAGCCGCCCTGTTGCTGGGCGTAGTTGCCCCGCTATCATTTGCAGCAGGGTCGATTCCCCGTACCATTATTACCGGTAAGCGCTACCTTCTGGCCCATGGCCAGTGAAAGGTCTATATCGCCGAACAGGGTATCCCCATTGGCATGTGTATATGAGATGTTCTGTAGAACAAGCATGATCTTTTTCTTTTCTGTAGGAAGGAATGATGCCTGCGCTGCATAGCGCCAGCATGTTTACTCTGTACCGTGAAAAAGATCGCTATTACATTTTTATCAGGATATGATATTGCTTGCGTTGCAAAGGTAGGCATATAGCCGTAAAGAAGCGTACCTTGTAACTAGTGATGCCATCTCATTAATTTTGTATGTACAAAAAACACACCGTACTATGACAGCAGAAAGCATACTGGAACAGCTAAGTACAATGGGCGAAGCATCTTATAAGAATGTGATGCTGAAGCATGGCGTGAAAGAACCCTTCTATGGCGTGAAGATAGAAGAGATGAAAAAGATAGCGAAGCAGGTAAAGAACGGCCACGATATAGCGCTGAAGCTGTATGATTCCGGCATATACGATGCTATGTACCTGGCGGGCCTGATGGCCGAACCACAGAAGATGACCAGACCACAACTGCAAAAGTGGGCGCAGAAAGCCAATGCCCCCATACTGCGCGAATATACTGCGCCATGGGTGGCCGCCGAAAGCCCTTATGGGCTGGAAAAGGCGCTGGAATGGATAGCATCGGGCAATGAGCACCTCTCTACCACGGGCTGGGCCACACTGTCCAGCGTGGTCACCATTACGCAAGACAAGGACCTGGACATGCAATTGCTGAAAGACCTGCTGAAGAAAGTGGCCGCAACCATACACGCCAGCGGCAACCGCGAAAAGCTGGCCATGAACGGCTTTGTGATGGCCGTAGGCATACATGTAAAGGAGCTGAACGAGCTGGCAAAACAGACCGCCAGGGAGATAGGCAAGGTAAAGGCCGATATGGGCGATACCGCCTGCAAGATACCCGTAGCGCTGGAGTATATAGAAAAGGCCGAGGGTAAGAATGCTATAGGTAAAAAGAAAAGGTCGGCAAGGTGCCTGTAGTGGGTCGCGTCTTATTCATCAAATAGGCTTAGCTGCCCGTTGTTCTTCCGCCGGTTCTGCGCCGGCATGGGTTCTTTGAAGTTCGAGACCGTTATGCCCAGCAGCCGTATACGCACATCTTGTAGATCTGTTGTGCGCAGCAGTTGTTTTGCGGTCTCGGCTATATCCTGTACAGTATTCGTAGGTAGGGCATAAGACCTGCCGCGCGTTATCAGCTTAAAGTCGCTGTACTTTATCTTCAGTGTTATGGTCTTGCCTTTTAGCATATTGCGTTGCAGGCGGTCGGCCACTGTGGTGGCTATCTTGTCCAGCTCCGCATCTAGCTCTTCGGCCTTTGTCAGGTCGTAGGCAAATGTGTCCTCTGCTCCTACCGACTTATGTTCCCTGTCGGGCTGCACCGCTCTGTCATCTATGCCGCGCACTATCTTGTAGTAGAAGTGTCCTGTCTTGCCAAAGTGCTCTACCAGCTCTTCCTCTGTCAGTTGTTTCAGGTCGGCGCCTGTATGCAGGCCCATACTCTTCATGCGGTCGGCGGTCACCCGCCCTACGCCAAAGAATTTCTCTACCGGCAACTGCTCCATAAATGCTTCTATCTTGTCCGGCCCTATGAATGCCAGCCCATCAGGCTTGTTCAGGTCCGATGCTATCTTGGCCACGAATTTGTTCACCGATACTCCTGCCGATGCCGTCAATTGCAGCTCTGCGCGTATGGCCTCTTTTATCTGGCGGGCTATGGCTATCGCCGATCCTATCTGTTGTTTGTCCTCCGTCACATCCAGGTAGGCCTCGTCCAGCGATAGGGGTTCTATCAGGTCGGTATACCTGCGAAATATCTCGCGTATCCTCCCCGATACCTCTTTGTACACTGCGAACCGCGGCCGTACGAACAGCACATGAGGGCATAGCTGCAATGCCCTGTGCGATGGCATTGCCGACCGTATACCGAACTTTCGCGCCTCGTAGCTGGCCGCCGCCACTACGCCACCCCGTCCCTGCGGCGATCCGCCCACTACCAGCGGCCGTCCCCAGTACTCGGAGTTGTCGCGCTGCTCTACCGATGCGTAAAAAGCATCCATGTCTATATGGATGATCTTTCGCTGTCGTGTAGCCTCGTTAGCCATGTTATGCTAAGGTACGCACATGCATACCGCAGCCGCATGTGCAGAAACAAATTGTGGATATCACAAAAACAGATACAAGCGACCGTAAACTATGTTGCGGTCACTTGTATCATCCACAAAGAACCGTTTCCGGTCTTTTGTTCTCTTTGTTACAGGCGGCAGGTAGTGCCTCCGGGCAGGGATGCATTGGCCTGATCCTGGTAGTTCTGGCAGGAAAGCCGTGCGTCGGCATAGCCAGAGTTATTGATGCTGTGTGTTTTTTCGGTCGATGTCGTACCTATTACAGTGGTACAGGTACAGGTATAATCTTTTCTGCAAGATGTGACCGTTGCGGCGAGCGCAGTGAGCGCGAATGCCATAATGATGCGCGTGGTTTTCATAACGAGTTGTTTTAAAGGGTGAACTGTATCATTGGCTTTCTATTACAAAGGTATACTGCCCGGTCGCGCCTGGCATTACACAACTCTTCCGGAATATTATAACAATCACACATTCACTACGGTATGCCGTTTATATGGCCATTGCCAAGGAATACCCACTATTGTCAGGAAATAGGCCATGTACAGCAAACGTGGCATCGCTTGTGCGCGTCACCTGTGTGAACTAAAACCTATGAACAGGTATGAAAAAGTTATTGCTACTTCTTTGCTGCGCTATCGGCGCACCCCTCCTTTCCCCGGCGCAAACGCCGCTGCCCTATTACACAGGCTTCAATAACGCCACAGAGCGTGCAGGCTGGGCTCAGTTCGCCAAAGGCAACATGACCTCCGAGACCTGGAACTACGGCCCCTGGTCCTCACTATCCAGCTCGCCCTATCTGCTTGTCTCGCCCAATGCCGAGTTCAACAGCTCTGCCATGACCGATACCATAGACCAGTGGATGGTCTCTCCGCCCTTCTACTTCACATCGGGCGGCCATATCGATTCTATGTCTATAGCCGTGTTCGGAGCCACAGGTACAGCGCAGCCTACCGACTCTATAGTGGTATACCTGCTCAAGGGTTCGCAGAACCCCTCGCTGGCCACATCGCGTACCCGCCTGGCCAACCTCACTACCATGGCAAAGGGTTTCGGTCTGTCAATGAGGGACACCGGCAATTTCGTCATACCGCCTACATCCGGTTCTTCTTACATAGCCTTCAGGTACTATGGCATATACGATTGGTTCCAGGTATACATCGATAGTGTGTACATCAGTGCCAATGCACCTACAGGTATCACAGAGTTGCCTGCCGATGCCGGTATCTTCTCTCTGTACCCCAACCCCGCTGCCGGTGCTGTATCGCTTCAGTTCGCCGCCGGCATGTCCGGTAGCGCCACGGTAGATATTGTGAATATGCTGGGCCAGGTAGCGCTCTCACAAAAGATAGAAGATATATCCCGCACTGCAACTATTGATATAGCGCATTTGCCCGCCGGCATATACCATGCCTGCATCACTACTGCCGGGCGGCAGGTAGCTTTCCGCAGATCGTTGATAGTACACTAGTGTGGTCCATCAGGTAAGCCTTATCGGTAAAGGGGTCGCGGTCTGCGGCTCCTTTTCTTTTTGTTCAGCAGTATCTATCTGTTACTTTTAGGCCGTCTTTTCGTTCTCACCATATGTACCGCCTGCTGTTCTCCTGTTCTCTGTTCCTGTCCTCTTTCGCTGCCTCAGCACAGGCCACCCGCTTTGCCGATAGCATACAGAAGGCGTTCCACATACCGGCCCTTGCCTATGCCGTCGTATCGGCCGATAGTGTGTATGAGTTGCATGTGGCCGGCGTACGAAAGCTGGGCACACGCCAGTATGCCACACCTGCCGATCGTTTCCGTATAGGCTCCAACACCAAGGCTGTTACGGGTCTTATAGCTGCCATATTGGTAAAGGATGGAAAGATAAAATGGGATACCCGTTTCTTCGACCTCTTCCCCGAAATGAGACCAAAAGCAAGGAAAGAATATCACCATCTCACCCTTCTCGATCTGCTTACTTTTCGCACAAAGCTTTTCAGGTATACCTATACCGATACAGAGCCCGCCAAAGACCGTTTCGAGGGCAGCGAGGCCCGGCAGCGCTACCAGTTCACACAATGGTTCTTCATGCACGAGCCGCAGCCTACCACAGATAGTATCAACTTCTCTAACCTCGGCTACATAGCCGCAGGTCTCATGCTTGAAAAAGCAACTGGCCGCAGTTACGAGCAACTGGCAGGAGACCTGGGCGAGCGTATAGGCATGCCTGTAGCATACGGCAGGCCCAATGCCCGCGATAGCAATGCCACCTGTGGCCACGATGCATCGCTGCGCCCCGAGGTCACCGGGAATAACGACCATAAGCTCAGCTGGCTGCTGGCAGCAGGCAATATCAATTGTACCCTTCCGGCATATGTGAAGTTCATTCAGGAGCACCTTCGGGGTATGCAGGGGCGCTCACATCTCCTTTCGCGCAGCGAGTTCGATATGCTGCTGTTCGGCCGTTCGCGCTTTGCTGTTGGCTGGTTCCATACCACCGATACTGCCGGTCGCCACTATGCATACAACATCGGCAATCCCGGTACTTTTCTTTCCAAGGTATATGTGTTCCCCGGTTCCGATAGGGCTTTCATCATACTTACCAATGCCCAGACCGCAGATGCCGATGAAGGAACAGACCTGCTCTATACCGGGCTATGCCGAATATACCTGCACTGACCCATCCTGTGCCATAACGAGTGCTTATACCCATATCAGTGCGCTTGTGTATGTGCGCTGTACTTTCACCATGCAAAAAACACGCGACCAATATGGAACAACAACAAGTACTCATAAAGATAGTGCTGGACAACTGGTACGGCACCGTGGCCCGCACCAACAAACTGCTGGGCGAACTGACCGATGCCGAGATAGAGGGCGAAGTATCTGCAGACCGCAACAGTGGTAAATACCTGCTGGGCCACCTGGCCGCCGTACACGATCGTATGATGCCCCTGCTGGGCTTTGGCGAGCAGGCATATGCGCACTACAACGATGTGTTCCTTACCAGCCCCGACAGGTCGGGCAAGGAGATGCCATCGGTGGCAGAGCTGCGCGCAAGCTGGAACGACGCGAATGCCAAACTGGATGCCCATTTCAAGACCCTCTCCGCTGCAGACTGGTTCCAACGGCATACATCCGTATCGGAAGAGGATTTTGCCAAAGAACCCCATCGCAACAAGCTGGGCGTGGTGGTGAGCCGCACCAACCACCTTGCCGGACACCTAGGCCAAATGGTATTTCTGAAGAAGAAATAATTGCTGTATAAATAACCAGGAGACGGGCCGCTATCATGCGGCCCGTTCTTGTTTTGGTCGCCTGTTTTGTGCTACCTTGTACCAATGTACCTCTTTACCTCGGCCCGGCTTGGTTTTCGTACCTGGCAGCATAGTGATATAGCCACTATGGCCGCCATCAATGCCGATCCTGCGGTCATGGAGTTCTTCCCATCCATACAGGACCACGAGCAGACCAAGGCCTTCATCAGCCGAATGCAGCAGCTTTTCGAGGAAAAGGGATATTGCTACTTCGCCGTAGATACCCTGCACAATGGTAGCCTCATAGGTTTCATAGGCATAGCGTATCAGACCTACGAAGCACCCTTCACACCATATACCGATATAGGTTGGCGGCTGTGTAAAGAAGCGTGGGGAAACGGCTATGCCACCGAGGGCGCAAAAGCATGTATGGAATATGCCTTCGGCAAATGCGGGCTCGCAAAGCTATATGCCATAGCGCCCATCATCAATGTGCGCTCCATCCGCATCATGCAAAAGCTGGGAATGAAAGAAGTGATGCACTTTGCGCACCCGCTATTGCAGCACGATGCCCGTCTGCGCGAATGTGTACTATACGAGGTAGAAAAACCTTAGGTACAAAAATGTGATATAGTGTGTTCAGAGCCCATCTCCTCCCATTGGGGAGGCTGAAGCACAAGGGCCTTACTTATATCTTGTCCAGGAACAGCTGAGGTACTATACCCAGCAGTATCACTACTATGCTGGTCACTATCAGCATCAGGCGGTCGCCACCGGTCACGGAGCCGGTCATTTCGGGTGTGCCCGTTTTGAAGTACATGGCTATTATCACCCTGAAGTAGTAGTATACGCTTATGGCAGCCATCAGCAGCGCGAATATCACCAGCCACATCAGTTGACCCTGCTGCACTACGGCCAGTAGCACATAGTACTTGGCCATAAAGCCACCCGTCAGCGGTATACCCGCCAGCGAGAACAGGAATATAGTAGCTGTGAATGCCAGCAGCGGGTCTTTCTTTGCCAGCCCGTTAAAGCCGTCATAGGTGTAGTCCCTCAGTTTCACCATTACGGCAAAGAGGCCTATGGTGGCCACACTGTATGCAGCGGCATATACCAGTATGCCCTGTGCAGCATAGCTGTTCACCGCCAGTACCGCGAACAACATAAAGCCCGCCTGCGCTATAGATGAATACGCCAGCATACGTTTCACACTCTGCTGGAAGACGGCTGTCACATTGCCTATCAGCAGGGTAGCAGCGGTAATGATGGCCAGTATGGTGGTCCAGTGGGCGCTTAGTGTGCTGAACGATGACTGGAACAGGCGCAGGAAGGCAAAGAACGCGCCTGCCTTTACTACCGTGGCCATATAGGCGGTAAAAGGCGTAGGTGCTCCATCGTACACATCGGGTGTCCACATATGCATGGGCGCTGCCGATACCTTGAAGGAGAACGCTATCATGATGAACATGATACCTGCCAGTGCCAGCGGGTTCAGGCCATCGCTATTCAGCATGGCCGCTATGTTCATGATGTCGAAGCTGCGTGCAGCGCCATACAGCAGGGTTATACCCATCAGCATGATGCCGGTAGAGAAAGCGCCCATCAGGAAGTACTTCAGCGAGGCTTCACTGCTCTTCAGGTTGCGTTTGTCCGATCCCGCCAGTATGTACTGCGGTATAGACAGTATCTCTATGCCCAGGAACATCATCAGCAGGTTGTTATATGTACTCAGCAGGTACAGGCCGCATAGTATAAAGAATATGAGTGCGAAATACTCTGCCACATAAGCGCCCACCTTCTGTATCTCGCGGCCCATCAGCAGCACATACAGCAGCGAGCAGCCCGTCATCAGGGTGTTGAACCATACCGGGTAGTGGTCTATGCGCAGCATATTGTTGAACACCAGGTTCTTGCCCAGGTCTGTGGTAGATGTACCGGCAAGGTCCCATATGTTGACACCTACCAGCGCGGCCATCAGCAGCGCGGCTATGGTAGCGATGGCCTTCTTGTTGTTCACCGCTATACCGGAGAACATCATGATGATACCGCAAATGGTCGTAGCAATGATCGCTTTCATATTCCCTTTCCGCCGTAGCGGGGTCTTTTTTTGTTGTCCGTGGCGCCGTGGCGCTTCCGGGTATATTGTTTACAAAATATTCTTTTCTCGGGCCCGGTCCGTTATGGTGTGGGCGCTATCATACTTGCGGTCAGGTCCAGCAGTGGTTTGGGGTACACGCCCAGGTACAATATCACAGTTATGATGATGGCAATGCCTGCATATTCGTTCACGCTCAGGTCTTTGCTGCCGCCTGTTATTTCCACCGCATTGCCATAGGCCGCGCGCTGCACCATGTTCAGCGTATATACCGCGCCCAGTATCACGCCCAGGCCAGCCACTACCATCACTGCTATGCGGGGTACGCTGCCATCGCCATAGAACAGGCCGTTGAACAGCATGAACTCTCCTACGAAGCCATTGGTCAGCGGCAGCGCTATATTGGCGAAAGCTATTATCACCAGTGCTATGGTCATGCGGGGCGCTGTTATGGCCATACCGCCCAGTTTGGTCATGTCGCGGGTACCCCAGCGGTCCTCTATCATGCTCACTATCAGCCACATGCCGGTTATGTTTATACCGTGGTTGAACATCTGCACCATTATACCATGCATACCCACACTGCTGTAGTTGAAGGCAACGGCGCACATCAGGCCCATATGCGCTATGGACGAGTAGGCTATCAGTCGCTTTATGTCTGTCTGCACTATGGCCAGGCACGATGCATATACTATACCTATCACCGACAGTATCACTACCGTATTGCCCCAGTATGCCACGCCATAGGGCAGCATAGGCAGCAACCAGCGCAGCACTGCAAAAAGGCCCATCTTCACCATCAGCGCGCTTAGTATCACCGTCACCGGTGTGGGCGACTGCTCATAAGTATCGGGCTGCCAGGTATGGAACGGGAAAATGGGCATCTTGATGGCGAACGCAATGAACACCAGCCAGAAGAGCCACTGCTGTGTGGCAGGTGGCAGCGATGAGCCGGCCTTTACTATATCGGCCCACGAATAGCTGCTCATGCCGGGGTTCTGCAGGGATATATATATAAGTGCCGACAGCAGCATAAGGCTGCCCACGAACGTGTACACGAAGAACTTGAAAGTAACGGGTATGCGCTTTTCGCCGCCCCAGCGCGAGCAAAGGAAATACACAGGTATCAGCGCCAGCTCCCAGAAGATGTAGAATACGAACGCATCCAGCGCCAGGAACACACCCATCAGGCCCGCCTGCGACAGCAGCATGAAGCCATAGAAAGCTCCCGGGTCCTTTACCTCCTTATTGGCATTGGCCAGGAACACCACCAGTGTCACTATACCCGTCAGCAGGCACAGCATACTGCTCATGCCATCGCCCATCAGGCTGAACTGCGAGCCTAGCATAGGGAGCCAGTCGTGCTGGTAGGCTATCACATCGGTATAGTTGGCGCCGCTCACATAGGCCGCAACCCCCAGCGTGATCATAGAACTGATGATGGCGAGCGTTTTTGCCCCATCGCCCTTGATGGCGAAGGACAGGATACCCGTCAGCAGCGGAACGAGAATAAGTAATAAAAGGATCATACTATCTATAATATTTTAACCTCCAACCCCCTAAAGGGGGCTTCCTCTTGAGGAGGAGCCTATTTTTTACTTTCAAACTTTCCCTTACCCCTTTGGCCATTTCCCGTCTCACGGGAAAGCCCCTTTAGGGGTTTGGGGTTCTATTTTACCCAAAAGAAACTTATAGTGAACAATATCACAATGCCCAGTACCATCACGAATATGTAAGAGCCCACATGGCCCGACTGCAGCAGGCGCAGCCTGTCGCCGCCCCAGCGCACGGTCTTGCCCACGCCATTCACTATGCCGTCTATACCACGCCTTTCGGCCCATGTGTCCATCAGCTTCGAAAGCGCTGCCAGCGGGCGCACTATAGTAGCGTCATATAGCTCATCTATATACCACTTGTTCTCCAGTACCTTGGCAAGGCCTGTGTTCTCTTTGAATTCCACATTGCGGGTGGTAGAGTAGGCCACGCCTATCATTATCACAGATACGGCTACAGACAATCCCATCAATCCCCACTCGGTACCGTGCGATAGATGATGTACGCCGAAGTTCTTCACTACAGGTGCCAGGAATGATGCGAACGCATTGTGATGGCTCATTACCGATGGCAGGCCTACATAGCCACCTACTATCGATAGCAGTGCCAGCACCACCAGTGGTATGGTCATGGCCGCAGGGCTCTCGTGCAGGTGATGGTGCTGCTCCTCTGTACCGCGGAACTTGCCACCAAAGGTGTAGAAATACAGGCGGAACATGTAGAAGGCCGTCATCATGGCTGCCATTACGGCAAATATGTACAGTACGGCGCTGTGCCCGAAAACATTGGCCAGTATCTCATCCTTAGAGAAAAAGCCCGACAGGCCGGGTATACCCGATATGGCCAGGCAGCCTATCAGGAAGGTGGCCCTGGTCACGGGCATATGCTTGCCCAGGCCGCCCATCTTGCGTATGTCCTGTTCGCCGCCCATAGCATGTATCACACTGCCCGAACCCAGGAACAGAAGGGCTTTGAAGAAGGCATGCGTCATAACGTGGAATACGGCCGTAGTATATGCGCCCACGCCCAGCGCCAGGAACATGAAACCCAGTTGGCTCACGGTAGAGTAGGCCAGCACTTTTTTGATGTCATACTGGCAAATGGCTATGGTGGCCGCCACTATGGCCGTGGCCAGCCCTATGAAGGCCACTACATGCAGCACGCCCGGGGTGAGGCTATACAGTACACCACTGCGGGCTATCATGTATATACCCGCCGTCACCATGGTAGCGGCATGTATCAGTGCCGATACCGGTGTAGGACCGGCCATCGCATCGGGCAGCCAGGTATACAGGGGTATCTGCGCACTCTTGCCGGTAGCGCCTATGAAGAAGCAGAGCGCTATCCAGTTATACACCGATGGCGATACCGATACACCACTGTTCATCATTCCGAAAAGCTCTTTGTAAGACAGGGTGCCGAAGTGGAACAGCACCAGCAGCATACCCACCAGGAAGCCAAGATCGCCTATACGGTTCATCACAAAGGCCTTTTTGGCAGCATTGGTATAGTCGCGGTTCTTGAACCAGAAGCCTATGAGCAGGTAAGAGCAGAGGCCCACACCTTCCCAGCCTATGAACATGATCACATAGTTGGCGCCCAGTACCAGCAGCAGCATCGAGAACACAAAGAGGTTCAGGTAGGCGAAATATTTCACCATGCCCTCATCCTCGTGCATATAAGAGGTAGAATAAACGTGTATCAGGAAACCCACACCCGTTATAATGAGCAGGAAAAGCGACGAGAGCGCATCTACCTGGAAGGCAAAGGGTACATGCAGCGTGCCCGAGCTGATGAAATCGAACAGGCGCACGATAACAGGGCCATGGAAGCCGGCGCTCCTCACCTCGAAGAATATACCGAGGGAAACGATGAATGATGCCAGTATGGCCAGTGAGCCTATGGCGCCGCCAAGCGACTTAGGCATACTTTTCCAGAAGAGACCATTGATAAGGAATCCTATCAACGGAAATAACGGTACCAGGTAAACGATATGAGACATATGACCCAAAATTTTCGCCGTAGCGAAACTTTACATGTTAATTAATTTATACACACCACCCCATAGGGTAGCGATCAGTGTTTCAATCTGTTCAGTATATTGATATCCACCGAGTGTACCTTACGGTACATCATCACTATCACTGCAAGTCCCACGGCCACCTCGGCAGCGGCCACCACCATTATAAAGAATACAAAAAGCTGTGCGTTCGTATCTACATACATTTTAGAGAATGCCACCAGCAGCAGGTTCACCGCGTTCAGCATCAGCTCTATGCACATGAATATGATAATGGCATTGCGCCGCATCAGCGCGCCCATTATGCCTATCGAGAATAGCAACAGGCTCAGAAAGATGTAATGTGTCGAATTTACCGGCATACCCCAACCCCTAAAGGGGCTTTTATATCGCCTTCGGCGATCTGTTGTTAATAATATGGTTTTCTATTTTGTCTATGACCGTTTCTAGTCGTTTTTCTACTTCTTCATTCCGGAAGCGTATCATTTTTACGCCTAAAGAATTTATAATGTCTTGTCTTACTTTATCTTTCTCCGCCATCTCGGGATCTTCATGTACGCTTCCATCAACTTCTATTACCAATTTCAACGCGTGACAGTAAAAGTCAGCAATATATATTCCTAATGGGTGTTGTCTTCTAAACTTATATCCTAATGGTCTTTGTTTTAAATAGCCCCACAAAACTAGTTCTGCATTTGTAAGGTCGTTTCTTAATTTTCTAGCGTTATCAAATATCAAATTTGTCGCGCCGTAGAACATTTTCTTTTCCATCTCGCAACGGCCTTTGCTCGTTAAGAGTTCACCTCCCCTTTAGGGGCGGGGGTGTCTTCTTTCTTACCTATCACCACGGCGCCTATCATCGCACTCAGGAAGAGGACACTGCTTATCTCGAACGGCAGCACATATTCCTTGAACAGCACCTTGCCCAGGTTGTCTATAAGCCCTATATCTATAGGTTGCTTGTCTATGTTCACCGGCGATGCCGTATGTATGGCCGCCAGCAATACCAGGAACAGTGCCCCGCCCGATATGATGCCCGCCAGTTGCACCAGGTGCCCTTTTTGCGGCTCCACATCGGCATTCAGGTTCATCAGCATTATCACGAAGAGGAACAGCACCATTATGGCGCCCGCATATACTATCAGGTTCACTATACCCAGAAACTGGGCATTGAGCAGGAAGTAATGCCCCGATACGGCAAAAAAAGTAGCTATAAGGAACAGTACACTGTTCACCGGGTTACGACTGAGTATCACCCCTAGTGCGCACCCTACGGCCATCGCTGATATCAGCCAGAATAAAAGGTCGTGGATACTCATTTCTATTTAGCGTCTTTTTTATGTGGATGAGGTATAAGGAGGTCTTCTTTTTTATATATAAAGCCCGCACGGTCGTAATTGGATGGCATTACTGTCTCCGACAGGTAAACGGCATCTTTGGGGCAGGCTTCTTCGCAGTAGCCGCAGAATATGCAGCGCAGCATATTTATCTCGTACTTGGCGGCATATTTCTCTTCGCGGTACAGCTTCTCCTCTCCGGGTTTGCGCTCTGCTGCCTCCATGGTTATGGCCTCTGCAGGGCATGCCAGTGCGCACAGGCCGCATGCGGTGCAGCGCTCGGCACCGTTCTCATCACGGTTCAGCACATGCAGCCCACGGAATACCGGGCTGAACGGACGCTTCACCTCGGGGTAGCTCACTGTTGCCTTCTTCTTGAATATGTGGCTCAGCGTAGTGCCCAGTCCTTTGGCTATAGCAGGCAGGTAGGCCCGCTCCGCAAAGGTCATCGGACTGCGGTCTATCTGTACTGCTCTGTTAGTTAGTTTCTGCATCTCTTTCTTTTTCAAGAATGTCTAATATGTTCTCCAATTTCACTTTCAATGAAGGCAAGATCGTATTGATGGTGTCCCATACTCTATTCCAGTCGGTGAATTCATACGCATGAGCGAAAAAATTCCGGGCTGCTTTCATCAACTGCCATTGCACTTCACTGAACCTCTCCTTATTCTCCTGTGATACCTTCCCTCCGTTCTCTCCTATTACCACAAGCTGCATCAGGCAGGCATCGCACATCATTCTGTTCCTTAAGAACTTGTCTTCATCTGCATCGCCAATGAACACAAATATTTGGTCTATAGCTTCTATTATCCGTTCTACATAAATGGCATCATCTCGTTTCAAACTGCTTATCATTTAGAGAACAGCAATATCTTATCTCTGTCTATATATTTTTTCAACCTGGGGTATATGTGTTCCTCTTCCACCATGTCCACCTTATTCAAAAATCTGCTTTCCAGGTCCACGAGGTATTGCGCCAGCCCAAAATAGTTTATCCGGGTATTTTCTGCCAGCGAGAACAATATGTCTATATCGCTCTTCTCATTCGCCTCTCCTCTTGCGTAAGACCCGAACAAATATACCCTTCTTACCGGCTTATCTTTGAAATAGTCGGTAACGGTATCTTTTATTTGTTGCACGGTCAGCATTCTTCGGTCTCTAGCTTTTGAACACCCACAATATCAGTGCACCAGTTATCACCATATTTGCCAGTGCCAGGGGTATCAGCGACCGCCATCCCAGTTTCATCAGCTGGTCGTACCTGAAACGGGGCAGCGTCCAGCGAATGAACATGAAGAACAGTATCATGCCTATCACCTTGGTTATAAGTACCAGCATACATATGATGCTGAACATTAGCGGGCCTGCATGTGCAGCCACCTGGTCCATGAAGGGGAAGTTATAGCCTCCAAAGTACAGGGTGATTATTATAGCCGAGCTCACGAACAGGTTTATATACTCTGCGAACAGGTAAAAGCCCAGCTTCATCGACGAATATTCCTGGTGGTAGCCCATGTTCAGTTCGCTCTCGCACTCCGGCAGATCGAAGGGCGCACGGTTCAGCTCTGCAAAAGCGCAGGTCAGAAATATGACGAAACCAACGGGCTGCTTGAAGAAGTTCCAGGTAAAATAACCATGTTCCCAGAAGCCATGCTGCTGTGCTACTATATCGCGCAGGCTCAGCGAGCCCGTCATCATCAGCAGGGCTATCAGGCTGATGCCCATGGCCAGCTCGTAAGATATGGCCTGAGATGCAGCGCGTATGCTACTCAGCAGCGAGAATTTATTGTTCGATGCCCAGCCGCCCAGCATCACGCCATATACACCCAGACTCACTACGCCGAACACGAAAAGGATACCTATGTTTATATCGGCCACCTGGAAGGCTATAGTATGACCGCTGGCCGTAGTATAGTCGGGCGCCCAGGGCACTACAGCGCTGGTCATAAGGGCGGTAAGCATGGCCAGGCATGGTCCCAGTATGAATATGAAACGCGTAGAGCGGTCGGGTATGATCTCCTCTTTGAAGAACAGCTTCAGACCATCGGCCAGTGGCAGCAACAGTCCCATCGGACCCGCACGGTTGGGGCCTATACGGTCCTGCATAATGGCAGCCACCTTGCGCTCACCCCATGTTGCATACATGGCTATACCCAGCGATACACCCAGTATCGCCGATATAAGGATGAGCTTTTCTATTATCAACGCCGCATCTATCTGTAATAGCATCATACTGCGCAAAAGTAATTTTAGTTAGTTAAAAAATGTAGTCAGTTTAGCCTTATCGATCCTATTTCCTTTTTCAATATTGGCACAAATATGCTTGCCGATTCCCAAATGATCTTTATGTGCTTCGAACCCTTACACTATCTGGAAGCGTCCCTTTCATATATTATCTGCTTATCGGTATCTATAAAAGGTTTTATGGTCCACCAGCACATCCACATCGCTATCTCATCGGCCTCGACCCGCGCATACGACCCGAACAGCCAAACCCTCTTCACCGGCTTCTGTGCAAAGTAGTCAGTTATTACCTTTTTGATATGTTCGATGGTCAGTATCACTACTTATTAGCCTTGAAATCATCCGAGTGTGCCGGGCCTTCTATCTTCGACAGTTCTATCTCGGGCCGGTTCACATCACTTATATTATGTATGTCCAGGGTATATTTGGGTTGTTTGCCTATCACTTTGTCTATCAGTACCGGCGATGCTGTGGTACCCACGTTGCCCTGGTAGTGGCCCTGCGCTATCACGCTGCTGCGCGATACTTTCGTTGGGCCCTCTATCACCCAGTCCTTTGTCGACTTCCTTTCAAACCGGCACTCATTGCATATCCAGTCCTCTACCTCGCCCCACTGGTCCTTTCGGGCCGTCACGCGGAACACCTCTTCGCCCCTCAGCCACAGTCGGGCCTTGCCGCTGCACTTGGTGCAAGAGCAGTATGCATCTACCGGCTTTGTGAACCATACGCGGTTCTTGAAGCGGAAGGTCTTGTCCGTGAGAGCGCCCACGGGGCATACATCTATCACATTGCCTATGAAGTCGTTATCCAGCGCCTTGCCCAGCAGGGTACTTATCTGCGCGTGGTCGCCACGCTCCAGTATACCGTGCTCGCGCCTTTCGGTCAGCTGGTCGGCAGTGTATACGCAACGGAAACACATGATACAGCGGTTCATGTGTAGCGATATGTATGGGCCTATATCTTCTTTCTCAAATGTGCGGCGCTTGAACTCGTAGCGCGTATTCTCTGCACCATGCTCATAGCTCAGGTCCTGCAGGTCGCACTCGCCGGCCTGGTCGCATACGGGGCAGTCCAGCGGGTGGTTCAGCAGCAGGAACTCCACCACACCCTTACGCGCATCAAGCACCTTGGGCGATGTGATGTTCCGTACCTCCATACCGTCCATCACCGTGGTACGGCAGCTGGCCACCAGCTTCGGCATGGGGCGCGGGTCCTTCTCCGATCCCTTGCTTACCTCTACCAGGCAGGTGCGGCACTTACCGCCGCTGTTCTTCAGCTTGCTGTAGTAGCACATGGCGGGTGGTGTCACATCGCCGCCTATCATACGCGCCGCATTCAGTATGGTAGTACCCGCAGGCACTTCTATACTTATGTTATCTATCGTTACTTTGAAATTCGGTGTCTGCTCTGACATATATGTCGAGAATTAAATGTTCTAACTAATATTCTACACACTCGCAGGTACATGTATGGGGTCGGCATAGTGTGCCAGCCCATAGTTGCGTGTCTGCGCCTCGTCGGGGTTCTTTATATGCCATTCGAACTCGTCGCGGAAGTGGCGTATGGCCGCGGCCACAGGCCATGCGGCGGCATCGCCCAGCGGGCATATGGTATTGCCCTCTATCTTCCGCTGTATGTCCCACAGCAGGTCTATATCGCTCATCTTACCCTTTCCGTATTCTATGTTCTTCAGCAGCTTGTACATCCAGCCGGTGCCCTCGCGGCAGGGGCTGCACTGGCCGCAGCTTTCGTGAGTGTAGAAGCGTGCCAGCGTCATGGTGTGGCGCACTACGCACTGGCTGTCGTCCAGCACTATGAACCCGCCCGACCCCATCATGGTGCCGGTAGCAAAGCCGCCGTCAGACAGGCTCTCGTAGTTCATATACCTTGTCTCTCCCTTGGCGGTCTTCAGCAGCAGGTTTGCCGGTACTATAGGTACCGATGAGCCACCCGGTATACATGCCTTCAGGTTGCGGCCCTTGGGTATGCCGCCACAGTATTCGTCGCTGTATATGAACTCCTCTACAGAGCAGGTCATATCTATCTCGTATACACCGGGCTTGTTCACATTGCCGCATACCGATAGCAGCTTGGTACCTGTGCTCTTGCCCACGCCTATCTTGGCATATTCATCGCCACCCATGGTGATGATGGGTACTACGGCCGCCAGTGTTTCCACATTGTTCACCACCGTGGGGCGCATCCATACGCCCTGTATGGCCGGGAAGGGCGGCTTCATGCGCGGGTTACCGCGTTTGCCCTCCAGCGATTCTATCAGGGCCGTTTCCTCGCCGCATATATAGGCGCCCGCACCGCGGTGCACATATATCTCGCAGTCAAAGCCCGAGCCGAGTATGTTCTTGCCCAGCCAGCCATTGTTCTTGGCCTCGGCTATGGCTTGCTCCAGTATATCGGGTATCCAGGCATACTCGCCGCGTATGTATACATAGGTGGCATTGCTGCCCAGCGCATAGCTGCTTATCAGCAGGCCCTCTATGAACAGGTGCGGATGGAACTCCATCAGGTACCTGTCCTTGAAGGTGCCCGGCTCCGATTCGTCGGCATTACACACCAGGTGGCGGGGTACACCCTCCGGCTTGGCCAGGAAGCTCCATTTCATACCCGTAGGGAAGCCTGCACCGCCGCGGCCGCGCAGGCCGCTCTTCTTCACCTCTTCCACTATGTCGGCCGGCGACATCTTGAATGCCTTTTCGGCCGCGGTATAGCCACCATGCTTGCGGTAGGTATCGTAATAACGGATACCTTCTATGTGGTCGTTAGCTAATAATAGTTTTACTGCCATTTTTATATAGTCAAAGTCAAAAAGCAGAAGGTAGAAAGCAAGCCGTCCGGCCTTCCTGTTTTGAGTTCATGATTCAGCTTTCCATCTTCATAGGTGCGCTCTGCCTTGCGAACAGGGTCCAATGCCCGTTCTCCCACAGCCACACCTGCAATACTTTCAGTTTATAATAGCCTTTTTCACCATTCAGCGTTGCCCATATCTCGGCCGTACTGCGCACCTGCGCTACCTTACCGGCTATTTTTATCTCCGGCTGCGAGGTCACTATTCGGTCATAGCCGATAATGCCATTGTACAGGTCGGCTATCACCTCTTTTTTGTTCTCCACCCAGCCGTTAGAGTGTCCATAGGTCACCTCGTTGCTCAGTAGCCTTTTCAGAGATATGGTATCCCTTTTCTCCAGCGCCCTGTCAAATACCATCATAGACAGGTTCAGTGCCTCCTTGTCGGCCTGCTGCGCAAATGCAGGTACCAGCAGCGAAACGAATAGTATGGTAAGGATAAGTTTCATCAGCACTATTTTATATAAGTTTCAAGTTCTTCAAAAGATATTTGAATATCCTCTTTTAATATTTTTCCTAGTAATCCCTTAGGCAGGTCATCATTTCCATGAACGGGAACCGTTGTTACCCTTCCATCAGAATGTTTTAATCTGTAATGCGAACCATTTATTCTTATTACATTAAAACCTAACTTTTCTAAGATCTTTATCAATTCTTTACCTGTAATAACGATCTGCTTTTTACTCATCGTATCTACTATGATGCCAAAGTTGCCTGTTTATACCGCTACTTGCATTTCTATTTCCCTGAACCCGATAAAGTGGTTCAGAGAATTGGGCTTTTCTTCTTCCAGGCACATCTCTATTACTTCCTGAATATTTTTCATTGCTTCATCTATCGTCTTACCATAAGAATGACACCCCTTAAAAACAGGGCATGATACGATAAAGATATCGTCTTCGTCCTGTTCTATAAGGATAGGGAAATGATATTTCTGTGTTGCCATACTTCTTCTATTCTCTGTTATCAAAAATCATTATAAAGTCCTCCAGCGGCTCGAAGAAAGTATCGGCCCAGCCGCTGCGGTGTTCCTTCATCTCTTCCTCGGTGGCAAACCCGGTATGTTTCAGTATCACCCGCGTGCCGCCATCTTGTTTCTTCAGTACAAAATGAACTTCTGAAGGTTTTGCCCCCATTGGCTGGTCGGTAGTGAGCCATGTATAGGCCAGCTCGTCCGCACTCGTCTTTGTCACCTCACCCGTTACCCATCCGCCATACATCGACATCCTGCCACCCGGTTTATTCTCTATCACAGCATCTTCTCCGCTCCACTTTCTTATCAGTGCCGCATCGGTCAGCAGTTGCATCACCCTTGCAGGTGGCGCCGATAGCTGAAATTCCAGTGTCAGGTCCCAGGCCATTCCTTTATCAGTTATTAGCTTGTGCCCTTAGCTCGTCTATCAGCGCATCTACCTTTTCCTTCGTCAGGTGCTCCCTGAAGGTCTTGCCCAGCTGCATCATAGGTGCATAGCCGCAGGCACCCAGGCATTCTGCCGGTTTCAGGGTAAAGAGCCCGTCGGGTGTCGTCTCGCCCGGGCCTATGCCCAGCCTGTCCTTTATGTGCGCTATGATGTCGTCGCTGCCGTTCAGCATGCAGGGGCCCGTATGGCATACCTCCAGCAGGTACTTGCCCACCGGTTTCATGTTGAACATGGTATAGAATGTGGCCACCTCGTACACCTCTATAGGCAGTATGTTCAGTATGCTGGCCACATAGTCCATCACCGGTACATCCAGCCAGCCGCCGAATTCGTCCTGCGCCAGGTGCAGCAGGGGTATCAGCGCACTTTTCTGCTTCCCTTCCGGGTAGCGTGCGATGATCTCCCTCACCTTGTTCATTTTTTCTTCGCTAAACTGTATATTCATTTATATTAGCTGATTAGCTAATTAGCTGATAGGCTAATTAGCATGTTCATTAAATATTTTAAGTATTCGCCATTTTTGAACTTCCAATTATTTTGTTCAATACTTTACAGATCGAACGGACCTTTTCTAATAATATACCAGCGTCTGGTAACAATATCGAGGCATTACATACTTCCAGATAATACTCTACTTCATCCGCTTCTTTTGCTGCGATCTTCATTTTATGAATAAAGTCCGCTTTACTTTCTGCATTTTGTGCTTCTCTTACGTTAGCTCCTATCGACAAAGATGCTCTTAATATCTGGTTCGCCAGCGACCATTTCTTCATAGCATCCAGCTCCGCACAGAAAGGTATCATATCTACTGCAAGACCGAATGATAATTGCACAATAAGATTTCCCTTCTTCAACTCTTCATTCATGTCCTCATCATTTCATCTGCAACATTGTTTACATCAGCTAATTAGCTGATCACCTCATCAGCTAATTATCATTTACGCATCCAGTTCTCCCGCTATCACGTTCAGGCTGCTCAGTGTTACCACCGCGTCGCTCAGCAGGCCGCCCGCCACTATCTCGGGGTATGCCTGGTAGTAGATGAAGCATGGCCTGCGGAAGTGCAGCCTGTAGGGCGTGCGACCACCATCGCTTATCAGGTAGTAGCCTACCTCGCCATTGCCGCCCTCTACTGCCTGGTACACCTCGCCTGCAGGTGCGTCTATCTCACCCATTATCATCTTGAAGTGCCATATCAGCGCCTCCATCTTGGTATACACATCCTCTTTTGGCGGTATATGGTATCGGTCGGCCTCTTTGGCATAGAATACATGTTTCTGCGAGGGGTCGGCCTTTTCTATCTGTTCTATCTTGTCTATGGCCTGGCGTATGATGCTCATACTCTCCCATATCTCGCCGTTGCGCACCATGAAGCGGTCATACACATCACCTGTAGTGCCTACCGGTATCTTGAAATCGAAATCCTCGTAAGAGCAGTATGGCTGTGCCACGCGCACATCATAGTCTACACCGGCGGCACGCAGGTTGGGCCCGGTGAACGAGTAGCTCAGTGCACGCTCGGCATTGATGGGGCCCGCGCCTATGCAGCGGTCCATGAATATGCGGTTGCGGTTCAGCAGCGATTCGAACTCGGTCATTATAGCAGGGAACTTCTCTACGAAATCAGCCAGCTTTTTGTGGAACGCCTCAGAGAAGTTGCGCTCAAAACCGCCTACACGGCCTATATTGGTAGTAAGGCGCGAGCCGCACACCTCTTCGAATATCTCATATATCTTCTCCCGCCACTGGAACACATAGGTAAAGGGTGTGAGCGCGCCTGTATCCACAGCTATCACCGAGTTGCACACCAGGTGGTCGGCTATGCGCGACAGCTCCATAAGTATCACGCGGTAGTAGTCCACACGCTTAGGCAGTTTCAGGCCCAGCAGTTTTTCTATGGTCAGGTGCCAGCCCATATTGTTGATGGGGGCCGAGCAGTAGTTCAGCCTGTCCGTAAGGGTGGTTATCTGGTAGTAGGGCCTGCGCTCTGCTATCTTCTCGAATGCGCGGTGAATGTAGCCTATAGTAGGCACGGTCTCCATCACGCGTTCGCCATCTATCTCCATTATGTTCTGGAACACACCATGCGTGGCCGGGTGCGTAGGGCCCAGGTTCAGCGTGGTGGTCTGTTTCTGAAGCGACTCTTCAGAAAGTTTTATATGTTGCTGCTGATGTGGTTGTAGTTCCATAAACTTGTTTTTCTTCCCTCTTTCTTTCGAAACATCAAGTTAGTCCTTCGAATAATACTGTAAGATCCAGCGAAAAGCCATCCAGTGCCTCCGACCTTGCTATATCTCCCGCTACCATCAGTCGCGATGCACGATAGCTTCCGTTGGTAAGTGTATATATGATAAGTGTCTGATCTTGCGGAGACACTACCCAGTATTCCCTCACGCCCGACTCTTCGTATACCTCGTATTTATTCTTCAGTTCTTTTGCATTATTGCCCGGCGATAGTACCTCCACCACAAGGTCGGGGGCGCCTATGCATCCACGGTCATCCAGTTTTGCAGGGTCGCATATCACACATATGTCCGGCTGCAATACTGTAAGTATATCTTTATCGTCCTTCGACCTACGGGGTATGCGCACATCGAAAGGCGCTACATATACTTTACATCTGTCTTCCTTCAGGAAATTACGGATCGCAAAGAATATATCACCCGTCAGTTGCTGGTGCTTCCTGTTAGGCGCAGGGCTCATCCTGAAGATACGCCCACGGATCAGCTCCACCCTTTCCTCCAGCTTCCATTTGAAGTAGTCGGCATAGGTGTAGGTCTTATTCAGGTCCAGATCCGCTAGTAGCATCTTTTGTTTATCTCTTTTATCGTTATCTCATTTTACCTGCCGAACATCTCATCATCCTTATCCCTCCTCGTAGGGTCTTCCATCGGAAATTCCTTACGCATCGGGAAGTGCTCCATCTCCTCTACGTTCAGTATGCGTATCAGGTTGGGGTGGCCTACGAAATTCACGCCAAAGAAGTCATACGTCTCACGCTCCATCCAGTTGGCGCCAGAGAATACCGAGGTGGCCGTATACACATCGGGCCGGTCTATAGGCACATACACCTTCATCCTCAGGCGCACATTGTCTACCAGGTTGTGCAGGTGGTACACCACGCACAGCTCCTCGCCTGCCCTGTCGGGGTAGTGTATACCCGTCAGGTCTGTAAGAAAACGGAAACGCAGTTCCTCATCATCATACAGGTGCTGTATCACTTTCAGGTTCATTTCGGCCGGTGCACGAAAGGTAAGCATGCCATATGGCTCGCCCCATTCGGTCAGTTCCTCGCCGAATTTGTCTGTGAGCCGTTGTTTCAATATCTCGTTCGTCATAACCCCGAACCCCTAAAAAGGGCTTTTTTATTTAAATAATACCACAACCTATCTCCTCCCTTTGCGGGCGGGGCTGCTTACTGTATACCGTAGCTGGTCATCAGTTCTTTGTATACCGGGCTGCTCCTGCGGCGCAGGCTTTCGTTCTGCACTATGTCCTGCAGCTTGAGTATGCCATCCAGTATGCCTTCGGGCCTGGGCGGGCAGCCGGGCACATATACGTCCACAGGTATCACCTGGTCTATACCCTGCAGTACAGAGTAAGAGTCGAATATACCACCGCTGCTGGCGCATGCGCCTATGGCTATCACCCAGCGGGGCTCGGCCATCTGCAGGTATACCTGGCGCAGTATGGGCGCCATTTTTTTGGCTATGGTACCGGCTACCAGCAGCATATCGCACTGGCGGGGGGTAAAGCCCATACGCTCCGAGCCGAAACGCGAAAGGTCGTAGTTGGAGCCCATGGTGGCCATGAACTCGATACCGCAGCACGATGTAGCGAACGGCAGTGGCCACAATGAATTCTTGCGGGCCAGGCCCACCACCTTATCGAAAGATGTGGCATGGAAGCCCTCTCCGGAGTAGCCCTCGGGCATCTCCACCATTTTTATATTCGTATTATACTGTACCGGACGAGGCATAAAAACTAAAAAATTAAAAAGCAAAAATTAAAAGATACACACTATCCACAACCCTCAACTCGTTACCTGGTCACCCTTCATTTTAATAATGCTCGATGCTATTATTTTTGATATTTCGTTCGCTTCTGTTATCGTCAGTCTTCCCAATCCAGTGCGCCCTTCTTCACTATATATATGAAGCCGCAAAGGAAGAAACCCACAAAAAGCAGTACCTCTATAAAGCCCTCCTGCCCCAGGTAGCGGAAATTCACCGCATAGGGGTAGAAGAATATCACCTCCACATCGAACAGTACGAACAGTATGGCCACCAGGAAGTACTTGATGCCCATGGGCTGGCGGGCATTGCCTACAGAAGGTATACCACTCTCAAAGTTGATGAGCTTGTCCTGTGTGCGGCGTTTGGGGCCCAGCAGGTGGGTCACTGCCATCATTACCACAACAAAGCCTATGGCCACCACTATCTGCAGGGCAATAGGAAAATAGTTGAACGGCGTATTTGCAGCCAGTAATTGAAGATCCATATTCGGGTGCTGTACCGGGTGGTTGAAAAAATGATACTGAACAGACAAAGTTACAGTTATGGAGCGAAAATGCAAGAGCGCTTCAGGTTAAGGAAACACAAAGATCGCCAGGTCATTTTCCCCATGCCAGCCCAAAATGTTTCCACGTCTTCGTGCTTTCGTACAGATGTCCGTTCGGCCCGCCACTGGCGCGCACCGTGCCCGGGCTGTTCATCTGCATGCTGTTCATGCGTCCACCGGGCATACCCGTCTGTCCTCCCATATTGTTGTTCATGGGTGTGGCCGCGTTATCGGCCTTGGTAGATGGCGCTTTGAAGGCCTTTATCGCATAGCACACGCTTATGGCCTTACCCGCATCTGCGGCAGATATATTGCTTTTGTTCAATATGGCCTTGAAGGGTACTACCGCCTCCCACACCAGTTGCTTATATTCGTCTATGCGCAATGTCACCCTTACGCCGCAGGGGGCGCTTTGCGACACCATATATCCCCCGTTGCATGGCCCAAAGCCATCGAGCGAGTATTGGTTGCAGCCCTCTGCGCTTTTCTGTAGCTTCTGGTCGAACTGGCGGCTCAGGTGCGATGATGTACCGCCATCCTTGTTCTGCGCAAATAGTTCCGACAGGTCGTCGGGGTTCTGCAGCGGGTAGTTTATCACAAAGCTGGCATCCTTTCGCCCTCCTGTGTCTATCATTACGGCCATACCCTGTTTCAGTATCTTTATCTGCGTCAGCGGGTCGCCGGTCTGTATGGTCACATACAGGTTCTCCGCATCGTTCGATGTCGCATAGGCCACCATCGCCTTGGCATCATAGTTGGGGTAGGGCGATGGCCAGTCGGTACAGTCGCCATCTATCTTTATGGGCTGCGCCTGCCATGTGCCGGGCATACGCGCAGGCATTTTTCCTCCTTTCTTCGCCGATCCGCAGCCTGTGGCCATCGCCACTACGGGCAGCAGCAACAGGTATTTTTTGCAAAAATTCAAAGCCATGCACGCAAATTAAGCAACCCCGGCATAATATGACACACTGTAAATATATTACCTATATCACGGCCTGTGCCTTTATACACATTACGCTTTGCGTTTTTTAAGATACAAGTATATCGACATTTGCTTTATATTTGAAAGAGAATGAATCGGGTTCGTGCCCAACGGTAAGGTAAATTATGCTGTCTAATAATAAACGCATACCCGATATCTTACCGGGAAGGAATATTTAGTATGAGGCGATATGATATGTCGCGTATTGCCAGTGCCACACCTTACACCTCTATCGCAATTATCATTATACCTAAATGATGGAGCACATGAAGAAATTATACCTTGCCTTAAGCATTCTTTTACTCTCTGCAGGCGCCCGGGCGCAGATAGTTATCACGCCCGGCAGTACGCCCGGCTATACTGCCACCACCATTATGAACAAGCTGCTGGGCCCCGGTGTCATAGGCATGAACGCTGTGCTTACCTGCCTGCCCACGGCTCATGGTACTTTCTCTGTCACTGCATCATCGCCACTCATTTTCGATAGCGGCATCGTGCTCACATCGGGCGTGGCCACACAGGCAGCGGGTCCGGGTTCTTTCTTTGCCTCGGTAGATAACGGTGCGCCCGGTCACCCCATGCTCACTACCCTTGCCGGCAGTACATCGTACAATGCCTGCCTCCTCGATTTCGACTTCCGCCCTGCCGGCGATACCGTTCGGTTCAATTATATATTCGGTTCCGAAGAATATCCCGGCTACACCTGCTCACCCTTCAACGATCCTTTCGGCTTTTTCATCAGCGGTCCGGGCTATCCTGCAGCTACCAATATAGCCCTTGTGCCCGGCACCAATATCCCTGTATGCATCAATAGTATCAACTGTGGCGCCACGGGCGGTTACCCGCTTTCCACATGTACTGCCATGGGCCCCGGTGCGCCGTTCTGTGCCTATTTCATCAACAATGCTGCCGGTACCCTCATTACCTACAGCGGTATCACCAGGAAGCTCATGGCCATTGCCACCGTGACCCCCTGCGATACCTTTCACCTGAAGCTTGGCGTATCTGATGCCAACGATGGTATTTACGATTCCGGTGTGTTCCTCGAGGCCGGTAGCCTTACCTCTACTTCTATCAGCGTGGCCCCGCAGGGTATCAACCCCAACGATACCACCTCTTCGCAGTATTGCGTGCGCGGTTGCATGCCGGGCAAGTTCGTGTTCAAGCGCAGGGGCAACCTTGCGAACCCCTTCACTATCAAATATCTCATAGGCGGTACCGCTGTCAATGGGTTCGATTATACCTGGATACCCGATAGCGTGATCATACCCGCTACAGATTCTGTGCAGATCTTATGGATAAATGGGCTACCTGTACCGCCCACAGGTCCCAAAGTAGTGAAGCTCTACATCCTCGCTCCCTATACCTGTGGCGGCATGCCTGCCATCCTGGACAGCGCCGAGCTCACCATCCTCGATTCGTTCAGGCTCAACATACTCACATCTGATACCGCCATATGCCGTGGCCAGTATGTGACCCTTATGGCCGATGGCGATACCATGCTCGACTTTACATGGACACCCGGCACTGCGCTCAGCAGCACATCTACCCTTAGCCCGGTCATAGCCTCACCTACGGTCACCACCACCTATACGCTCACGGGCGTCTTCCCGGGTTGTGCGCCGTCCAGAGACCGTATCACCATTACCGTATACGAGCGCCCTACGCCCGATGCCGGGCCCGACCTGAAGATAACCTGCCATGGCACACCCCTGCAGCTAGGGGTCACGGCCACGCCGGTAGGCATACCCTATACTTACTTATGGTCGCCGGGTACCGACCTCAGCAACCCCAATATCGCCAACCCGGTCTTTACTCCGTCCGATAGTGTGGACCGCTGGCAGTATGTGACCGTAAGCGCACCCGTATACGATTGCAGCAGTACCGATACCATATTCCTGCATGTGTTGCCCAACGATTTCCAGCTCCATACCCTCGATACCATCATATGCTATCCTGCCGGCAGCTACCAGGTACGCGGCATTGGCGACACCGAGTTCTCCTATAGCTGGAGCCCCACTACCGGTGTGTCCGATCCGCTCATTTACCTGCCTACCATAGCGCCGCCATACCCGCCCGCAGAGACCATATATACCGTTACTGCCTCTTACCCCAACTGCCCCGATATAAAGCATACCATCAAGTATTCCATATGGGACCCACGGGTCGATATCCTCATCAGCGACACTACGGTATGTATAGGTCTACCCATGCCGCTCAATGTGCGGTACACCCCCGAGGAGCTGCCCTATACCTTTACCTGGTCGCCTACCACCTACCTCATAGATGCTACTACATCGCTGGCTCCGCAGTTCTTTACCATGGTGCCGGGCGTATACAAGTATACTGTGACGGTAGAGACCCCTATGCCTACCTGCAAATGGGAAGATAGCATCACCATTATGGTGGCCCCACCCGTGAAGATAACGATAGACCCTGCCGATGCCATCATAAAGTATGGCGAGGAGATACAGCTTACGGCCACACAGGCCACCAGCGACCCGCTCTTCTATACCTGGGTGCCCAATGATGGCTCGCTTACCAACCCCAATATCAATAACCCCGTGGCAAAGCCGCTCGACTCTACCCTGTATACAGTATATGGCATGAACCAGTGGGGTTGCATAGACTCTGCCAAGACCATTATATATGTAGAGACCGACATGACCGAGTACATACCCACGGCATTTACCCCCAATGGCGATGGCCTTAACGACCTCTTCCGCATACGCGGTATCAAATACCAGCGCATAGTGGACTTCAAGGTATACGACCGCTGGGGTGCAGTAGTGTACGACCACAAGACCGGCGATGCACAAGGCTGGGATGGCACCATTAATGGCAGACCTGCCGATATAGGTGTATACCATTACTCCATCATCATGGCAAAGCTGGGCAATGTGGATAAGGTGTACAAAGGCGAAGTGACGCTCATAAGATAGCCAACCGGAGAACGACAGTTATAGGCATGGCTACGGGCTCTGGCGACCTCACACCTACGATACTAATGAATGTGCCCGCGTTCGGACCACAGCCAACCACCCTCTCCTTTGAAGAGGGTCGGGGAGCGGTTCCATTAGCTTCATCGTGCTTTTCCCGTTCCTGGCGGCCTTTGCCACAAACATCATACCAGATCTTTGTCGCATATCACATCCTCATCCCCCCGCAAAATATGTCTGGTACAACCGCAACAGCATATTACCGATAGTTAAACGCAACTCGTCGCTTGTCATACAGCAAGTAATACAGAGTAAAAAATAGTATTTGTGAAAAATAATTTAATGTAGATGTTTTGAAAAGTTAAAAACATGGTATACCTACAAAATATTTTTTGAAAGTACAAACTTTTGGCACAGTTTATGTGTCTATCATATATATAAGAGTGATCGTTCACCATAAAAACCATATTTTATGATATTCACACGAACTCGCAAATACCCCCTGCCTGTTTCAAAGGAGGATTTTATGAACCGCCTGGCCGGTAAGCACATCAAGATCCACAACCTCGATTTCGAGGTCTACGACCAGGAAACACTGCTGAAGATAGCGCCCCATGCCGAAGACCTGAATGAGATACGAACGCTGCCCATAACCGATGTGGATGTAGTGAAGGAAGGCGATGGTAATCATATAGTTATGACATCCAAGATACGCGTTATAGACTATGGTGGGCCGCTGCTGGTAATGCTGTTCTGCGCCTTCCTGTTCTGCGCCTCTGTCATATTGTTCCTGCTGGGCGGCGAGCCGCACATCACCTACATCATGTTCGGGTCCAGTGTGCTGGTGTTCATGCTGTTCTGGGTGCGCATGCAGTTCGGCTACTTCGACTATGTGCGCAAGCTGGAGAACTTCGTAAAGACCCAGGCCTAAGGCCTGTACGGGCTACTGCATCGTTGTTCGCGCCCCCGCGAAGATCATTGAATAAGCCTTGAACCCTCTGTCTTGATAATAGTTGTGCGTGCCGGCAACGGCACGAGAGAGGTCGCCTTTATCCGGGGCGGCCTTTTTTATTGGCTTACTGTGTCCCGCTTCCGGGTAGCTATCACATACAGTTCATTGTCCTTCAGGCGTATATGTTCCAGCACCTGGTATCTGCCCGTTCTTATAGGTATGCTATTGGCCTTCACTACCGATAGCACAGAGGTGCCATTCTTTTGCAGAAAGGCCATGTTGGTATCTATCATCGCATCCATATCGCTGCGGGTGGTGAGGTCTGTAACTATACAGGGCAGCTCTGTCTGCATGAGCAAAAATCCGGTCGATGAGCTGGTGATCAGCAGGTTGTTCTTGGGGTATTTTTCCGACAGGAGCCTGCCCAATTGTTCCAGCTCATCGAAATTGGCGGTCTCCGAATGTATCAGGAACCCGCTGATGAGGCCTTCCTTCTTTATATACCGGCTCTTGCCATAGTATTTGAAGGTGACCGGAACAGACAGCACCGAGAATGCTATGGATATACCCACAAAAATGAACATCGCATACCGTACCGGTCTCTTTTCGTACAGTACGGTATAGGCATATACGGGCATTAACAGCAGCAGCATGGGCAGGAACAGCCTGTCCTCGGCATACACATCGGACCGCTGTACTATGGCCGTGGCAAAGAACAGCGTATACACGCACACGGCCGCTACCGCCAGGTAGGGGAAGAGCGCTTTTTTATGAGCCGCGCAGAAACGGTATATGGAATATATGAGGGGTATGAGTATGAGGATACTACCTGCGATACCCTCCCACGAGAAATCGAACAGGTAGGAAAAATAGCTTTTGCTGGTAGAGGGTATATGCAGCAGCAGGGCATCGAGTGTAAAGCCCGAGCCGAGGGTCTGCACTGCGGGCTTGATAAAGATATTGGCCAGTTTCAGGGCAGTAAGGTCTAGCGGGGCCTCATTGAAGCGCTCATCGAACGGGGTACGGCCACGACCATAGATGAACACTTGGAAGATAACAGCAGCAGTAAGGCTCACAATGGCGGGCAGGGCTATTTTCACCAGCGAGGGCCTGCCGGGCATATTGCGCAGGTAGCGCACTACATAGTAAATGAAATAAAAGGCCGAACAAGTGATGACGAACAGCAGAAAACTGTTCTTGGAAAAAAGCCCTGCACACAGCAGCAGGAACAGGGCGGCAAGCAATAGCGCATGCTTTCGCGCTGTACGCGCCGCATAGTAGCGCTCGTACAGCAGTACCGTGGCCGATGCGAATACGATAAGGTATATATCTACCCCGTTCATCTTCAGCAGCAGGCCATTGAAAAAGCGCTGTATCACCAGCATGAATATGGCTGTGAAAATGAGTGTGTCGCTAAAGCGGAAATGCTGCAGCAACCGGTAATAAGTATATAGACCTACCGAAACAAAAATGACATTGGTGATGATAATGGCATTGCCGATATTGGTATGCAGCAGGCTGGCTATACCCCACGAATACACATACTGCCCCGGCGCCCAGTACGAAAGGAAGAAAGGCAGCATGTGGTAGCGCTCATCTATGCCGTATACCTGGTGAAAGCCCTGGCCGTTCAGGTAGTTGCTTAGGGAAAAGATGCCTTCCAGCAGGTCGCAATCCACCCATGGGCCTTTGTAGAGAATGGTGCCGAAATAGCAGGCAAGCGTGATGGCGATGAGCCATATCATCGTTCGCCTTACTACCATATCATTGTTCCTTTCCCCGGTCATCTGTTGCTATTTGTCTTTTAGCGCATCCTTGTTCAGCCTGCGCAGCTGCCATGGCCAGAATATCCTGTCTGTTACCAATCCCCTGGCCTGCCTGCGCTCTACGAAGTAGAACAGTGTCATGGCGCAAAGGAATGCAAGTGGTATACCTGCGCCACGCGTCAGTATGCCATAGAGCATATTACGGTCGGGCAGGAACATAGAGCATATGTAGTTGACAAGGTAGAAGACGGAAAAATGTACCAGGAACAGGGAGTAGGAGCGTTCGCCCAGCCATATCATAATAGGGGTGTCCAGCAGGGAACGCAGCTTTTTGCTATTGAAGGCGAATATGAGCAGGCCCCCATATATGAGGCTGTAGCCCGAGTTAATAAGCGGGCCCGTAGGTGGCAGCAGCACCAGCGGCACACCGGCGGCTACAAGTACCCAGCCGGCATATGGCTTAAAGTCGTACTTGGCAAGGTATACGCCCAGCACAAAAGATACCGGCGCGTCTATGAAATGCACCATGTTCAGCACGGGCTGGCTAAGAGAGTATATTTCTGGGTGGTGCGCCTCGAAATATAACTGCAGCAGGTGCGAGCCTATTACCACAGCGGCTATATTGATGAAAAAATACAGATAATTCAACTGTTTGCGAAAGCTGAACGCCAGTACAAACAGCGGCACCAGTATATAGAAGACCACCTCTATCTGCAGGCTCCACCATGCAAGATTGAAGTATACGCCCGACATACTGAGGATAAGGGCCTGCTGCAGGAATTTCTGAAATGAAGTATCCATGCCGCCCCACATATCACTATAGAAGGTCTGAGGGCCCCAGGCAATGAACTTGAGCACCAGGTAACCAAAAACGAGTGCAACGAAGAATGCCGGATATATTCTTTTGATCCTTCGCACAAAGTATTCTCCTACCTTGAATTTGCGTTCGCCACGCAGGTAGGGACGCAATAGTACTATGCCGCTGAGTGTGAAGAACAATACTACACCCGACTGAGTGAAATAAGTGACGATGGTACCTATATGATCGTGCCCGCGGGCAATGAAGAACCTGGCGATGGCTGATGTAACGGAGTGGTGCAACACTATGAGAATAGATGCTATACCTCTAAGACCGTCTATAAAATGGAAACGTTCTTTTGTTACGGCCTGTGCGTTATTCATCGGTAACTGTGGGGTGGGGTCAGATGTTCAGATCAGAGGGTGTAAAAGTAAATAATTATTGCGTTATGGCGATCGCGGTCATGTTATCGGGCTTTATCGTTGCGAAATAGTTCTATGTGTGTGGCGGCACACACGCACCCTTACCGCTACCGGTACAAAAGGAAAAGGCCTCCCGGTGGGAAAGCCTTTCCAAAGTTATCTGCTATCGGGTACGAACTATTATTTCGCAATGCCCAGCTTGGTGATGCCGTACATCACCTGGTCGTTGCCCAGCTGAACGAACATCACCGTGGCAGGTACAGATGCGGGCAACTCTACATCTACCTTGTTGTATCCCATAATGGCATGTACCGTTTGCCTGTACATCACTTTGCCGGTAAGATCGGTAACCGTAAGGTCCATATCGCGGGGCTCTTCGCTCACGAATTTTACCTGGAACTTACCATCGGCCACCGGGTTGGGGAACAGCTCTACTGCTTTTGAAGAGAGGGCCTTTATGCTCTGCACTTTTGTGGGCGAGAAGGCCTGCTCGTCGGCAAAGAAGCTGAGGTCGGTAGGCACACCCTTCATTTCGAAGGTGTAGACCAGGGCCGTTACATCGCTGGCATCAAATGCTGCGGGCAGGTTCTTTGAGGTGAAGTCCTCAAAGCTGATCTGGTGGTTCTGACCGGCGGGATCGAGCTTGACGGTGGTCTGGTACTGATCGGAGAACTTCACTACAGAGCTCTTTATGAGGCGAATGGTCATTTCGCCAGAACCCCTTGCAAAGAACTTGTAAGAGTTGTACTTCGACAGGTCTGCGGCTTCCTGGCCGGCCTTTATGAACTTGTAGATAGATACATAATCATTTGTGCTGGCCTTTACCTCTACACTTCTGTACAGCGGAAATTCGTCATCGCTATATATCCTGCCCTGGTTGTTATCGGGCTTGAATTTGATGACATTGGTGTAGCTATTGTCCACATCCAGGCTCCAGCCGCCATCGGCAAGGTATACATCATCTACCAGTGTATCGTTCACATAGTAATGGCCTTCATATTCGTAGCCATCGTAAATGGGAATGCTGAAATCGTTCTCGTTACCGGCCGCTATATTGAACGGTATGATGAGGGAATCTTCATTGGCGGTCTCATTGAGCCTGCGTATGAATATCATCTTCGTATTGTTGGAAGGCCTGGTGCTGGCTATATTCACGTTCAGGAATTCTTTCTTCCTGGTACCGCTGGCCATATAGGTCTGTGGCAGGCCGAAGCTGGCATCTACCTGCTGTATGGGCATTATGTTCGCTGCATTGTCCAGCAGGTCCTTGGTCAGCTTCTCTACGCTTTCAGGAGAGGTAGCCCATACCTGGAAGTTGAACACAGAGTCGTCACCCGAGTACTCGGAAATGAGCCATTTGGCCTGCAGCCTGAAGTTGGGCACATTTGCCGTCTTGCCCAGGGTGAAGGTGATAGAGTGCTCTACATGGCCATCGTTCTGTTTCAGCGCGAACTCTATGAAGTTGTAGCCGTTGATGGTAACCACGCGTGTGCTTACGAGCGTTGCACCACGGAACCTATCACATATGGACTTGGTATGATTGTACACCCTGCCTTCGGTAGTGATACCCAGCACCACGGCCTTCGATATGTCGTTCTTCATATAATCCACGGCGAAGGCATCTACTGCGCGGGTAATGTTTTTGAGCTCGCTGGGCGAGGTGATCTTAGGCGTAGAGGAGGCATCGAGGTTGGCAGGTATGAAACGCTCCAGAGAGCTGGTAGCGGCCGAACCCTTTGCTGCCAGGGCCAGCCTGCCTGGCTTGCTGAAGGTAGGCAATGTGCTGAGGTCGGGCTTGCTGTTCACGCTGTTCTTTATCTTGGCATATTCGCGTTTGCTGATGAGGTCGCCAAGGCTTTCGCTTTCCAGGCCGCCGCCGCCGCCACCGCCTACAGCGTCGCTTTCTACCACTACTGTTTTGTACATGCTTATGAGGCAGCCGCCACTACCTGTGACACGCTGCATAACGGTATATACGCCTGCTGCAGTATAGGTATGCACAGGGTTTACAGCGGCAGAAGTGCCGCCATCGCCAAATATCCAGAAGTAGGTATTGCCGAATGTGGGTGTGGTGCTGGTGAATGCGAAGCTGTTGCCGGTGAGGGCCTGCACAGAGTCGTTGATGGAGAAACCATAGGCAGGGTTGTCTGTTACGGTCACAGATATGGTGGTAGAGTCGCTGCCGCCTGTGCCGGTGGTCCTGAGCTTAACGGCATATGTGCCGGTAGCGGTATAGATCTTGGATGGGCTCACAGATGTAGATGTGGTGCCATCGCCAAAGCGCCACAGGTAAGAGAGCGTACCCGAGCCGGTAGAAGTATTGGTAAATGAGAAAGAGTTGCATGCAAGGCACTGTATATTACTGTTCACGGTGAAAGATGCATGTGTAGGCGTAGTAGCGCTGCAGCCGCCTATAGATGGCGCGAATACGGCATAGTGGTTCTCGCCACCGGCATGGTGGTAGGACTTGGCTATTATCTGCCCTTCTATGTTGGCCATATTGGCCGTTTTGGTGATGTCGGCATTGGGGGCGAACAGTGTACCTTCTATAACACCATAACCTGCTATGTTAAGAGCAGTGGTATTGTGGAAGTTGTAGAGGATATATTTGCACTGTGCAAGACCTACACCGTTTATGTTGGGCACATTGAAGGTGAAAGAGCCGGGCGCGTTCACATTCACCACCAGGTATTGCGATGCGCTGGGGCTGTTGATGAAGGTAAGCTCGCTCATGGCGTTGAAGTCTGCACCTGAGATATTGAGCACATTAAGGCCGGGGTTCAGTGTTATCTTCACCTGCGATGGCAGGCCTGTATGAGGTATGGGTGTACCGCCCGAGTTGGTGATGTAGGCATTGTCGGTGAGGTTTTTCATAGACAGCGCGCAGGCCCTCATGGTAGCGAATGCCGATGCGAAATCTATGACATTGGCCTGGCAAATGGGGTTCACGGCGGCGCTTACGCCCAGGGTATTGGCGCTGGCCTGCAGGTGGATGCGCGGATAGCCATCATAACTGCTGCCCGGAGTGATGCGAATGGGCGGATAGGCGCCGTTGGGGTCCTGGTACCATACGGTAGACCCTATGCAGTTGCCTATTTTCATATACCCGTTCTGGTTCACCTGCAGGGTGCCACTGCTGTATTCTATGCGGCCACCTACAACAAGTGTGGTGCGCACGCCCGATACATAGAACGTACCGGGATCGTTGATGGATACCTGGTAGCCACCGGCCACAATAAGGTTGCCACCGCACGCCAGCGGGCCTTCGGTCTCATTGTTCACAAGGCGGGCATTGCCCTCGAGGAATACGTTGAAGCCAAGCGCAGGCGCAGTGGGGCTTTGGGCCATACTATTGATACCAAAGCCAAGTAAAGCGAGCAGAAAGCAGGAAGTATGTAAGAGTGTTCTCATTTGCCGGATATTATCGTTCTGGTCGGAACGGTTTTTCTTATGACAAAAGTACATGAAATGTCATTTAAGCAATACATAATAGAGCCCACTAACAACTCGATAACGTGTGGAAAACACAGTAAAAACAAACAATGGTGGCATCCCGGCGCCACTATAAAGGTAGCGAGGGGTTTACGGTAGCGCATTTTTCGTTATGCAAAGCTGTATGAACGGCCCGAGATGATAGGGCGTGTATCTTTCCTGATGCGAACCACGCATTATCTGCTATTTTTGAGCGGGCGTAACAGCACACATCGATACGAAACAGAACAACACAGCATATGACAGCGCATACTTTAATGAACAGAACAGCACTGATAGGCGGCAGCACACAGGGTATAGGCCTGGCATCGGCACAGGCACTGGCCGGGATGGGGGCCAGATGCATACTGCTATCGCGCAATGAAGAAAAGCTGAAAGCCGCTGTGGCCACGCTGGCCACTACTGCGGGGCAGCAGCACGGCTATATAGTGGCCGACCAGGCCGACCCCGACCAGGTGCGCAGCGCAGTAGCAGCCTTTGTGACTGCCAACACGGTACATATACTGATAAACAATACGGGTGGGCCTGCGGGCGGGCCTATAACACAGGCGCGTACAGAGGAATTCACCAATGCATTTACACAGCACCTGATATGTAACCACATACTGGCCACCCTAGTAGCAGAGGGCATGAAGCGCGAGGGCTTCGGGCGTATAGTGAATATCATATCCACATCGGTGAAGATTCCGCTGAGCGGGCTGGGCGTATCGAACACCATACGCGGGGCGGTGGCATCGTGGGCCAAGACCATGGCCAATGAGCTGGGCCAGTATGGTATAACGGTGAACAATGTGCTGCCCGGCGCTACGGCCACAGAGCGGCTATCCACTATTGTGGGCAATAGATCTGCCAAGATGGGAAAGGACCGCGAGGAGGTAGAGCAGGAAATGCTGAACGAGATACCCGCACGGCGCTTTGGCAGGCCAGAGGAGATAGCGGCCGTAGTGGCCTTCCTGGCATCGCCGGGGGCGGCCTATGTGAATGGCACCTCTATACCTGTAGATGGCGGCAGAACGGGCAGTATATAGGCCCATCACAGCATGCCGTATAGTGCAGGCGTATAGCGAACATTCAGTATAAAAAAGGCGCCGGTGGGCAATGGGAAGAGAGTATGGCTTTTATATAAAGAAGCCCGTACCGGCAAAGGCAGCGCAAAGATGAGAACTATAGCATACGGGCCTTTTCAGTATCGGTAAAAAAATTTCGCAAAACGGGAAGACCTATGGTCATGCAGATACGAAAATGTTAATACCCCTGTGGGAAACCTGCCGATATGCAAAAAAATGTGTGGTTTTTCCTGACAAAAAAATGACATTGAGAAAAAATTGATACAAAAAAATCGGTTGAAAGCCGCGCCAGTATTGAAGAACATTTTTTACAAAATGTGTTCCTATTTTAAAGATCGTTTTGTAGTTTTGCCTCGCTTTTATATAAAGGAAAGTTAATTTTCAATATTTATTCCTGTGCCAGAATCAATAAAGCCGATGTTCAGAATTTGCTATCGTAGCGTACTGTCGTTCTTTGTAGTATTGCTGTTATGCAATGTTCCCGCCATAGCCGCTCCCGATGGGAAAGCGCTCTTTATGTCCAACTGTGCGTCTTGTCACAACCCGCTGAAGGATGCGACGGGTCCGGCACTGAAGGGCATCAATGCTACCTTCCCCAGCAAGCAGTGGGGCTATGACTGGGTGCACAACTCGGCCAAGCTGATAGCTGCGGGCGATAAAACGGCCGTAGACATCTACAACAAATACAACAAGGCGGCGATGACGCCCTTCCCCCAACTGACAGAGGAAGAAATAGATGCGATATTCGCCTATGTGAACAGTGTAGAGCCGCCCAAGGCCGATAAGGGTGGCGAGACCGCTGCTGCAGGTTCACAGAGCACAGAGAGCAACGGCTGGCTGTATACGGTGATAACACTGTCGCTGCTGGTACTGGTACTGATACTGTGGAAGGCCAACAACAGCCTGCGCCGCGCTGCCAACGAAAAAGAAGGCATACCCAACGAAAAAGAGATACCCCTGTACCGCAGCAAGCTGGTGATAGCGGTGACCGCCATACTGATCTTCATACTCTCTGGCTACTGGATAGTGAACGGTGCCATAAACGAAGGCCGCCAGCAGAACTACCAGCCACTACAGCCTATATACTACTCTCACAAAGTGCATGCAGGTATAAACCAGGTGAACTGCCTGTACTGCCACGCCGGCGCCGAGAAGAGCCGCCAGGCCATGATACCGTCATCGAACGTATGTATGAACTGCCACAAGCAGATAAACTCTTACAGCGGCGAGGAAGACCATCCGCTGAAGACCGCAGAAGGCAAGACCATCAACGGTACAGAGCAGATACAGCTTCTTTACAAATATGCCGGCTGGGATCCTGTGAAGAAAGACTACATACGCGACGAGAACGGCAACATAAAGGCTACGCCTATACAGTGGGTGAAGATCCACAACCTGCCCGACCACGTTTACTTCAACCACTCACAGCACGTTGCAGTGGGCAAGGTACAGTGCCAGCAGTGCCATGGCAACATAGAAGAGATGGACGAGGTCTACCAGTTCGCTCCGCTGTCTATGGGCTGGTGTATCAACTGTCACCGCCAGACAGAGGTACAGTTCACCAACAACAACTATTACAGCATCTTCTCTAAGTACCACGAAGAACTGAAGAGCGGTAAGCGCGAGAAAGTGACCGAGGCCGAGCTGGGTGGTATGGAGTGTCAGAAGTGCCACTACTAGTAGACACGGTACTTCGGTACCGGGAACAGTGTTAAAAAAGAAGTTTTTAGAATTCAGAATAAAAACACAAAGTGATGGGCATCTGCGAAAGCAGGCCTGCTACTAAGAAACGGATCATAAATTTATGAGTCAAAAACAATATTGGTCGGACCTCGAAGACCGCCGGAATATCGAAACACAGAAGGAGATAGGGGAGAACGAGTTCAAGGAAGAGTTGCCCTTCGACCTGAGCGAGAGCGTGTTCAACGCTACAACGCCGCGTCGCGACTTCCTGAAGTTCCTGGGTTTCAGCACGCTTGCAGCCACGATAGTATCGAGCTGTGAGATGCCGGTGCGCAAGGCTATCCCCTATGCTATAAAGCCAGAGGATATAACGCCGGGTGTTCCCAACTATTATGCTTCTACATTCGTAGATGGCGGCGACTACTGCCCCGTTGTTGTAAAAACAAGGGAAGGCCGCCCTATAAAAGTAGAAGGCAATGAGCTTTCTTCTATCACCAGGGGTGGTACATCGGCCAGGGTACAGGCATCGGTACTGAACCTGTACGACAAGGCCCGCCTCACACATCCTATCTCGGGTGGTAAGGAAGTGACCTTCGATGCACTGGACCGCGAGATAAAGGAAGGACTGGCAGGCAAGAACGGCTACCTGGTGACATGCTCTATGATGAGCCCCAGTACCGAAGAAGTGCTGAAGCAGTTCCTGGCCAAATTCCCCGGCATCAAGCACATCAATTACGACGCTATATCATACTCGGGCATGCTGCAGGCCAATGAGGCCAGCTACGGCAAGCGCACACTGCCTACTTATCACTTCGATAAGGCGGCTACGATAGTGAGCATTGACGCCGACTTCCTGGGTACATGGATGGCACCGATAGAGTTCTCTAAAGGTTATGCGCAGACCCGCAAGATAAGCGCGAAGAACCCCACCCTATCTAAGCATTACCATGTAGAGGCCATACACACCATAACCGGTGCTGCTGCTGACGAGCGTGCTACATGCCGCCCATCGGAAGTAGGCGCAGTGGCAATAGCCCTGTACAATGCCGTGAACGGTACTGCACCATCGCTGCCCAGCGCAAAGCTGAACAAGATGATAGCTGCCGCCGCCGAAGACCTGAAAAAGGGTAACGGCCTGGTGGTATGCGGCAGCAACGACATGAATGTGCAGATGGTGGTAAATGCCATCAACAACAAGATAGGCGCTGATGGTAACACCGTGAACTGGGTGACCACCAGCAACACATGGAAAGGTATAGACAAGGACATGGCAGACATGATAACTGCTATGGAAGGTGGCCAGGTAGGTGTAGTGATGCTGCACGGCGTGAACCCCGTATACGACCATGTGGATAGCAAACGATTCACTGCTGCGCTTGCAAAAGTGCCCATGACCATCTCTTTCGCAGAGCGCATGGACGAGACGGCGCAGAAATGTAAATATGTGATCCCCGATCACAACTACCTGGAAAGCTGGGGCGATGCCGAGCCGAAAGTAGGCTACTATAGCCTGATGCAGCCTGCCATCACTCCGCTGTTCAAAACACGTGCCTTCCAGGATTCACTGATGTCATGGATGGATGCCGGCCAGACCTATGGCGACTACTGGCAGCTGTACTGGACAACGCAGATGGGCGGCCAGGCCAACTTCGACATGGCACTGCAGAGCGGTGTGATGGAGCCAGAGAAAATGCCTAATGGCGCGGCTACCTTCGTAGGTAATGTAGGTGCAGCTATAGCGGCCGTACAGGCGAAGAAAGCAGCAAGCGGCCTGGAAGTAGTGGTATACCAGAAAGTAGGTATAGGCCACGGTGGCGCATGGAGCAACAACCCATGGCTGCAGGAAATGCCCGACCCCATGACAAGGAGCGTATGGGACAACTACCTGTGCGTATCGCCCAAGCGCGCCAAGCAGCTGGGTGCAGAGCTTACGGGCTTCTCTGAAGTAGATTACAACAAGTATGTGGCCAAGGTAACAGGCGCCAATGGGTACGCTGTGAACCTGCCTATAATAGTAGTGCCCGGTATGCACAACGACGTGGTGGCGATAGCTACAGGCTATGGCCGCGACGCCAAGGTAGGCCGTGCTGCTGCCAGCGATGCTACGAAAGGTGGTAAGAACGCATATCCGTTCACTACATTCAACGGTACCAACGTAGAGTACTACTCTAACGTGAACGTGGTGAAGGTGGATGAGAAATACGAAGTGGCCATCATACAGACACACAGCAGCTATGAGAACCGCCCTGTGGTGCATGAGTTCACCCTCGATGAATTCAGGAAAGACCCGCATGCCCTGCAGAAAGAGCGTGGTGTAGAGATATCTCACTACTCGCAGGAGCCATGGCACGAAGGCCACCACGGTGAGGCCCTGGCCACACCTGAGATGGAGGACAACTTCCGCGAAAAAGGTACACTTTACCCCAACCACCCTTATGAGGGTATCAAGTGGGGTATGTCTATAGACCTGAACACATGTACCGGTTGCGGTGCGTGCGTGGTGGGTTGCGTAGCAGAGAACAATATATCGGTAGTAGGTAAGTATCATGCGCTTCGCAGCCATGAGATGCACTGGATACGCATAGACCGTTACTTCAGCGGTATGCCCGATGATCCGGATACGATACAGACCATATTCCAGCCTATGCTGTGCCAGCATTGCGATAACGCACCTTGCGAGAACGTATGCCCGGTATCGGCCACCAACCACAGCACAGAGGGCCTGAACCAGATGGCTTACAACCGCTGTATAGGTACCAAGTACTGTGCGAACAACTGTCCGTACAAAGTGCGTCACTTCAACTGGATGGACTGGAACGGTGCTGATGCATTTAAAGACAATATATTCGAAGATGGCCGCCGCGATGACATAAACGACGACCTGACCCGTATGGTGCTGAACCCTGACGTGACAGTGCGCAGCCGCGGTGTGATGGAAAAATGTACTTTCTGCGTACAGCGCCTGCAGGAGGCCAAACTGGCCGCCAAGAAGGCCGGCCGCCCAATGATGGACGGTGAGGCGAAGACAGCATGCCAGCAGAGCTGCCCATCGGATTGTATCACTTTCGGTAACGTTAACGACAAGGAAAGCGAAATATATAAGATACGCAGGAATGAGCAGATAGAGCGCACATTCTATGTGCTGGAGCATGTACATACACTGCCTAACATCAACTACCTGTCTAGGGTGCGTAACACTGCCGAGATAGTGGCCGGAGATGAGAAGAAGGACGGTATGTATGCCGAACACATCTAAAAGAGCGGTAAAAGGGTCAATAGGTTAACTGGATAAAAAGGTCTTCGGACCATACTAAAAAATACTAATAACGTGCTATGCATATCAAGTACGAATCGTTTGTAAGGGAACCATTAGTAGATGGAGACAAGGATTACCACCAGGTGTCGGAAGACATTGTGAGCCCTATTGAGCGTAAGCCGGGCCGCATGTGGTATATAGGTTTTATTTTCTCGATCATACTGCTGTGTTTCGGGATATTCTCAGTGACCTGGTCGGTGTACTGGGGTCTGGGTACCTGGGGTGTGAACCGTACCATAGGCTGGGGTTGGGATATCACCAACTTCGTATGGTGGATCGGTATCGGTCACGCGGGTACGCTTATCTCTGCGATCCTCCTCCTGTTCCGCCAGGGCTGGCGTACAGGTGTGAACCGCGCTGCTGAGGCGATGACCATCTTCGCGGTAATGTGTGCGGGCCAGTTCCCCATATGGCACATGGGCCGTGTATGGGACGGTTTCTGGGTACTGCCACTGCCTAACACCCGTGGCCCGCTGTGGCCCAACTTCGACTCTCCCCTCCTTTGGGACGTGTTCGCGATCTCTACTTACTTCACTGTATCGCTGCTGTTCTGGTATTCAGGCCTTCTGCCCGACTTTGCGCTGATACGCGACAGGGCAAAGACCAAGCTGCGTAAGAGGCTTTATGGTCTTGCTTCCTTCGGCTGGACAGGTACTGCAAAGAACTGGCAGCGTATGGAGGCCCTTGCCCTGGTGCTTGCAGGTCTTTCTACCCCACTGGTACTTTCGGTGCATACCATAGTATCTTTCGACTTCGCTACATCGGTGATACCGGGCTGGCATACTACCATCTTCCCTCCCTACTTCGTGGCGGGTGCGGTATTCTCGGGCTTCGCGATGGTGAACACCCTGCTGGTGATAACCCGTAAGATACTGAAGCTGGAAGATTACATCACTATAGGCCACCTGGAGGCTATGAACAAGATCATAGTACTGACGGGTTCTATAGTAGGTGTGGCCTATCTGACGGAGCTCTTCATGTCGTGGTACTCACAGGCATGGGGCGAAATGGAAGCGTTCAAATGGCGTATAGTAGGCCCATACTGGTGGAGCTACTGGGCGATGATGACCTGCAACGTGGTATCGCCACAGCTGTTCTGGATCAAGAAGCTGCGCCGTAATATACCGTTCACCTTCGTAATGTCCATAGTGGTGAACATAGGTATGTGGTTCGAGCGTTTCGTGATCATCGCAACATCGACCTACCGCGACTGGATACCCGGCAGCTGGGCATACTATAGCCCCGAGTGGCCTGAGATAGGTTTCTACCTGGGTACCTTCGGTCTGTTCTTCACCTGCTACTTCCTGTTCGCCAAGTACTTCCCTGTAGTGGCCGTGCATGAGATCAAGTTCGTGCTGAAGACATCGGGCGACAACTACAAGCGTGCTATGCTGCCCCACGAAGAGCAGAGCCTGGAAGAGTTCGTGCATGAGGCAGATTCGCACCATGGTCATGAAGAAGAGCATGCTGTTGCACACCACTAGAGGTGGTAGCGCAAAGCGACAAGAGTATGTGAGCGCATAATTAGAATTAAAAAAATTACTTTTTACTTTTTGATCTTATTCAAAGATGGCTATAAAGAAATTCGCGGTAGCAGCGTATGACGACGAAGCGGTACTGTTCCCTGCAGTAGAGAAAGTGCGCAAGAGCGGGTACAAGATGCACGACATATATACCCCCTTTGCGGTGCACGGCCTTGATGTGGCCATGGGCCATAAGGAAACAGACCTGCACATTGCCGGCTTCATATATGGTATATGCGGTACGTCTACAGCAGTAGGTTTCATTTCATGGATATTCACCTCTGACTGGCCGATAGTATATGGCGGTAAGCCACACTTCGCCCTGCCGGCATGGATACCCATCACCTTCGAGCTTACGGTGCTTTTCGCAGCGGTAGGTATGACACTTACCTTCTGCTACCTGAACCAGATAATGCCGGGTGTAAAGAAACACGTCTTCCATCCGCGCCAGAGCGATGACCTGTTCGTGATGGCCATAGAGCTGAACGACCATACATCGGAGGCCGAAGTGATGAACTTCCTGAGGGGCACAGGCGCCAAGGAAGTATACACACAGACCGCAGAGGACGGCTGGTGGTATGGCCGCTGGGACAAGAAAGAAGAGTATGAGGCCCTGAACGCAGGTTATTAATAAGGGATGAGGCAGCCCTACTGCCAATGAATTTTGACATTTGAATTTTTGATATTTCTATATGAATAAGATAAAAAGCATAGTGATCACGGGCCTGGCGGTAACTGTTGGCCTTGTGTCATGCGACTCGGGTGATATGCGCCGTACTCCCGGCCATGTGTATGTTCCGGACATGACCTACTCGCGCGCGTATGATGCTTATACGTCTAACCCCAATTTTGAGGATGGGCTTACAAGCCGCAGGCCGGTAGCGGGCACCATAGCGCGTGGCCACGAGCTGCCAGACCACCTGGCAGAGGGTGATACCAATGCTTACAAGACCTTCAATACCGCACTTCGCTTCAACGATGCTGATATGGCGGAAGGCAAGCGCCTCTTCAATATATACTGCGGTATATGCCATGGTACCAACCTGGATGGCCAGGGCCCGCTGTTCACGAGCGGCAAGTTCGCCTCGATGCCTGCCAACCTGAAGGATGCTAAATACCTGCACATGCCCGCCGGGCAGATGTATGCAGCAGTGAAGTATGGCAAGAACATGATGGGCTCTTACGCATCGCAGCTGGATATAAAGCAGCGCTGGATGGTGATAGCCTATATAAAGAAAGTACAGTCTGAGAACGGTGGCGATGCATATACATATGCCGCCGCACCGGCCGGACAGGCAGAAGTAGCCGCAGTAGCTACCACAGCAGCAGCAGAGGCAGCCCCCGCAACCGGGCAGGAGCCGGCCGCAGCTACGCACGAATAATGGTGATACAAAGAGAAGCTTAGAAACAATAGTACAAGAATTCTAATAAAAGAAGTAACAATGAATGATCGTTTTGTGGTACCCGCACGCTTGAAGACCACCAGCATTGCGCTGATAGCGATAGGCGTGATAACACTGATAATAGGAGCTATATCACTGAGCCATAGCGATCCGGAAAGGGCGCGTTTCTGGCTCGTACTGCTACAGGACAGTATCTTCTTCACGCTTATAACTACGGTGAGCGTGTTCATACAGGCGGCAGTATCGCTGGCGCAGGGCGCATGGATAGTATCCTTCCGCCGTGTACCCGAGGCCATAGGCGCCAATGTGTGGATATTCGGCAGCATAGCTGTGGTAGTGCTCTTCATGATAGCTTTCGGTTTTACCGACAGCCATGGTACTAATATCATCTACCCATGGACCACCCCTCATGGCGATAAGATAATCCTCGGCAAATCTGCGTTCCTGAACAAGGGTATGTTCGCAATGTTCACCCTGGTAGCAGTAGGCCTGTGGTCTTTCTTCGGCATCAAGTTCCGCAACATGTCTCTGGCGCAGGACAAGGCTCCCAAGAACGATACCAAGATATACTGGAAGGTGTTCCGTCTGTCTGGCGTGTTCCTGTTGGTATATGCCCTTACGCAGATGAGCACCATACCCTGGCTGTGGATCATGAGCATCGACGCACACTGGTTCTCTACCCTCTTCAGCTGGTATACTTTCGCAAGCGCGTTCGTAAGCGGTATGTCGCTGATAATGCTGTGGATCGTTTACCTGAAGAACCAGGGCAACCTGACAATGGTGACCACAGAGCATATGCATGACGTAGGTAAGTTCATGTTCGCGTTCAGTATCTTCTGGACATACCTGTGGTTCTCTCAGTACATGCTGATATGGTATGCCAACATACCCGAAGAGACCACCTACTTCAAGATGCGCCAGCAGGGCCCTTACAGCATCATATTCTATGCCAACTTCATCATCAACTTCGTGATGCCGATACTGATACTGATGGCACGCCCCAGCAAGCGCAACTACTTCACAGTGACGTTCATGGCCCTGGTGATCATCTTCGGCCACTGGCTGGACTACTACCAGATGGTGATGCCCGGCCCGCTGAAAGCCAACTGGCACATCAGCTGGTACGAGATAGGTATCTTCATGGGCTTTGTGGGCATACTCATCTTCGCTGTGTCTCGCACACTGGCAAAAGAGTCGCTGATAGCGCACAACAACCTGCTGGTGAAAGAGACCGCGGTACACATAGCATAAACTTTAGTAAGGAAACAGGAGAAATAAAAATATTAATTAGTAAATACAAGCTGAACGACCATGTCGGGATTTATAATAACAACATTAGTCATCCTGGTATTTGTGATCATATACCAGATAGGTAAAGCAAGTGAACATGCGACGATACTGCGTGGCGAAAAAAAGGTGAACGCCCAGGTGAACAGGGCCATCGCCTTGCTGCTGGTAGCGGTCTTCCTGCTGGGTGTGTGGGGCATATGGGCATGTCACCAGTACTTCAAAGATCTGATGCTGCCTGTGGCCGCTTGTAAAACAGGTGAGAACTACGATAGCATGTTCAATGTGACCGTTGTTGTGACCGGCATAGTGTTCTTCCTTACACAGGCAGTGCTTTTCTGGTTCTGCTACAAATACCAGTCTTCCGACAGGCGTACTTCCTTTTACTTCCCTCACAGTAACAAACTGGAGATAATATGGACCACCATACCGGCGCTGGCAATGGCCGTACTGGTAGCGATAGGTCTGAAGAACTGGCTGACAGTGACATCTGACGCACCTGTGAACGCAACTGTTGTAGAGATAGTTGGTAAGCAGTTCAACTGGATAGTTCGCTACCCCGGTAAGGACAATATACTGGGCAAAAGAGATTTCCGTAAGATAAACGATGCGAACAACGTACTGGGTCTTGACTGGGCCGACCCCCGTAACCATGATGACATCCTTTCTCTGAACGGTGAGATGCACTTGGTGGTGGGCAAGCCTGTAAAGCTGATCATCAACTCTCGCGATGTGATACATGATGTGGGTCTGCCTCATTTCCGTCTGAAGATGGATGCCGTACCGGGTATCACCACTACACTGTGGTTCACCCCCAGCATCACAAGCGACTCTATGAAGATCATTACCAAGAACCCGAACTTCGTATACGAGATAGCGTGCGACCAGCTTTGCGGCCGCGGCCACTATGCGATGCGCGGTACCATAATAGTAGAGACCCAGGAGCAGCACGATAAGTGGCTGGCCACCCAGCAGTCTTACTATGCCGGCAATAATCCCGAGGCTACAACACCAGCGGCCGATACTACTGCACCTGCAGCCGACACTACTAAAAAAATAACGATGAAATAATTAGGTCTTGCGAGACCTGCAAATAAAAAGTGCAACAATGAATCACGAAGGGATCATACACGAAGGAGCTCATTCTACGGCCCATGGACACGATAGCGCAGGTGGACATCATCACGCACATGAGCATCATGAACAGCATTTTATCTGGAAGTACATATTCAGCCAGGATCATAAGATCATAGGCAAGCAGTTCCTTATCACCGGTATCATATGGGCCATTATCGGCGCGTTGTTCTCGGTACTCTTCCGTCTGCAGCTCGGTTTCCCCGACAGCACTTTCCCTATAATGGAGAAGCTGCTGGGCGAGTGGGCCAAGGGCGGCAAGCTGTCGCCTGAATTCTACTATGCACTGGTAACGATGCACGGTACCATACTGGTGTTCTTCGTACTTACGGCCGGTCTTAGCGGCACATTCGCGAATATCCTCATTCCTCTGCAGATAGGCGCCCGCGATATGGCATCTCCCTTCATGAACATGCTTTCTTACTGGTTCTTCTTCCTGGCCAGTGTGATAATGATGGTATCTCTGTTCGTAGAAACAGGCCCCGCATCAGGTGGCTGGACAACTTACCCTCCGCTGAGTGCGCTTAAAGAAGCTTCTCTGGGTTCGGGTATAGGTATGGACCTGTGGCTGCTGGGTATGTCTTTCTTCGTTATTTCGTCGCTGCTGGGTGGCCTTAACTATATCTCTACCGTACTGAACATGCGTACCAAAGGTATGACCATGACGCGTCTGCCACTTACTATATGGGCACTGCTGTTCACCGCTGTTCTGGGTGTGCTTTCGTTCCCTGTACTGTTCTCCGGCGTTGTGCTGCTCATATTCGACCGCAACTTCGGTACCAGTTTCTACCTGTCAGAGATATTCATAGGTGGTAAGGCCCTGCCACACATAGGTGGTTCTGCGATACTGTACCAGCACCTGTTCTGGTTCCTGGGTCACCCAGAGGTGTACATCATCATGCTTCCGGGCATGGGTATGGCATCAGAGGTTCTTTCTACCCATAGCCGCAAGCCTATCTTTGGTTACTTTGCGATGGTGATATCTATGATAGGCATCACGCTGCTGGCCTTCGTGGTATGGGCGCACCACATGTTCGTAACAGGTATGAGCCCCTTCCTCGGTTCTATCTTCGTACTGCTGACGCTGCTTATCGCCGTACCTTCTGCGGTAAAGGTGTTCAACTGGATCACAACGATATGGCGTGGTAACCTCAAGTTCACTACCCCAATGCTGTTCGCTCTTGGTTTCGTATCGCTCTTCATATCGGGTGGTCTTACGGGTATCTTCCTTGGTAACTCTGCCATAGACATACACCTGCACGATACTTATTTCGTTATCGCGCACTTCCATATAGTGATGGGTGTGTCGGCATTCTTCGGCATGTTCGCCGGTGTATACCACTGGTTCCCCAAGATGTTCGGCCGCTTTATGAACAATACACTGGGTTATATACACTTCTTTATTACGTTCATAGGCGCTTACCTCATCTTCTGGCCAATGCACTACGAAGGTATCGCAGGTATGCCCCGCCGTTACTACGATTACTCTGCATGGGAATCATTCAAGCACTTCCAGAGCATCAACGGTTTCATAAGCATTGCCGCTACCGTAGTGTTCCTGGCGCAGCTGCTGTTCGTGTTCAACTTCATAGTGAGCATATTCCGCGGCCGCAAGGTGACCGTTCTTAACCCATGGGGTTCTACTACACTGGAGTGGACCACGCCTATCAATCCCGGTCATGGTAACTGGGAAGGCGAGATACCTGAAGTTCACCGCTGGCCATATGACTACAAGGATGATGGCAATGGTAACGACTTCATACCTCAGACAACTCCGTTGAGGCCTGGTGAAGAATCGCACTAAAAACGACCTTCAATAGCATAAAAAAAGACCATCTCATTGAGATGGTCTTTTTTGTTCAGTAATAGTGCTTTTAGCTAGTGAGAATGTATGTGTCTACGTCTTTTTTGGTGATGACCTTATCGGACAGGATGATGAGGCGCTCTACGACGTTGCGGAGCTCGCGGATATTGCCCGTCCAGTTGTGCTCCTGTAGGGCATTAATGGCTTCAGGCTCTATTTCTTTTATGGGTTGCTTGTATTCGTCGCAGATGTCTTTGAGGAAGTGGGTGATGAGGGCAGGTATATCATCGCGGCGGGTATTGAGGGATGGCACCTGTATGAGGATGACACTGAGACGATGGTAGAGATCGAGGCGGAACTTTTTGGCATCTACTTCTTCCATCAGGTTCTTGTTGGTGGCGGCCAGTACACGCACATCTACCTTTATCTCTTTTTCGCCGCCTACGCGGGTTATCTTACCTTCCTGCAGGGCGCGCAGCATCTTGGCCTGGGCATCGAGGTGCATATCGCCTATCTCATCCAGGAAGAGGGTGCCGCCATTGGCCTGTTCGAACTTGCCTATGCGCTGCTTGATGGCCGATGTAAAGGAACCTTTCTCATGGCCGAACAACTCACTCTCTATGAGTTCTGAAGGTATGGCAGCGCAGTTGACCTCGATAATAGGGCCTGCAGAGCGATTGCTGAGCTCGTGTATGCGGCGGGCCACCAGTTCTTTACCCACACCATTCTCGCCGGTTATGAGCACGCGCGCATCGGTAGGGGCTACCTTGGCTATGGTGTCCTGTATACGCATCATGGGTTCGCTGGCGCCTATCATCTCGAAGCCGCGCGATATGCGTTTGCGGAGCTGCTTGGTCTCGGCAACGAGAGAGCGCTTGTCCATGGCATTGCGAATGGTGATGAGCAGGCGATTGAGGTCCGGAGGTTTGGAGATGTAGTCGTAGGCACCTTTTTTCACGGCATCTACGGCGGTCTCTATGGTACCGTGGCCCGATATGACTATAAAAGGAGTATCGGGGCGCTCTTGCTTGGCGGCCTGGAGCACTTCCATGCCGTCCATCTTGGGCATTTTCACATCGCAGAGGATGCAGTCGTAATTGTTCTCTTTTATTTTTTTGAGTCCTTCGGCGCCATCGGCGGCCTCATCGACGGTGAAGCCTTCGAAGGTGAGTATCTCGCCAAGTACTTTGCGGATGGACCTTTCGTCGTCTATCACCAATATGTTCTGAGCCATAGATCGTTATGCTGTGTTCGTGCATTGCAATTTATGGAAAATGCGGGGAATGCACCAGCTATTCTATTGGCCCAGCGGCTGGGCAAGACCAATGAGCAGGCCGTGCGGCCCGCGGATGTAGCAGAGGCGATACATGTCCTGGTACTGAACCACCTCGCCGACAAGGGTAGCGCCCTGCTTTATAAGCCGGGTGAGCATTTCGTCGATATCTTTTACCGCGAACATGATGCGCAGGTAGCCCAGCGAGTTGACCGGTGCATTGGTATGATCGGAAACGGTGGATGGTGTGAGGAATTGGGAAAGCTCGAGACGGCTGTGACCATCGGGGGTCACCATCATGGCTATCTCTACACGCTGACCGGGCAGACCAGTGACGCGACCGGCCCATTCGCCCTCTATAATGGCGCGCCCTTCGAGCGTGAGGCCAAGCTCTGTGAAAAAAGAAATGCTCTCATCGAGGGATGCTACCACGATGCTAACGTTATCCATTCTCAATAGTTGGTTCTGTATCATAGTGATGTGTTTGTATCAAAGGTCGGGATGTTTGGGGATCGTTCTGATGTGTTTTCGCAGATCAGAGACCACGCCGAGCGGCGTGTAGCTTATCAAGAGAAACAGATACAGATATCGTTGTGCCTTTACTTGCTTGCGTATCCAATACATAGGTGCCACCTATAGACTCTATGCGCTGCTTCATGTTTCGCAGGCCGGCCCCGGAGTTTTTTGTCCGGCCCAGGTCTATGCCTTTGCCATTATCGGCGATGGTGATGTGCAGTGCCTGTTCGTCAATGACAACTGTGATATGTATGCTGGTAGCACCGGCATGTTTCACCACATTGTTTATCGCTTCCTTTACGGTAAAGAACAGGTTGCGCTGTGCCTCGTGCGATATGCGCGTGGGTGGGCATACGGACGGGAATATGAGCACGGGCTCGAGGCCCATGCCATCGAGGTAGTCGGCGCAGTATTCCCGCATACGCGACACCAGGTTGTCGAGCGTGGTGTTCTCGGGGTTCAATACCCATATCAGATCATGCATGTTATCTACCAGGTCTTTGGATATGGCAGATATCTGGCGCACATCGTGCAGTACAGTAGTATCGCCGACCTTGCGCGCCGCCAGGCCGGCAGTAAGTGATATCTTTGACAGGCCGGAGCCCAGGTCGTCATGCATATCTTTTGCTATACGCATCCGTTCGTTGAATTCGGCATTTCTCACGGCCTGCTCTTTTAGCTGTGCCTGCCGTATCTGCTGCCTGTTGTACAGCAGGTAGGCTACTATTATCAGTAGTACCATTATGCCTATCACGGCCAGCATCTTGTACCTTGTTCTTTCCAGCTGGGCTATCTGCTTTTCTTTTTTTTCGGTCTCGTACTTGGTCTGTATCTCGGCTAGCTGCCCCGAGCGCTCTATGCTCGCAAGGCTATCGTGCATAGAGGTATACACTTTGTACAGTTCGTAGCCTTTCTTATGATCACCTTTTCGTGCATAATTGCTGGCAAGGCTTTCAATGGCTTCCATCTCCAGCTCGGGTGAGCCTATTTCTTTTGCTATACCTATAGCCTTTTCTATAAGGGGAATGGCTTTATCGGTCTCGCCTTTCATTTCGTATACATTGCCCATGTTCACAAGGTTGGCGGCTATCATGAACTTATCTCCCAGCTTTTCGCTGATGGCAAGGGAGCGCCGGTAGCAGTCTATAGAGCGGTCGTGGTCTTTAAGGAATTTGTATACGATACCGAGGTTATTGTACAGAATGGCTATCCTGTCTTCCTGCCCCATTGCCAGGTATAGCTGCAGGGCTTTGCTGTATTGCTCCAGCGCATGCGGATAGTCTTTCTGCTGTTGCTCATACATTACACCCTTGTTGTTAGCTATATCGGCCAGTGTAGGGGTGTCATTGATGGCGGTGGCTAGCTTTTCGGCCTCGTTATACTTAACGATGGCCTTGCTGAAATCTTTGGTATCGGCATACATCGACCCTATGTTCTTGGTGGTGCGGGCTATGCTGCGCTTATCGTTTATCTGCTCGGCAAGGGTTATGGAGGTCTGATAGCACCGTAAGGCCTCGGCCTGCTTGCCCAGGTAATTGTAGTTGTTGCCGAAATTGTTATAGATAACGGCCATTGTCTTTTTATCCTTTTCTTTCTCTGCTATTACCAGGCGTGCCTGTAGAATGGCGATGGACCGCTCATAATCGCCCTTGTTATACAGGTCTATAGCATGGGCAAGCATTGTATCCTGCTGCCCCAGTAATGACAGAGGAAATAAGAAAAAGGAAACAATGAATATGAAAAAATGTTTCACATAGTAATGATACAAAATTTTGATGAACGTGCTTGTTTATGCACGGGGAAGATGATCGGTGTTTCCGTGCGTTAGAAACGTACTGCCGTTGCATCCTCGTCACAGACGAGGACGAGTGGTATGGCCTACGGCAAACGGGGATGAGGACGGGTAGAGGTAAAACAAGAACAGCCTGCTAAATGCAGGCTGTCCGGTATCAAAAGATATAAGTGTTAATTGGTCTTAGAGCGACAGGTCGGCATTATCGGCAGAGGGGGCCTGTGGGGCAGGCTGCTGTTCTGCGGTCTCGGTGCTGTTGTCGTTGCTGCGGGGTTCGCGCTGTGGGCGGTCGCCACGGTTGCGGTCACGGTCGCCGCCACCACGGCGGTCGTCGCGACGGTCTCCGCGGTCGCCACCATTGCGGCGGTCACCACGATCGCCACGGTCACCGCGATCTCCTTCGCGGCGCTCGCGCTTTTCGGGCTCTACATAGCCTTCGGGTTTGGGCATCAGTACTTTGCGGCTCAGGCGCAGCTTACCGGTCTTGGGGTCGGTACCGGTGAGCTGTATCTTCACGGTATCGCCCTCTTTGAGCACACCATCGAGTGTCTCGAGGCGTTTCCAGCTTACTTCGCTTATATGCAGCAGGCCCTGCTTGCCGGGCATGAACTCTACGAACGCGCCGAAAGGCATAATGCTCTTCACGGTACCCTCGTAGGTAGCGCCTATCTCGGGTATGGCCACTATGGCGCGTATCATACCGAGGGCCTTGTCTACGCTGGCCTGGTCGGTAGCGAATATCTTGATGACACCTTCGTTGCCTACTTCCTCTATATTGATCTTGGTGTTGGTCTCGCGCTGCATCTCCTGTATTATCTTGCCGCCGGGGCCTATCACCGCGCCTATGAACTCGCGGTCGATAGTGAGCTGCGTGATGCGTGGTGCATGTGGCTTCAGGTCGGCACGGGGCGCCTCGATGGTAGTGTACATGGCATCCAGTATGTGCAGGCGGCCGCGGCGTGCCTGCTCCAGAGCCTGCATCATTATCTCCATGCTCAGGCCATCTACCTTTATGTCCATCTGTATACCGCAGATACCATCGCGGGTACCTGTTACCTTGAAGTCCATATCGCCCAGGTGGTCCTCATCGCCGAGTATGTCAGTGAGTACCGCGAACCTGTTGTTCTCGCCGGAAATGAGGCCCATGGCCACACCGCTAACGTGCTTGGGGAAGGGTATACCGGCATCCATAAGGGCCAGCGAGCCGGCACATACGGTAGCCATAGAAGAAGAGCCGTTAGACTCCAGGATATCGGAAACCACGCGTACTGTGTATGGGTAGTCGGCAGGCATCATCTGCTTCAGAGAGCGCATGGCCAGGTTGCCATGGCCTACCTCGCGACGGCTCTGGCCGCGCATCATCTTCACCTCGCCGGTAGAGAAGGGAGGGAAGTTGTAGTGCAGCATGAACTTCATGTAGTCGGACGTCTGCGCGGTCTCCAGCAGCAGCTCGTCATCCACGGTACCAAGGGTAACTGTGGTGAGCGACTGGGTCTCGCCACGGGTGAAGAGCGAAGAGCCGTGCGGTGATGGTAGCGGATCGACCTCGATAGTGAGGGGGCGCACATCTTCGAGGCCGCGGCCATCGAGGCGTACACGCTCGTCGAGCATCATATCGCGGATCACTTTCTTCTCCAGGTCGTGGAAGTAGTGGCCTGTGAGGGCAGCATCTTCGGGTGTGAGATCGCCTTCGGCTATGGTCGCTTCGAACTCGCTGCGGATGGCCTTGAAGGCATCGCCGCGCTCGTGCTTGCCCAGGGCGCTCTTTGCCACATCATATATCTTTTTGGTAGCGAACTCGGCTATGCGGTGCTCCAGTGCAGGCGCAGTGTGCGGCTTGGTGTATTCGCGTTTGGCGGTGACACCTGCCTTATCGCGCAGCTGCAGCTGCAGCTGTACCTGGGCGCGGATGGCCTCGTGCGCTACTTCTATAGCTTTTATAAGGCCTGCCTCTTCACATTCCTTGCCTTCGCCTTCCACCATCATGATGTTCTTTTCGGTGGCGGCTACTATGATGTTGATATCGGCCTCGGGTATCTGGCTGCGGTTGGGGTTCACAACGTACTCGCCGTTGATGCGGGCAACGCGAACCTCTGATATAACCTCCTGTATGGGCACATCGCTAACGGCAAGTGCTGCAGAAGCGGCGAGGCAGGCAAGCGAATCGGGCATCACTTCCGGATCGGAAGAAACGAGCGATACGAGTACCTGCACCTCGCAATAGTAATCATCGGGGAAAAGGGGACGCAGGGCGCGGTCTATGAGGCGAGAGGTGAGTATCTCGTAGTCGTTGAGACGGGCCTCGCGCTTGAAGAAAGAGCCGGGTATGCGGCCCGCAGATGCGAACTTCTCCTGGTAATCTACAGTGAGGGGGAAGAACGACTGACCGGGTTTGGGGTCTTTATTGGCCACTACGGTGGCCAGTATCATACAGTTGCCCTGGCGCACTACAACGGCACCATCGGCCTGGCGTGCCATGCGGCCTGTTTCTATGGTTATTTCACGACCGTCGGCAGAACGCAGCGATACGGTAATGGGATTTGGGATCATACATCTAGCGTATTAAATGGTTAATTCAAAAGCCGAATACCATGGCTTCGGAACGGCACGAAAGTGCCAGAGTGTTCTGAAAACTATGGTATAAGGGGGATGGTCTTAAAAAAACAATTCCCAACTCTAAGTAAGTTGGGAATAGCTTTGGCCGGAGCTTACTTACGCAGCCCGAGCTTCTCTATCAGTGCGCGATAAGACTGGAGGTTGTTATCGCTAAGGTATTGCAGCAAGCGCTTGCGGCGACCTACCATCTGCATGAGGCCACGGTTGCTTGAGAAGTCTTTTTTGTTGGTCTTCAGGTGGGCAGAGATGTGCTGTATGCGCTCTGTGAGCATAGCTATCTGAGCCTCTATAGAACCTGTGTTGGTGGCGCTACCGCCGTGAGTTTTGAAGATGTTCGCTTTTTTTTCCGCTGTAAAATGAGACATTTTGTATCAAAGTTTAAATAGAATATACACTTTTTCAGGCGGCAAAGATATGTAAATATTGTGAAAAAAGTAGAATTTTCTTTTAGGGGCAATAAGAATAAGGGACCGGTGACCGGCCCTGAGCTGGGGAGGAATATATGCCCGAATGGTACAAAGGTAACGAACGGACGGAATGCGATGCGGGAAGTTGTCCACAGGGTGGTGGAAAACAAGTATTGGCATAGAAATGGTCACATGCCTCTATATGTGCGCCATTGTGTGAACATCTTACCCGCAGGGGTAGCAGTATCGTAGCGCCCGGCGGCCAGGTTCTGCATAACGGCGGGCGCCTGCCACAGGTCGTAAACGGTGATGTGCCTGTATCTGCCCACCAGCCGGGTAGTGTAGGGGGCATAGGCAGGATGGTGTATATAGCTGCTATCGAGCAGTACCATGTAGCGTACGCCATTGGCCACGGCATAGTGTACATCGAACCGGCCGGGGTTGAAAAGATCGGAGGTATAGCCGCAGAGGCCCAGTGCGGCAAGCGAGATATTGGGCGAGCCATCGGGCACAGATAGTACCCTGTCGGTAGGGCAGAGGCCTAATCGCGACAGGTGAGCGCCTGCCTCGTATATGACATCGATATCGGGATAGCCGAGATCGGCCTGGCGGCACTGCTGTATGTACTGGTTGTAATATATGCTGCCCACCATGCAGGTGATCAGTGTAAGCGATACCACATGAGACGCATAGGGTGGTAGATGCATGACCGCTATGCGGCAATAATATTCTGAGACCGTGATACAGAGGAACACGGCAGGGATGGAGAAGAGAAGCTGATAATAATCATGCACATAGAACGCCTTGAACCAAAGCACCGAGTATGCCAGCGATAGCAATATGAGCATAAGGGTGAACCTGCGCAGGAACGGATGCAACTGCGACCACCGAATGATGTAGAACACCAGCATACCTGCCAGCAGCAATAGCAGGGCGGTATGGTGAAAGACCTGCGGGCCAAGCTTTATGATGCGATACCAAAGGGTAGCCAGTATCTCTCTACCTGTCATATGCCATATGGGGTAGATGCCCTGCAGGTTGATATCGTTATCGTAACGAAGGTTGTAATAGTGCACAAAGAGATACCACGAAAGTGCCGCAGCCGATATGATACTTACACTGACCCATACGGGCCATCGCGGCCGGTAGCTACCGGCCGGTGATATGGTATGCATGCTGGTGATAAATGCCAGCCAAACAATACCACCATCGGTAGGCTTTAGCAGGACGGTGAGCGTGAACAGGGTGGTGGCTGCGATGAGGTGCAGTATAGACCGTGTGTACCCGTAGCGCAGCATGTAGTAAAGACCTGCGAACGATAGCGAGATAGCGGGCACATTGGGCAGGTAATTGACCGCATAGAAGAAGAAACAGGGCGATGTGGCCAGGATAATAATGGGGAAGAGGGAAACGATAACATCTTTTATCCATAGGCGTATGCACAGGAAGAGGTAGACGAGCCCTATAGCATAGCACAGTACCGTGAGCCCGCGCACCACCCAGAAATGGAAGCCCAGTAATTGGCACAGCTTTGCCGATATGTAGTAGAGTATAGGGAACTCGCTCACCACGCGGCCATCTTTGCCTATGAGGTTGAAGCAGGCCGGGGAGAAGAAACCGCTATCATCGCGATAATAGCGCAGGGTATAGGCAAGGCAGTCGCTCTGGCGAAAGATGTGGATGGAGGACGGATGGAGACGGACCAGAAGCAGACCGTCGGCAGCAATGAAAAGGAACATAAGAGCGCATAGCAGCATAAGCACAGGACGGGCCTGCAAGTGCCTGATGAACAACATATTAGTAGGGTTATAGGTGGGTTTAATAATAGATAACAAATATGATGCCATATTCTTTTTGCTACCTGATAAAGAGCAAAGTATACGACCGCTATGCAAGGGGAAAGAGCATACATGCAGAATGGAGGCAGCAGGAGAATTTAAGGAAAACCATAACAGGGCGGTGCGGGGATATATAGTGCGATGTTCGTAACTTATGCAGTAAAAGGCCATCGCCATTGCTCGCCCGCCTACTGCACATACCGACCCTATTGCTGCTACTATGGCTGTGCATGCGCGCCACCGCAACGTATGGGCAGGCCGTGCCGATGGATGACAGTGCCGCGCACAGGCACGAGGAAAGGAAAAAATTCATCAACAACATCTTTCAGCAGGCGTATAACTCTATACGCCGCACACCCAGCTCGGGGCCCGAAGAGAGCTACCTGAACGTAAGGAGCGAGCAGGCCTATATGCCCTACCAGGGAAAGATGATACGCCATATAGAGATAGTGCCGGTGAACTTCGACCGCTCGTTCCGCGATACAGCCGCGCGGGACAGGAGCCTGGCCGCAAGGGTGGGCAACCGGCTGCATATAAGCACACGAAAGTTCGTGATACGCAACAACCTGTTCATAAGAGAGAACACACCTGTGAACGCCTATATGGTGGCGGATAATGAACGCTTCATACGCGGTCAGGAGTATATGAACGATGCGCGCATCATCATAGACAGCATACCGGGAAACCCCGACTCGGTAGATGTGCGGGTATATACGAAAGACCTCTTCAGTATAGGTGGCGGCATGGCGGCCAATGGACTGGAGCGCATAAATGCCGACCTGTACGATGCCAACTTGGCGGGCATGGGCCAGCGGCTGAGCCTGAACGGCCTGTACGACAAGAACCGTGAGCCGCAATGGGGCTATGGCGGCTACTACCGCAAGAACAATGTAGGCCATACCTACATAGATGCCACGGTGGGGCATAGTGTGATGAACGTGAACCCGTACACACGAACGGAGGAAACAGTGAACTATTTGACGCTGGACAGGCGGCTGGTATCGCCCTATTCGCGCTTTGCGGGGGGGCTGACACTGGGAGAGCACAAGGCGTATAACCTGTATGGGCGGCCTGACAGTATCTTTTATGCGTATAGCTACCACGAGGCTGATGGCTGGGCAGGCTATAGCGTGGGAATAAACAAGCTGACGGCCACGAACAACAATATACGCGACCGCCGTTTCCTGGCCATAAGGATGTACCAGCGCGATATGACGAATGTGCCGGCACGGATAGGGGAGAACTTTCACCCGGTATTCAATAGCTCCAGAGCGGCGCTGGCGCAGTTCACATTCTTCCGGCAGGATTTTTACAAGACGCAGTATATATACGGCTTCGGTACTACGGAGGATCTGCCGTATGGCTACAACTTTGCCCTGACAACGGGCCTGCATGAGCAGCTGGACCTGAGGCGGCCGTATGCGGGGGCCAATGCCACATGGTATACATCTACCGGCTGGGGAGACTTTCTGAAAGTGTACCTGAAGGCAGGCGGCTTTATGCACAGGGGTAGTGTGCAGGATGGCAGCATACTGCTGGGGGCTACATCGTACAGCCCTATGCTGTTCTGGGGTGGTACGCGCATACGCCAGTATGTGAACCTGAGCTATACACACCTGTGGAACAGGGTGACCTATGCGCCGCTATACATAAACAACTACTATGGGTTGCGGGGTTTTCTCTCAGACTCGGCATATGGTACGCGCAGACTGAGCCTGCAACTGGAGACGGCATTCTACCTGAAGTACAAGCTGCTGGGTTTCAGGTTCGCGCCCTTTCCGTGGGCAGACCTGACACTGATAACACCCGAGAACGCAGCCTATAGGAAGACAGCGCTATACAGTGCGCTGGGCGGCGGTATACGCACGCGCAATGAGAACCTGGTATTTGAGACCATAGAGGTGCGGGCCTACTTCTTCCCTGTGGCGCCGCCGGGTATGAGGGGCTTTAAAGTGATAGCGAACACCAACATACGATTCCGCTACAGGAACAACTATATAACCGCGCCCGATGTGGTGCAACTGAACCAGGAGTAGCCTCTCCCCGGCCCTCTCCCGAGGAGAGGGAGGTGTGGTGTGGTGGGAATGCAGATGGCATTTCGCGAGGTTGCCACAGCCTGCGCTACCGCACAGGGCCTTGCCGCAGGCTTCGCAATGACCTGCATTTTTTGGTTCTTTACCCTGTGTTCTTTACATGGGAATGTCTACACGGATCTGCTTGGAGAAGGCGCGGCCCGAGGCATCTTTGCCATCTATCTTCCACATTACAGAGCGGAGCTCTCCGTGGAGGGGCTTCTGGTTCACAGAGCGCACCTTGCGCACATCGTTCAGCATATCCTGCATGCGGCGGTGGCTCACGCGGCGGCGGCGTGCGGCCTTCTGCACGGCACTGCGGATATCTTCGTTATCGGCATCGTAGAACTGTATGGAGCGCTCATCGAGGCCGGCTATCTTGTATGTATTGCCGGAGCCCTTCACGGTCTCCCAGCGAGATGTGATGGAGAGTGCGTCGAGCGGTATATCACCTATATCGCTCTTCATCATCACTACCGACTGGTAGCGTTGCGATACTTTGGTAACAGTGCCCGATATGGTGATGGTAGCGCCATTGATGTTGCCATTGGTAAGCGTATATACTGCACCATTGGCATTCTGCAAATTCTTGTTGCCGGACTGTTTTACCTCCAGGCCGGGTACCACTATGGTCACATCGCGGAACTCGGCACGCAGGCCGGGGCCAGATGGTAAGGCCGAAGGTGCCGGTTGCTGTTGCTGCGCTGCTGCGGGCTGCGAGGTGGCCGCAGGGGTGTCGGCAGGTTTTGGCTCCTCGGGGTCTTGCGAGGGTGGTATGACGGGGTTGAGGTCGGCAACGAGGTCTTTGAGCTGCTGCGGATCGCTTTCGGTAACTATGGTAGAGGGGTCGCCCATGACTATGGGGCCGCTGGCTGCGGGCTTGTCATCGCTGCAGGCAGCAAGGAGCATGCTGATGCACGCTGCCATCGCTATATGTCTCCACCGGTAGTGCATAGTGTGTTTCTGTGACGAATGTACTGAAAAGTAAGATAGTGAGAGCCGTATCAGTAACCTGCCAGTTTTTGCACGGCGGCATCGAGGCGGCTGCTGGCCATGAAATTCTGTTCCAGCTCTATGGCGAAAGGCACGGGCGTATCGAGGCTGGCGCAGCGCACTATGGGTGCATCGAGGGCCTCGAAACAGTTCTCGGCTATCCATGCGGCCAGCTCGCCGCCCAGGCCGCCGAAGAGGGTATCCTCGTGCAGGAGCAGCACCTTGCCCGTGCGAAGCACAGAAGCACGGATGGCATCGTGGTCGAGCGGGAGAAGGGTGCGGAGATCGAGTATATCGAAAGACATATCGGGATGCGCAGCAGCATAGGCCGTGGCCCAATGCACACCCATACCATAGGTGATGATGCTGATATCGCTACCGGTGGCCACCTGGCGGGCCTTGCCTATAGGGGTAGTATAATACTCCTCTGGTACAAGGCCGCTGATGCCGCGGTACATACCCTTGTGCTCGAAGAACATAACGGGATTGGGGTCTTGTATGGCCGCATTTATGAGGCCCTTGGCATCGGCAGGGGTAGAAGGGTATACCACCTTGAGGCCGGGCACATGGGTGAACCATGCCTCTGTGCTCTGGGAGTGGAAAGGACCCGCACCTACGCCGCCGCCTGTAGGCATACGAATGACCACATCGGCATTCTGGCCCCACCGGTAGTGTATCTTGGCAAGGTTGTTCACTATCTGGTTGAAGCCGACGGTAACGAAGTCGGAGAACTGCATCTCCATCATAGACTTCTGGCCCTTGATGGAGAGGCCAAGCGCTGTGCCTACTATGGCGCTTTCGCAGAGCGGGGTATTGCGCACACGCTCTTTGCCGAAGGCGCTGACGAAACCTTCTGTGACCTTGAACGCACCACCGTATTCGGCTATATCCTGGCCCATGAGCACGAGGCCGGGATAGCGCTCCATGCTTTGCTTCAGGCCTTCGCTGAGGGCCTGTATGAACTTCTTCTCCACACCCTGTGAGTGCGGGGCTACAGGTGCCTCTGTAACAGGTGCATACACATCGGCAAGTTCTTCGGTGGTATCGGGGGTGATGGGGGGCGCCTCGAAGCCGCGGGCAAGACCTTCCTCTATTTCCTTCTGAATGCCCTCGCGCACGGCGGCTATCTTCTCATCTGTGAGCAGGCCTTCGGTCCTCAGGAACTCTTCGTAATTGGCAACGGGATCTTTTTTGCCCCACTCTTCAAAGAGCTCTTTGGGTACATACTTCACGCCGCTGGCCTCTTCGTGGCCGCGCATGCGGAAGGTCATACACTCTATGAGGATGGGCTTCTGTTCTTTGATGCAGTACTGCCGGGCTTTCTCTATCTCGCTGTATACCTCCAGTATGTTATTGCCATCGATGGTGATGCCGCGCATGCCATAACCTATGGCCCTGTCGGCAAGCTGCTCGCATACGAACTGCTCATTGACGGGGGTAGACAGGCCATAGCCATTGTTCTCTATGATGAATATAACGGGCAGACCCCATACGGCGGCCACATTGAGCGCCTCGTGGAAGTCACCCTCAGAGGTACCGCCATCGCCGCTGAAAGCCACAGATACTTTTTCTTCCTTCCGTAGTTTGTGGGCCAGCGCCACACCATCGGCTATGGCAAGCTGAGGGCCGAGGTGGCTGATCATGCCGCAGATATGATATTCATTGGCGCCGAAGTGGAAGGAGCGCTCACGGCCCTTGCTGAAGCCGTCCTTGCGGCCCTGCCACTGTTTGAACAGCTTGTCGAACGGCATCTTGCGCACGGTGAACACACCGAGATTGCGGTGAAGGGGCATGACATACTCATCGGCATCGAGGGCCATGGTAGCACCTACGGCTATGGCCTCCTGCCCTATACCACTGAACCATTTGCTGATGCGGCCCTGGCGCAGGAGCACAAGCATTTTTTCCTCTATCATGCGGGGGCGCAGCAGCTCGGTATACAGTTGCAGCAGCAGGTCGTCAGACAGGCCCTTACGGTCGAATAGCATATCCCTTATTTTGCGTGCAAAAGTAAGGCGGTATAATGTAAGATCGGCCTAAATTTGGACGAATATCATATACCATATTTCCTTCTGCTTATGAAAAAATACCTTGCAGGTGTGCTGACGCTGATGGTATGCAGCAGCTTTATCTCGTTCCGGCTCACAGATGACGGCAACGGCAGGCAGGAACTACGCCTGTATCCCATAGCTGCAGATGGGGCTACCTATGTGCTGCGCGAGTACCAGCAACTGCACCATAAAGTGCGGCAGGAGGCCGACGGCACAAGCTATGGCATAGTGGACGAATACCTGGTGAGAGAGACGGCCATAGTGCATGCAGAGCGCAAGCGGATGACCCAGCTATATGTGCAGAAGAGCGATAGCGTACTGGAAGAGACACACTACTATGGCAGCAGGGTGAGCGAGGTACGGAAAGGCAAAGGGCCTTTTGCCACCACCACCCTGTACCTCAATGATAGCCTGAGGATGGAGACCACCTACTACAGCAACGGGCTGCTGAACCGGTGCAAAGTAATGAATAGCCGCAGGCAGAAATGGGAAGAGATAATGGAATGGGACCCACAGAACCAGACCTGCTGGACAGGAGTGGAGCAGAACGTACCCGTATACGATACCGACATTATCTATACCGAGAATGAGGAGACCTTGCGGATAAAGGTGACGGATACACGTCAAAGGACCGGCCTATGGAAAAAGTATGACAGGCAGGGCACCGTGACGGATAGTATGATGTATGACGAGCGCAGAAGCCGCTGATGCGCAGCGTTACCTTATGTAGCAGCTTGCATCGCTATTGACATAGGATGATATGTATGTACCGTGGGCGTAGCAGGCATTGCGGGCCTCTGTTTCGGCTCCCTTCACGAGACTCTCTGTAACGATGGCACCACCATACCTGTCGGTATAGCGACAAACGCAGGTATAGCTCCGGCGGGTGCAGGAAACAGCTATAACGGCTACCAATGCTACGGCACATATCATCGTCAGGAGTTTCATATCATTTGTTTTGGATGGGGTAAATTTAAGCAAAGATGGCAAAAAATACTACCCTCTGTCATCGGTAAAGCCGATGCGCATGTGCGAACCGTCGCAATAGGGTTTATTGGCAGAGGCTCCGCAGCGGCAGAAGGCCGTGACCTTGCTTTTGACCACCTCGTTGCCGGCACTGTCCTTTACCCGCAGGTTGCCGTATACCATAAGGGGGCCATTCTTCAGTACCTCTACAGATGTGGAGCTATCCTGTATGGTACCATCAGGTGTGGCGGTATGGGCGTTCTGTATGTAGCTGAGGGCGCCCGAAGGGCATTTTTTCACCTGCTCTATGATGCGTTCGGTATCGGCGCCTTCTATGTTTATCCATGGGCGGGCGCGGGGATTGAAGACCTTTATGAGCCCCTTCCAGCATATGGTGGAGTGGATGCACTGTGCGGGTTTCCAGATGACGGTGAGACCATCGCGGGTGTAGTGTTTTATCTGCTCTTCCATAGCCGGGGACTTTTGTTACTGTACTGCCAATGTACTATTTATTCTGCATAACGGCCCCTCGTTATCTCCTCCCCTTGGGGGAGGCCGGGAGGGGCTTTTATGCAGGTCATTACATATGCATGGGCACTTCAAAGACGAGGATATCGGCATCGGTAGTGGCCTCTATATCAAAAGAGCCGGCATCGGTGATGCCGAGGGCATCGCGGCGGCCCAGACGCTGGCCCTCTACCGTGGCATTGCCACTGACCACGAACACATAGGCGCCATGGCCGGAGGTGTGCAAGGTATGAGAAAGGCTATTGCCTGCCTGCAGGGAGGTGCGGTATATCCATGCCTGCTGGTGCATCTTGAGACCTTCGTCCTCATTATCTATAGGCGATACCAGCAGTTGCAGCTTGTTCTGCCTGTCGGCGGGGTCGAACGCGCGCTGGTCGTAACGGGGCTGCACGCTGCGCTTGCTGGGAAATATCCATGTCTGGAAGAGGCTGACGGGCTTGTTCTTATCGGGGTTGTACTCGCTGTGGTACACACCTGTGCCTGCGCTCATCACCTGCACTTCGCCTGCGGCTATCTGTTCGGCATGGCCCATATTGTCTTTATGCTCCAATGCGCCATCCAGTATTATGGTTATTATCTCCATATTGTCGTGCGGGTGCATACCGAAGCCCTTGCCACCGGCCACAGTATCGTCGTTGAGGACGCGGAGTGCGCCAAAGTGGATCTTGGAGGGATCGTACCAGCCAGCAAAGCTGAAAGAGTGGTATGCATTGAGCCAGCCGTGGTCGGCATGGCCGCGTTCGTTGGCCGGGTGAAATACTGTCTGTGCCATAATGATATCCTTTTGTTTTTAAAAATAGATGTACATACATGTATTCAAAGGCTGTGCCAGCTATTTTATATGACAAAGTTGCAGATAAATGAGCAATATAGGCATGTGGGAGTAGGAAGGGATGCCTTTTCGGCCATTTGTGGTAATTGGGAGAAATGCGTTTTGTCCATTTTGTGGACTTTGTGTCCGCGGGGTGGATGTTTGGCATGCCGTGCTAAAATTCAATCGTTTGATTTTCAGTGTTTTGTGTTTCTGGCACAGCGTTGGTTATATACCTGTCAAACCTACCTGCGGCAGGCAGGCAAACAAACAAAAACACTAACAAACAAACAAAAACGAACTACAATGAAAAACATCTTCAAGTCTCTCGCTCTCGCTACTGTTGCACTGGTATCTTTCTCTAACAGCTCTTTCGCACAGGCCACTGCTACTGCTTCTGCATCAGCTAACATCATCACTCCGATATCTATCGTTAAGACAGTAGATATGAACTTCGGTAACGTGGCCGTGTCTGCAACTATAGCCGGTACTGCTGTACTGGCCCCTGCAGGTACCCGCACTACAGGCGGTGCAGGTGGTGTTACCCTGCCTGCTACTACAGGTACTGTAGCTGCTGCCAGCTTCACGGTATCGGGCCAGGGTGGTTATACTTACGCAATAACTCTTCCGGTATCATGTGTTATCACTGATGGTGCTACACACAACATGACCGTTGACAACTTTACAAGCTCACCCTCTGCTACAGGTACCCTGAGCGCAGGCGGTACTGAGACCCTGAACGTAGGCGCTACACTGAACGTAGCTGCCGGCCAGGCATCTGGTCTGTACACCAACGCTACCGGTGTACCCGTAACAGTGAACTACAACTAATAAGAATATTAAGAATTGGGGAGGAAACAGTGATATAGTTTGGTGTAAGCGCCTCCGGAAACGGAGGCGCTTTTTGTTATGGTATAACGCAGATGCAGCGCACCGCATATAGTGCACTACACCTGCTACCGATAGGGTCGCTACTTCTCCTCTTGTACAAAGCGGCCGGCGCATGCTGGAACGGTGCTGTACCGACTTCTGCGCCACCGCTTCTATATTATAAGACGTAACCGTCGCTATGGTCCTTGGGTGCATCACCATATTTTTTATAACACTGTTCTTCCTACGCTCTTCACAGTACTATGAAACTGTTGCCTATCATCATTTTCAGCAGTAGGGCATACAGCACCAGCCCTATGCCTATGCCCATGATGCATGCGACAACACGGATGAGCCAAAGCAAAGAACGATGTTGCCCTTTATAATGTTTCCGTGCTATCGCGGTGCCATACGTTGTAAGTACAACAGCGGGAATTATGACGAACAGCAACAGTAGAAATACGAGAACCAGCATAATGATACATTACTTTACACCCCAGGCAATACATCGATACCGGAAAGGCTTCCTATAAAGAATAATAGCCATAGCCCTATCACTGCCACCGTTATTACCACAGGCACTGCCCAGCGTATCTCTTCACCACACTTTTCCTGTATCACCGAGCTGATATAGACCGAGAATAAGATACTGGCAAGAACTGCCAGCAGCAGCAAAAAGAGGATATCCATAAAATGTTGTGTTCGTAAAAATGTAAAAGAGAATTATGTAGGCCCCACAAAGCCCGACCCCATGCCCGAGAATGTTTCTTCTACCAGCAGCATTACCAGGTAAACGCCTGTACCCATCCCTATAAGGAATGCCACAGAAGGCAAGAGCCACAACATGAACCGGTACCGCCTGCTGAAGTATCTCATTGCCAGCCAGCTCGCACACCTTACAGCAACGATCATAGGGAGGATCAGAAGCAGCAATATCAGGAGAAGAAACATCAGTATCATTTTTAACAGTATACCGTTATAAATGCTGAACATTGTTCGTACATAGGGTCGGCCAGGCCAAAGCCACGTTCCACAGGACCTGAGAACATGAGGTTACAGGCCCACTATCCCACCTGCGCGCTGCGCATCGTTCGTGCCTGTATCTACCTGTTCGCCGCGCCTGAATGTGCGCCCGAAGTAAGCGTACAGTATATACATCCATGTACCGAAAAGCAGGCTCACTGCCCAGCATTCCTTGTTGCGGTAGGGGTGTATCACATGATGCAGCATATCTGTGCATAGGCTCACGGGGTCGGCTACTATATCCCAGCTGTTCCACCGCAGGTAGCGGCCTATGTATATGCCGTAGCCACACAGCACGAACAAGCCGCGCAGTACCCACCGCATAAAACGCGCCTCTATCCGGGCCGACAGGAAACGCTCTACCTGCCGCAGCGATGCGAAGCCCATAGCTATGCCCGTTATAGCTGCCGACACCAGTATCAGCAGGTCGTACCACAGTGGCACGTTCTGCCGCTGCTTCAGATGGAACAGGTCTGTAACTATGTACATGGAATTGGGAAAGAACAGCAGCCACAGCGAGAACAGTGCCACGGCCCTTACGCCCCGCACCACGCCCTCGTTGAGCTTGTAGGCAAAGTACACGGGTACAAAGGCAAGGAAGAGGTTCCATGGTATGAAGAAGAACCTGAGCGAAGAGGTATAGAACATTCTGCCCGCCAGCATGGCGGCAGTGAAGAGCAGGGCCGGTATCAGCCAGTTATATTTTGCAATGAAGCGCATACTATATGGGTCTATCAGAAAAAGAAAACAATGATACCTATCACCACGCTCACACCTGCGGCCATCATCACGGCCGCTGCCATCACATCCTTTACCAACTTTATGGCCGGGTGAAATCTGTTGCCGCACACATGGTCGCACAGCCGTTCCATGCCTGTGTTCACCGCCTCTGTTATCCATACCAGGCCTATGGCTATCACTATGGCCACCCACTGCATGGGGCCTATGTGCCGCACTATGCCCGCTGCCACCACAGCCACGGTGGCTATGGTGTGCAGCACGGCATTGGGCTCGTTTCGCAGCAATTGGTACAGGCCGTTGATGGCAAAGGTGAAGCTCTTTGCGCGTGCCATCGGGCTTAATGATCTGTTCTGTTGCATACTCTGTAGTTCGTCTTTACACTTGTGGAAAATAGGGGCCGCTGTCTTCGCTGCCATCCTGTGCGGCACCCGGCTTTGCAGGACCGTACCATTCTATCCTGCGAGAGAAGTGCATGATGACCGCCACTATGCAGAACAGGCCTATGCTGCCGAAGAGCAATGCGTGGTCTTCTGATAGAATGAGCACGAAGATGTATGCATACAGCGCCGTGAGCGATATAGAGAAACCTGCCACCGTACCCATGCTGCGCGACAGGCTGCGCACATAGAAGGTGATGAGCGATACGGTGGCCACCGATGCTATGAGGTATGCCGCATTGAAACCCGCATACTCTGATATGGATAGCAGCAGGCAGTAGAACACTATCAGCGCTATACCCACCAGCGCATATTGTATGGGGTGTATGCGCCGCTTCTGCAGTATCTCCAGGAAGAAGAAGAAAGTGAACGTAAGCGCTACGAACAGTATGGCATACTTCACACAGCGCATCACCTTGGCATAGCCATCTACAGACTCTATAAGGCGCACCCCATATGCCCCGGCCGATAGCTTCTGTGCGCCGTTCTTCCATACCTGCGGAAAGTTGCCCACCAGCGGCGACACCTTCCAGTGTGCCGTGAATTTATCGTCCGTTATGTCCGATGTGGCCGGCAGGTACCGCCCATCAAAGGCGGGGTCCTTCCATGCCGATGCTATATCTGTCACCGTAGTGCGGCCCGTCGGCGACAGGTACAGGCTGCGCGACCCCCGCACGTTCAGCCTCATGGCGAACGTTGGTGCGCTGCCCGGCGCCACTGCCGTCACTGCGCTCATCCCCTCCTCGAATTGGTCATTCACCGGAAACACGCTCTCCATAGGCCGTTTCTCGCCATTCCATTCCAGTTGCATTTGTTCGTCCATACCCTTCATATCGCTTACATTCACCAGCAGCCGTGCCTCGTTCCACCGTATATCTTCGGCAGGTACGCCCAGCAGCTCCGGCGTCACCGTATCGAATTTGCCGCTCACTTGTATATCTGCCTGGTACAGGTGCACATTGTACAGGCTTCTTTTCTTCACCTTCGGTATTATGTTGCCGTTCATACGCAGCTCTTCGGGCAGTATGTATGCCCTGCGCACTACTTTTTCTTTTACGCCGTTAGTGCCGCTCACCTCCTGCGTATAGGGTATCATCAGCACAGGTCCTGTCAGTGTCTGCTCGTCGGCCCACTTGCTGCACACCTCCTTTACTACTTCTTCCTGGCGTTTTTGCCGTTCCTGCACCAGGTTCATTATCAGTACGCCCGGTATCAGCATGGCTATCACCAGCCCCGCCACTACCAGCCCTTTCAGGAATATCCTGTTCCCATTATCCTGCTGTCTCATTTTTTATGTGTTTTATAGTTAACGATGAAAAGCACTTTTTATTTCAAAGTGAAAAGACAAAAAAAATATCAGGTCACGTTCCTGATGATGGCCTCCAGCGCGTCCAGGTGTGCGCGAAAGGCCTTCTCGCCTGCGGCGGTTATGCTGTAGGTGGTGTTCGTCTTGCGGCCTATGAATCCCTTCTGCACTTTTATATACTTCTGTTCTTCCAGTGTCTTCAGGTGAGTGGCCAGGTTGCCATCGGTCACATCTATCAGCGCCTTCAGGTCATTGAAGTTCACGTCATCGCCCACCATGAGCGCACTCATGATACCGATGCGTATCCTGCTATCGAAGACCTTGTTCAGCTGTGCTACCGGGTTGCTCATTTCTTCCTTTCCTTATTTATCGTACTTGCTCCACATCACCGCGCCATATAGTATATGCAGCAGCCCAAAACCTATGCCCCAGAATATAAGCCCCGATCCCGGGAAGAACATGGCCGTGCAGCCTATTGCCACATCCAGCATGCCCAGGTACCTTATGTCAGAGTAGGTATGCCTGCCCGCGCTTATCAGCGCCAGTCCGTAGAACACCAGGCAGGTAGGCGCTACGAACATGCCGCACCCGTAGTAGATGAACATGAAGCAGAACACACTGCCGGCAAAAATAGGGTAGAACAATTGCGCCATCATCAGCCGCGATGCGTTGTTCCATATCTTCTGCCCCATGCGGCTTGCCTTTCGCTGGGTAAAGAAAAAGACACCGCCCAGCGCCACCACGAAGGTGGCTATGCCCAGCCATATGAAATGCGAGGTATATTTGTCGAAATGCTCGGTAGATGCATACAGGGTAGAGCCTATATCTTTGTAGCCCGGCTGCTGCAGCCAGCTATAGGCTATGGTAGCTCCCACCAGGGCCACACTGCCGGCCCATATGCCGCTCCAGCCGCTTAGCGATACGAACTTCGCCGAACGGTCCATTATCGTCCGTATCTCCTTAAGGGTCTCTACAGGATCGTCTTTATGTGCCTGTTGCATAAAAAGCGCTTTGAGGTACAAAGTAAGCTTGCTTTTACCTACCTTCCAAAAATATTTTAGTTAAAGAACACATAATATGAGGCAGCTACCCAAAAAGAAATTCGGGCACTTATGCAACATTTTGTGCCTGTTCCGTGTCTAGTATACTAACGCGTTTACCTTGGATGAGGTCTTACTGGTAAAAGGATGTTTGCAGGGCCACCGGCCATCGCAAAAACAACTCTACGATCATTTTGCGCCAAAAATGTTGGGGGTATGTTACCGCTATGCACGCACCCTGCAGGAGGCCGAAGACTTTTTGCAGGAGGCCTTCATCACCGTCTTCCGCAAGCTGGACCAATACCGCAACGAAGGCCCGCTGGGAAAATGGATATACCGCATAGTCATCAATACATGCATCAATGGCATTCGTGCCCGGTGCCGTTTCTCCGATACTGCCGGCCGTATCGATGTAGAACACCTCGAGAACGAAAGCACAGCACACCCCGCAGCGCATAGCGAGATCATAGAACTGGTACGCCAGCTACCCACCGTATACATGACGGTCTTCAACCTGCATGCTGTGGAAGGCTATCCCCATGAGGATATAGCCAAAATGCTGGACACGAACGTGAATACCGTGCGCTCGCAGTATAGCCGTGCGCGCACCCTGCTCATGAAAAAACTAGGTTCGGGACCCAAAACCAATGAAAATGGGAAACGTGGATGAATTGATAGAACAATATAAACTGGAGGCAGAGCAGTTCACGCTCACCCCCAGCCCGGCCGTGTGGCAGGCCGTGGACCGGGAGATAAACCCGCCCAGGCGCAGGCGTGCCCTGTTCCTCATTCTCTTCCTGCTAGGCGCGTTCGCGGCGCTTGGCTTCTATCTCCGCGGCCGCCATACACTGGTATCGCCCGTTACACCTGTTACCAGCGCAGCTATACCTGCCATGCCATATGGCACTGCCACACGCAGCGCTACCGCCAACACTGCAACGTTCACCACTATACCCACCACAAAAGACCAAAGCAACCCTGCCGCAACGCCACCTGCCATCGAACCATCCACTACAGCGCACACGACCCACACAGCCATATCTGCCCACATACCACACTGCCCTTCTGCTTCCCAAACCATCTCCGTGAAGACACGGCCTGTAAACCCTATTGTTCATCATTCGTCCGCTCCACATCATACATCGTCCGCATTGCAGCCTGCCACGCCTCAGGCCATGCATACCGCACCGCCGCAGCCGCATGTTCCGGCATACACGCGGGCCACAGCCATACGCATCCCTACTGTCACCTACCTACCCCGTCTCGGCCATGGTCAGCCGGCACAGGTATCTGTCGTTCATGCTCCCGCTCACATACCCGCTGCTACCCGCACCATAGAGCGCCGGCCTGCTATTCATATACCGCATATCGCACCTGCTGCGCTCACCCGCCAGCCTGCAGGTATGGCCGCACCTGCCACACCCGTGCCCACATCACCCATAGTGCTGCATAATGCGGTCAGCCTGCCACACATATCGCCCACCGCATTGGCCGGCGCGCCTGTACATACTGCACCGCTGCACCGACCTGTGGCCACATCATTGCCCACATTATTGCCCGTGCTACCGGCGTATGCCCATGTTTCGCGTATGGCGCCCACACCTATGGCCGTGCAAGCAGTGCAGCCACTAGAACCACAGGCTGTGGCGCCTACCACACCCATAAGCCTCCCGTCTGTGGTAGACACCCCTTCCGCCGCACCTATGCCGCTGCCACAGAGCACGGCCGCTGCTGCGCCGTTACCAACGCTATCATTGCCTTCCAGTACCACCTTGCCTCAGCAAGAGCAAATATTACAAAGTAGCACAGAAGATCAGCCTGCCACATATGAGCGCCTCTCCATACCACCGTTGGGTATAGCCACACCATACCGCCTTATGACATATTTCATGTTCATCGGCCCCCGTGAGGTGTTCGTTGCGGCATACATGCCGCAAATAGAAGAGCAGGAAGAACAAAGACCTGCCACACCTGCACCCATAGCAAAGAAAGACAGCGCAAAGACCGTTAGCAAAAAATGGGGCATATCCCTCTCCGGCGGCCGCGTGCGCAACGATGCCACATTCATCGAAAAAGGATCTTACCAGTTCATGAAGCAGTACCGCGACAGTACCGACAGCCGTATCAATACGTTCAACTATTCCCTCGGCCTGCGCTACATCGTGTCTGCCAAGTTGCGCTTGCATGCTGCGGCGGGTATCACCCGCACCGGCGAGCGCATGAATACCCGGCAGGTAGTATACAAGGTAGATTCCGTTGTGGTGATCGGTACCAATCTCACAGGTTCTGTACCTCCTATCGTACGCATGACCTCTGCCACATACTACGACATCGGTAATGATTCCACCGGCCACCTCACCAATACGCTCACCTATGCCACGTTCAGCGCAGGCCTCACCTGCAGCATACTATCACTGGGCCACCTTGATGTAGGTCTGCAACCCTCTTTTACTTTCAACAGGCTCATGCGTCACAATTATCATTATTTCAATGACGACAGTGTAATGTACTTCAAAGCCGGCCGCGATATGTTCGCTACATGGGTAGCATCTGCCGGTCTGGGCCTCGTAGCCGAATACCGCATATCACCATCCTTCTCCATTGCCCTCACACCTCATTACAACAGGTTCATAGCGCATGTATATGCCCGCCCACAAGCTACAGAGACCCGTTATGGCCAGGCCTCACTCAACCTATCCGCCACATGGTGGTTCCGGTAGGCCATACATGATAACGGCACAAAACAAAAGCGCCCCCGTCGTGGGGGCGCTGCACCAAACCTATATCACTATATTCTTTATGGCTATTAGTTATAGTTCACTGTTACGGGTACACCGGTAGCGTTGGTGTACAGACCAGATGCCTGGCCGGCACCTACGTTCAGGGTAGCACCTACGTTCAGGGTCTCAGTACCACCTGCGCTCAGGGTACCTGTAGCAGAGGGTGAACTTGTGAAGTTGTCTACGGTCATGTTGTGTGTAGAACCATCAGTTATTGTGCAAGAAGTAGGAAGAGTTATTGCGTATGTATAACCACCCTGACCAGAAACTGTGAAGCTGGCAGCAGCTACAGTACCTGTAGTAGCAGGCAGGGTAACACCACCTGCACCGCCTGTGGTACGGGTGCCTGCAGGAGCCAGAACAGCAGTACCTGCTATAGTTGCAGATACGGCCACGTTACCGAAGTTCATATCTACTGTCTTAACGATAGATATGGGTGTGATGATGTTCGCAGATGCAGAAGCAGTTGCGGTAGCCTGTGCGAATGAGCTGTTAGAGAAAGATACCAGTGCAACAGTAGCGAGAGCGAGAGACTTGAAGATGTTTTTCATTGTAGTTCGTTTTTGTTTGTTTATGTTTTTGTTTGTTTATGTTTTTTGTTGTTTGTTGCTGCCTACCGTCAGGCAGGTTTGACAGGTATATAACCAACGCTGTGCCAGAAACATAAAACACTGAAAATCAAACGATTGAATTTTGGCACGCTATGCCCAACATCCACCGGGTGGATGAATATTCCAAAAAACGGAAGAAGCGAACTTTTGCTGATACAGGAATAGAGACCGGTAGAGGTGTGTACGCTACTTTTGGGGAATAGGATATGATACTATGGATGTAAAACAGCACAATAGCGAAACAAAGGGCCGCTTCTATATAGAGGCGGATGGCCAGGAGGCTGCAATGATGCACTATGTGTGGGCCGGAGACAAGAAGATGATAATAGACCATACCGAAGTGGCAGAGGCCTTTGAAGGCAGAGGGCTGGGCAAGCAACTGGTAAAGGCCGCTGTGCTATATGCCCGTGCCAATGGTGTGAGCATAATACCCCTATGCCCCTTTGCAAAGGGAGTATTCGACCGGGTAGAGGAATACCGGGATGTACTGGCATAGGCAAGCCACCTGCAGGGCGGATGGTATGCTAAGAGATACGCTTAGTGGTGCTCTACCTCGAAATGGTCGGGGGGCATGGCTATTTGCAGTAGCAGCTTCTGAATGATGGGGTATACTACATTGTACGCCTCCCTTCTATTGCCCGATATATCCTGCTGCTCCAGGGCCAGGAGGTATATCATGAATTCGGGTATCTCCAGTACCTCGCACAGCTTTTCTATGGTGCGCTGGCTGGGCATCTTCAACCCTACTTCTATTTGCGAGAGGGCGGTCTGGGTGATGAGACATTTTCGGGATAATTCACTTTGTGATAAGGAGACCGACTTCCTTATACACCGTATGGCCGATCCGATGTGCATGTAAAAAAGATCTTAGGGTCACAGAAAAAATGAAATAATACCCGGCACAATTGCGTTAAAGGTGTTACAGGTATCATTTTAGCAATGCTAATATAAACCACATACCCGACCTGCCGCAGCGCGATCTGACGTGGGGCAGCAGTGGCATGATGAACGCAACGAACGGCAATGCTGTGCCGTTGGTATAGCGATATGGGCCGTTCATCCTGTAAAAAAGTACGTTCGTCCCGGTTTTGAGGTGTGATAGTGCGGGGATACGGATATTTGTATAGCAAGATGTACGAAATGTACCCCAAGACCATCCTATCTGAACTCACCGGGCGGGTGAGCCGCAACGTGATCTTCTGGCTGCTTATAGCGCTGTACCTGGAGGCTGGCCGGGCCACGATATGGCCCGCTTTTCCCGTATCGCTTATGGTGCTGCTGGTATCGTATGGTATACCCGGTTATGTGCACGACCTGGTGCTGATACCACGCTTCCTGGTGCGCAGGCACTATGCCACATACATATCGCTGCTGGTGCTGCTGCTGGCACTCACTACTGCATGGTCTTACTACATAACCCGGTGGGTGAACGAGCGAATGCCGGAGCTGGACCATATGGGCGAGATGGAGGATGTGGCTATGCCCTACCATATCTTCCCGTCGGTGATGATACTGGCCATGCTGACCTTTGGCAAGCTGGTGGCCGATGCCATACAGAACGAAAGAAGGGTGGAGCAACTGGAGCAGGAACGGCTGACGAGCGAACTGAGCAGCCTGAGGGCACAGATAAACCCGCACTTCCTCTTCAATGCGCTGAACACCATATATGGCATGGCGCGCAGGCAGGACAAGCATACACCCGATGCAGTGATAAAACTATCGGACATACTGAGGTACGGCATATACGAATGCGAAGGGCGCGAGCCTACGCTGGCAAGAGAGCTGGAAGTGATGCGGCAGTATATAGAATTTGCGCGGCTGCGCATGCACGACAAAGAGGGAATAGTACTGAACGAGGACATAAAGAACGCAGAAGCCCTGCACATAGCGCCCATGCTGCTGACGCCCTTTGTGGAGAACGCCATAAAACATGGTGATGGCGGCGGAATAGCGGTGAACATGTATATGAGGGGGAACAGGCTGTACTTTGAGTGCAGCAACCGGTATGAACATAAGGCATCTCTACCCCAAACCTATATGCAGAGCGGTATAGGTATAAAGAACGTAAGGCGCAGGCTGGAACTGCTGTACAAGGACAGGTACGAGCTACGGATAACGGATACTGATGGAATATTTCTTGTTGAACTGAACATAGAACTGCAATGAACCTGAACTGCGTGATAACCGACGATGAACCCATAGCCCAGGAGATACTGGAAGAGTATGTGCGGATGATACCGGGGCTGAACCTGGTGGCGAAATGCAGGAACGCCATGGAAACACTGCATGTGATGCGCAACAATACGGTGGACATACTGTTCATGGACATACATATGCCGGGCATATCGGGGCTGGACTTCATACGGTCGCTGAAGGAGCGGCCGGCCATCATCTTTACCACGGCATACCCCAACTATGCAATAGACGGCTATGATGTGGACGCGATAGACTACCTGCTGAAACCGATATCGATAGACAGGTTCCTGAGGGCGGTGAACAAGGTGTATGAACGTGCAGCAGGGGCCACAGAGACCGAGGTGCGCCACCCTACTGCCAACAAGACGTTCTTCTTCATACGGTCGAACACGGACCTGGTGAAGATAGAATACGACTCTATACTGTACATAGAGGGGCTGGAGAACTATGTGCGTATACACTGCGACAACAGGAACGTGATATCCTTCAGCACTATGAAGAACATGGAGGATATATTATCGCAACACGGGTTCTTGCGCATACACCGTTCCTACATCATAAACCTGCAGCGGGTGACATCGGTACAGAGCCATTCCTTCAGGATAGGTACTACAGAGCTGACGGTGGGCAAAAGCTACCGCAAGGCAGTGGCAGAGGTGCTGAAGACATACTATTCGATATAGGGTGCGGCCTGCCTTAGTGTTGCTTTATATAACAGACACAATGCAGTACATTTTCCATAACATCTCATATATGTGCAGGTGTGGATATGGCGCGGTTTTTGTGTAAATTGTAGGTATAAACCATGCACTATGAAAAACCTGAGATACTTACCGCTTATCATAATGGCCGCGCTGCTGCTGGGCAGCTGCAACAAGGATGATGAACACAAAAAGGCCGTGCAAACACTATGCTCGCGACTGTGGAGCAGCCATACGGTGACGGACAATGGCCTGCCATCACTGGTAGACTGTATGTATGCCGATGAGCTGACCTTTAACACCAATGGAGGCGGCAACCGGCATTACAGGCTGAAGTGCGACCCCGATGACCCCGAGAACGTGCCACTGCAATGGAGCCTGTCGCCGGATGCGCGAACGCTATCTGTAAGCAACTTTGAGGGCGATCAGAAGAAGACCACGCAGATGAAGGTCTTCTCTCTATCGCGAACGACGCTGGAAGTGGAGTATACCAATGAGGAGGGGCATGTGATACATACGGTGTATAACGGTATGTAGCCACCGGAAGGAGGCATAAGAAAATGCAAAGGCCGGGTTCTGCCCGGCCTTTGTGCTTATTTGTTGGGTGCAGGAGATGGGCCCGGACCTTTGCCGCCCGGCCTGCGTTTTTTGAATTTTCTTTTCTTTCCGCCATTCTGCGCGGCAGGCTTTGCGGCCGGTGAGGGCGCAGCCCCGAACTGCTCGGGTACAGGTAGTTTCTCCACCTCGCGGCCCAGCAGCTTCTCTATCTTGTGGAACTTGAACAGCTCTTTCTCTGTGACGAAGGTATAGGCGGTGCCCTTGCTGGCGGCCCTTGCCGTGCGGCCTATGCGGTGTACATAGTCCTCGCCATCGTGCGGTACATCGTAGTTTATGACGAGGTCTATGTCTTCTATATCTATACCGCGGCTCAGTATGTCTGTAGCTACGAGTATCTTCAGTTTATGGCTTTTGAAATCGAGCAGTACCTGTTCGCGCTGCTCCTGCTCCAGGTCGGAGTGAATGCTACCTACGGCGAACTTTGCCCGCCTTAGCTCTTCGTACAGTTTCTTTACACTAAGCTTGCTGGAGCAGAACACTATCACACTGCCGAACTCCTTCTGCTGCAGGATGTGTTTTACCAGCGGGCCCTTCTGCGGCTCGTACACTATGAAAGCGCCCTGCATTATCTGCTCGGGTGGTTTGGATATAGCGATGCTTATCTCTACCGGGCTCACCAGTATGCTATTGGCCAGCTTGCGTATGGCCGGTGGCATAGTGGCCGAGAACATGAGATTCTGCCGCTGCGGTGGCATATAGGAGATGATCTTCACTATATCGTCGTAAAAGCCCATATCCAGCATGCGGTCGGCCTCATCGAGTACAAGGTAGCGCAGGCCGCCGAGCTTTACATAACCCATATTGAGGTGGGCTATCATGCGGCCGGGGGTGCATATAACGATATCGACACCGGCCTCGAGGGCCTTGCGCTCTGTAGCGAACAGGGCGCCGCCCGTGCCACCATATACCGATATGAAACTGATGGTGGTATAGTATGCAATGCCCTCCAGCGTTTGGGCTATCTGTGTGGCCAGCTCGCGGGTGGGCACTATTATCATCGCATTCACCGAATGGTGGTCGTGCGACTCTGACAAGAGGCGGTGCAATACCGGCAGCAGGAAGGCCGCGGTCTTGCCGGTGCCTGTTTGCGCGGCAGCAATTATATCCTTACCCGATATGATATGGGGTATGACCTGTTCTTGTACGGGGGTAGCCTTCTCGTAACCCATGGCGTCTATGCCATCCATGAGGTCGTCATCGAATCCGAAATCACTGAAATACAAAATAGAGTATCTTTTGCTGCTAAGGTACAGATCGGATATTACATTTCGCCTATAGGGCTATGCGCGGTGCATGAAAGCATGGGCCATGTGTGCAATGGAGTCTTCTATGGGCGTGTAGGAGAACTGCGGTAAAGCGGCCAGCAGCTTGCCGTTGTTGTAGGTAGAATGGCCGTGCGCGGTGCGTGCGGTCTCGCGCGTGATGACGGCCGGCCGGCCCGATAAACGGCTGTATATAGCCCCCAGCCGCCAGGCGATACCCGTGATGAAGGGCCCTGCATGCATACGGGGCGGACGCTTGCCGAGCGCCTGCGCCATAAGGGTGAATATATGGCGATAGCTATGATCGCCCTGGCTGACAATGAAGCGTTCGGCCTCTATATCCGAGGCCATGAGCATTACCATGGCCTTTACCACATCGGCCACATCTACCCAGCCATTGATGCCGGTGGTATAGAAGGGGAATTCCTTGTGGGCAAGGTTGATGATCTGCGGAGAGCCGGTAGTGAAATCGCCGGGGCCAAGTATGACCGATGGGTTGACGATGACGGCATTAAGGCCCTCACCTATGCCGCGCCATACCTCGCACTCGGCCAGGTATTTGCTGAGGCCGTAGGCAGAGTTGTAGCGGCTCTCGCCCCATTCCTGCTCTTCATTGGTGTTCTGGTTCACGCTGCCGGTGCGGCCCAGTGCGGCTATGGAGCTGACATAGACCATTTTGCGTATGCCCTGCTCTACTGCCTGGTTCACGATATTGGCCGTGCTTTCGGGGTTGAAGTGGAGCATCCTTTCGGCCAGGCGGGGGTCGAAGGTGACGATGGCGGCGCAATGGTAGATATCCTCTATACCCTGCAGGGCATCTTCTACGTCATATACATCCAGCAGGTCGCAGCGCATCCATTCCACGCCGGGCAACTGCATGTCCTTACCGGGCATATTGCTGTGGTAAAGGGCGCGTACCTGCACCCCCTGCGCCGACAAATGCCGCACAAGATGCCCGCCAAGGAAACCACTGCCACCCGTTACAAGGACCATGAAAGGATAAAATGACGTCAAATGTAGATATAGCAGGGCCAACTGCCAAAGGGGCGCAATGCAATTTTAACAAAGCCATACGTTAGTGACCGGGCCGGAACAAAAGAAGCAGGCATGTATGTGCGCATATTTTTTTTCCTTTGCAGTATGTCATTCAATAAGATACAGCAGGCGGACATAGCGTTTTTCACATCGGTATGCGGGGAGCGGTATGTGCATACGGACGAGGAACAATTGCAAAGGTGCGCATCGGACCATACAGAGGATCTGCGCTATATGCCCGAAGTGGTGGTGCAACCCGCGAACACGGAAGAGGTGAGCCGACTGGTGAGGTACTGCAACGGCAGGCTGATACCCGTAACCCCGCGCGGTGCGGGTACGGGCCTCAGCGGCGGGTCGCTGCCGGTGGCCGGTGGCGTGTCGCTAGATATGAAACGCTTCAATAAGGTACTGAAGGTGGACAGGCGCAACTTCCAGGTAACGACAGAACCGGGCGTGATAACGCAGGAGTTGCAGGAACACCTGAAGGCCGAAGGGCTCTTTTACCCGCCCGACCCGGCAAGCAAGGGGTCGTGCTTCATAGGGGGTAATGTGGCAGAGAACAGCGGCGGCCCCCGCGCTGTGAAGTACGGTGTGGTGAAGGACTATGTGCTGAACCTGGAAGTGGTGCTGGCAAGCGGCGATGTGATATGGACGGGCGCCAATGTACTGAAGAACGCCACGGGTTATAACCTGACGCAACTGGTAGTAGGCAGTGAGGGCACGCTGGGTATAGTGACCAAGATAGTGCTGCGGCTGGTACCTGCCGTGAAGCATGACCTGATAATGCTGGTGCCCTTTCGCAGTGCCGTACAAGCATGCGAGGCAGTGAACGCCATATTCATGGCGGGGTATACGCCATCGGCGCTGGAATTCATGGAGCGCGATGCGATAGAATGGTCTATGAAGTATGTGCAGAGCGCGGGTGTGGCCCTGCCGCCCGATATACAGGCCCACCTGCTGATAGAGGTGGATGGCAATGATATGGATGTGCTGTACCGCGATGCAGAGGCCATAGCGGGTATAGTGCAGCAGTATGACATAGACGAGGTACTATTTGCCGACAGCCACGAACAGAAGCAGATGTTGTGGACACTGCGCCGCAAGGTGGGAGAGGCCGTAAAGAGCAATTCGATATACAAGGAGGAAGATACCGTGGTGCCAAGGGCCGAGCTGCCAGAGCTGCTCACCATCATCAAGCGGCTGGGGGCAGAGTATGGCTTCAACTCGGTATGCTACGGCCATGCCGGCGATGGCAACCTGCATGTGAACATAGTGAAGGCAGGTATGAGCGACGAGGACTGGAACAACAAGTTGCCACAGGGCATACGCAAGCTATTTGCCGAGGTGGTGCGCATGGGTGGAACCATATCGGGCGAGCATGGTATAGGGGTAGTGCAGCGGCCCTATATGGACATAGCCTTCAATGATGTGCAACTGCAACTGATGAAGAATATAAAACAGGTCTTTGACCCCAATGGTATACTGAACCCCGGGAAGATATTCATGTAGCAGAAAAGGCTCGTCAGGCAAATACCATGCGCTGCCGTACCATGGCATCGATGCGCAGCGCTAGCTGGTAGAGGGCTTTGGCCTCATCAATATCTGGTAGGAAACTGAGGTCGGGATAGCGAGCGCTAACGGCGAACTCATTCACATTGAGGCTATCTATAGAGTCGAATAGAGGGTCTATAGCTCCACATTGGCTCAAAAGAAGATCGATATCGCGTGTTTTTATGATCTCTTTCCTGTTATAGACCAAAAAAGCTTTTAGACATTTCTCTATGGCTTGCTGACAAATGAAAACATGCAGTGTCAAGGATCATCGGTTCTATCTCAAGAAGACGTTGAGCAGACAAAGGGTCATTTGTCGCTTTCTGCAGCCATGCATCTATATGTTCTTTCAGCTCGGGACTCATAATGCAACGCCCTCCTGCATCGCATAACGTACTATGTGGCCCGGCAACTCGCTTTTTTTAATTATTTCTTCCTCGGAGTAAAGCAGCAGATCTACAGGCGCATGTATCGCTTTTACAATAGCGCGGTCTATCTGGCTGCTATAACTGAGCCGTTCCTGGCGGGTAAATGTGTGTGGGCTGATGATGAGCAGGTCGTAGTCGCTGTGCTCGTTGTGGTCGCCTCGCGCATGCGAGCCGAACAATACCACGCGGGCATCGGGCAGTAATGTGTGTACTGCTTTTTTGATGGTGCTGTATATGGCCTCGCGTGTCATATTGCAAATGTAAAGATCTTAAAGCAATGAGGCACATCAGCCGCGTATCTTCCGGGCTATCATTATGCCATCGCGGATGGGCAGCAGCAGGCGCTCTATGCGGGTGTCGGCGGCCAGCTTCTGGTTGAAGCTGTGGATGGCGCGGGCGTTCTTTCCCTGCTGCTCTAGGGGCAGCACTACCTCGCCATCGTAGAGCACATTATCGGCCAGTATGTAGCCGCCGACAGGCACTTTATCGAATACCAGGTCGTAGTAGTGCGAATAATTGGCCTTGTCGGCATCGATGAATACGAGGTCGAATGGGCCGGCGAGGGTGGGTATGATATCGGCAGCCCTGCCGGTGTGTTGTACTATATTATCGCGCAGCCCTGCTTTGATGATGTATTTGGCGGCCATATCGTACAGCTCTTCATCTATGTCTATAGTGTGCAGGACGCCACCTTCTGCAAGTCCCTGTGCCAGGCATATGGCAGAGTAACCGGTGTAAGTACCTATCTCCAGTATGCATGAGGGGCGTACCATATGGGCTATCATTTGCAGTATGCCGCCCTGCAGGTGGCCGGACAGCATTACAGAATCGCTGCGTTTCATATTGGTCTCGCGGTCCAGGGCCGCGAGGGTGGGCGATTCGAGTGATGTGAACCGCCCGGCATACTCTATGATAGCGGCAGGGAAGAGCGCTTTGGTCATATCAGAAGTTTGGCTGTAGCTTGTTGTGTGTATAGAATTCGCTGATGTAGGAGACCACCTCATCGGCCGTGTCGAATATCTTTATCATCTCCAGGTCGCCGGGGCTGATGTTCCCTTCCTGCTCCAGCATGGTCTTGCGCATCCAGTCGAAGAGGCCGCCCCAGTATTCGGAGCCTACACATACCATGGGCGTTTGTATGAACTTCTGCGTTTGTATGAGTGTGGCCACCTCGAAGAACTCATCGAGCGTGCCCCAGCCGCCTGGCATCATGATGAAGGCCTGCGCATACTTGGTGAACATGACCTTGCGCACGAAGAAGTAATCGAAATCGATGGAGGTCTCCTTTTTGATGAACTTATTGCTTTCCTGCTCGAAGGGGAGGTCTATGTTCAGCCCAACGGACTTGCCATTGGCCAGGTGGGCGCCCTTGTTGCCGGCCTCCATGATGCCGGGGCCGCCGCCGGTGATGATACCGAAACCCTCCTGCGACAGCTTTTGGGCTATCTCTACGGTAAGCTCGTAGTACTTGTGGCCGGGTTTGGTACGCGCCGATCCGAAAATGGATATGCAGGGGCCTATGCGCGACAGCACCTCGAAGCCCTGCACGAACTCTGCCATTATCTTGAATATCTGCCAGCTGGAATGGGCCCTTGTTTCGGTCCAGTCGCGCATCCTTAGTTTGCTCAGTTGTTCTTTCATGTGTTCTGTGGTTTTTGTTGGTCTTTCACTGCGAATACCGATAAAAGCAGGAATGTGATAGCGGCATTCACTATGAGTAGCTCCACGCCTATCTTGTAGCCATGGAAAATGTTATTGGATAAGGTATTGAGTGCATTGCCCATGGCCTCGCCCAGGTGCAGCTTGTCGGTATACCAGGGGGCATTGTTCACGAGGTCTATGCCAAAGGTGGCCACAAGAGATATAAGGCAGAGCCATATGGGCAAATGCTGCGGCACATTGCGCTTTGTAAGTATACCAAAGGCGAACAGGCCCAGCAGCGGCCCGTAGGTGAAGCCTGCCATCTTCAGCAGTATGTCTATAAGCGAGCCATTGTCTATGGCCCTGAAGAAGAACACACAGCCCAGGAACACCAGCGCGAAGATGTTGTGTACCAGCAGGCGGGTCTTTTTCTGCTGCGCCTCGGTGAGGGTAGGGTTCCTTTTTATGCCCAGCATATCTATGCAGAAGGATGATGTGAGGGCGGTAAGCGCACCATCGGCACTGGGGAATACGGCCGATATGAGGCCCACCATGAAGCATACGGTGATGAAGAAGGGCAGGCCGCTATTGACCGCCACTGCGGGGAAGAGGTCGTCGCCGGCAGCGGTGATGCCATTAGCGCCGGCATAGAGGTGCAGCAGGCCGCCCAGCAGCAGGAAGATGAGATTGGCGGCCAGCAGCACGAAGCAGAACACGATCATGTTCTTCTGCGAGTCTTTGAGGTTGCTGACGCTGATGTTCTTCTGCATCATCTCCTGGTCCAGGCCGGTCATGGCTATGGTGATGAAGGCGCCGCCCAGTACCTGCTTCAGGAAGAAGCCGGGGCTTTTGATGTCGGTCTGCAGCATGTGGGTATAGCCCTTCTGGCTCATGGCGGCCCAGGTGCTGCCGAGATCGAGGTGCAGGGAGTGCATGATGTAGCCAACGCAGATAACGAGGGCCAGCAGCATGAAGGTGGTCTGCAGGGTATCGGTCCAGACGATGGTCTTCACCCCTCCGCGATAGGTGTACAGAAGAATGAGGCCGAGGATGATGATGGCCGAGGCCTCGAAAGGTATGCCCATATCGGCAAGCACGAATTGCTCCAGCACCTTTATGACCAGGTAGAGGCGTATGGTGGCGCCCAGTGTGCGCGATAGTATGAAGAAGAGGGCTCCTGTTTTGTAGGCGTTCTGGCCCAGGCGTTGCTGCAGGTAGGTATATATGGACGTGAGCTGCAGGCGGTAGTAGAGCGGCAGTAGCACATAGGCCACCGCAAAGTAGCCCAGCCAGTAGCCTATGACCACCTGGAAGTAGCCGAACCCGCCCTTGCCCACAGTGCCCGGCACAGATATGAAGGTCATGCCGGAGAGGGAGGTGCCTATCATGCCGAAGGCCACCAGCCACCACTTGCTGTTGCGGTTGCCTATGAAGAAAGATTCGTTGTCGGAATTGCGGGAGGTATAGAACGCTATGCCCAGCAATACGGCGAAGTAAATGAGTATGATAAGAAGAAGTACGACCCTATCCATGCGTAGTGAACAAAAGGCTCTGCCTGGTGGGCAGAGCCTGTAAATTATGTTTTATTCCCCAAATAGCTTTAAAGACCCACCATAACATTGACACGCAGGCTGGGTGCACCCGCCGGGTAAGGGCTGTTCTGGCCCTGCAGCACATCGTAAACGAGCTCGGGGCAAATGGATACACGGCCGCCAACAGACTGTTTGGCGCCAAGGCCTACGAACACGCACTGGTTGGTGAGGTTCTCTTTCACACGGTCGAAGGTGCCGGTAAAGACATCGTACTGCGAGCTTTTACGGTTTATGATATCGTATTCGTAGGTGGCCACGGCATATATGTTGCGGTAAATGATGCAACGGGCCCATACGCTGGGGGAGACAATGTTCTTGTACTCCATGTGAATATGATCGAACTGGTCTATCTTATCGGGCCTTTGCAGGTACAGGTAACCCACGCCCAGCCCTACAAAGAGTGGTTTGGCGATACGGTAGCCCACCAGTGGCGAAACCCCCAGGATGGCATATCCCTGGCCGAGGCCGAAGTTGATGCCGCCGCCCAGTACCAGTTTATCGGGGTCGTAGCCGGTCTTTTTCTTTTTCTTGTAGTTGGCCTTGCCCGAACTGTTGTACACCTGCTGCGCCATAGCGCCCGTAAAACCCATCATCAGCAGCACAGCAAGAAGTATTTTCTTCATTGGTAGCATTTTTAGCTTCACGAAGTTACTAATAGATGCATATAAAGCGCATGTCTGCCTGTGTTTCGGGCGGGGAATTAACAAAAAACAGGGATAGAGACGACCGCTGGCGGCAGATATTTCAATTTTCAGTTGATCCGGGTGGTGGGTTCCGCGGTGTACTGCGCCTGTGCCGCAGGCGGCGGATGAACAGCTTTACTTGCAGGTAGAGGTAAAATATGATAATGAAGCAGGTGAAGAACAGGTAGCCATCGAGCGCGGTAGGCGATATATTGAACCAAAGTACGGTGAGACCATAGAGGGCCGGTATGGCCAGCATATGAAAGAACGCCCTGTGGAGGCGACCGTTGCCGGTGGGCACAAAAGCCATAGCCAGCACCAGAGATGTGACCACAGGCGTGATGAGGGACATATACATGGCCCACATCACCACATTGCCATATCCTTCCAGGGGCATCATGCCGGTAAAGGTATGTTATGGGACGGGATCGTAGCCATGACCGCCCCATGGGTGGCAGGAGCAGAACCGTTTGACGGTGAGCCAACCACCACGCAGCGGGCCATGCTTGCGAATAGCCTCTAGCCCATAGGCGCTGCAGGTAGGCGTATAGCGGCATTTGGCCCCGAAAAAGGGCGATACGGCCCCTTGGTAGAAGCGTATGATAGCCGTGAACAATATGGTGAGCAGACGGCGCATTCAGAAAAGCCTCTCCCCGTCCCTCTCCCGGGGAGAGGATGGTGGGGTGTGTATGTTATGTGTGAGAACGATCATGATGAAATAGTGCCGGCGATGGTCTTTAGTTTGTCTATGCTTTTGCTTACTGCGGCCTGTACTTGCTGGTAGGTGGGCAGCTCGGTACCTGTGAATACCAGGAAGACATGCATACCCTGGTGGGGCGGCAATGCCTGCAGCAGGGTGGCCTTGTTGTGCCGCCAGGCCTCGGCCATCAGGCGGCGTATGCGGTGGCGGTGCACGGAGCGTTTGAACTTTTTCTTCGGCACCGAGAAGCCTACTTTCAAATGGTGGCGGGCATCCCGCTCACCGCTCTTTGCCTCCCGCTCTTCACTCTCTATATCACTCTCCACTCTCCGTTCTCCGCTCTCTGCCACGGGTAGGTAAATGATGCGTATGGGAAAAACAGAAAACGCTTTTCCTGTACGGAAAAGCGTATCAATATGCTGCTCTCGCTTGAGCCGCTCATATACTTTGAAAGTATTACGAATGGCGTAAAGTTTTTAAGCTATTACTTCAGAGGGCGTTCGTCTGATACGGTGAGCTTATGGCGGCCCTTGGCGCGGCGCGAAGCAAGTACCTTGCGGCCGTTAGCCGTTTCCATGCGGCTGCGGAAACCGTGAACTGATATACGACGACGACGACTTGGCTGATATGTACGTTTCATAACTGTAAATTTTTATTACCCTTTTGCAAGGGAGTGCAAAGGTATAGGATATTTTCCGAAATGAACAACTTATCGGTGAGATAAATTTTGCCCGGGGAGGCAAATATAGGTAAAGAACATCATGCAGGGTGGTGTAGGGGCTGTTTTTAACATACATCTCAGGCGCGGTTGGTTTAACTTTGGGCCTGCTAAGGGGTATTCCCGCTTATAGCCGCTTTCCCATGCATTTCTTACTAGATAAAGTATTCTTCAACAATACTGTACAGGACTGGACCATAGCCGTAGGCATAGTGGTGGGCACCATAATAGGGGTGGCCATAGCAGGCGGTGCGGTGATACGCAGCCTGAAGAAGGCCGCGGAACGGACCGTTAACCACTATGACGACATACTGATACTGGCGGTAGAGAAATTCATATTTCCGCTACTGTACCTGGGCGGTATATATGCGGCCCTCTCTTACCTGACCCTGCCGCCCAAGGCCGATAAGGTGATACACTGGCTGCTGCTACTGCTGTATACCTACTTCATACTGCGTATAGTGACGGGTGTGATACAGTATATGGTCACCTCTTTCCTGAGCAAGCAGGAGGGTGGCGATACCAAGCAGAAGCAGGCCCGGGGCTTCATCATCATAGCCAAGTTCGTGGTATGGGTGGTGGGTTTTGTGTTCGTGCTTGACAACTTGGGGTTTAATGTATCGGCCATAATAGCGGGGCTGGGTGTGGGTGGTATAGCCATAGCGCTGGCCGCACAGACGGTGCTGGGCGACCTTTTTGCCTACTTCATCATTTTCTTCGACCGCCCCTTCGAGATAGGGGACAACATCAGCTTTGACAAAGAGCAGGGCACGGTAGAATATATAGGCGTAAAATCGACAAGAATACGCACGCTGAACGGGCAACTGCTGATATGCTCGAACAAGGACCTGACCAATGCCCGGGTGAACAACTACAGAAGCCTGAGCAAGCGGCGGGTGGTCTTTAAGATAGGGGTAGTGTACCAGACCCCTGCCCATGTGGTAGCAGCCCTGCCCGACATGATAAGGGACATAGTGACCGCGCACGAGCAGGTAGAATATGAGCGCGGGCACTTCATAGGCTTTGGCGAAAGCAGCCTGGATATAGAGTTCGTATACTACATAATGGCGCCGGAGTACAAGACCTATATGGACATACAGCAGGATATAAACCTCACCATATTGCGCACCTTTGAGCAGCAGGGTATACGCTTTGCACACCCTACACGCACGCTATATGTGCAGGAACAGGCGGCTAAATAGAGACCTGTAAAGGGGCCTTCGGTCATTCTCAGCAACAGGCGGATATATGATGTGACCGGTGCGCACCACTGTGCCGATACCGCTGTGCGCCGGCGCGAAAAAAAACATAGTAGGATCTTCTTTTTTCAGAAAAAAATCTTATTTTTCAAAAGTTTAATAACGATCTCTGATATTTTATGGTAATAGGCGTATTGAAAGAACAGGCCCCGGAAACGCGCGTTTCCCTTGTTCCAGAAGTGGTGGCCGCCCTGGTGAAGATGAATGTGACCGTATGGGTGGAAAGTGGCGCCGGAGAGAGCGCTTTTTTTGGCAATGATGCATACACTGCCGCCGGCGCGGCCATAAAGAGCGCCGCCGACATAAATGCACAGGCCGATATGGTGCTGACCATACAGCCCGGCAATGCAGGCCATGCCAGGCCGGGGGCTGTGCTGATGGGGGTGTACCAGCCCCTTTTCAACCACAGGCAGATGCAGCAGTGGGCCGATAAGGGGTATACGGTCTTCAGCCTGGATACGATACCGCGCATTACGCGGGCGCAGTCTATGGACGTACTGAGCTCGCAGGCCAATATAGCCGGGTACAAGGCGGTGCTGCTGGCGGCCTATTCTTATAGTAGATATTTTCCTATGTTCATGACGGCGGCGGGCAGTATACCGCCTGCCAAGGTGCTGATACTGGGCGCCGGTGTGGCAGGCCTGCAGGCCATAGCCACGGCCCGCAGGCTGGGCGCAGTGGTAGAGGTGTTCGATACCCGCCCGGCAGTGAAGGAAGAGGTGATGAGCCTTGGTGCCAAATTCGTAGAGGTAGAGGGTGCGGCGGATGCCTCTAAGGCAGGCGGCTATGCGGTAGAGCAGACAGAGGATTTTCAGCGCAGGCAGCGGGAGAAGATACACGAGCATGCCCGGAAGTCGGACATCATCATCACCACGGCGCAGATACCGGGCCGCAAGGCGCCCATACTGATAACCAGGGCCATGATAGAGGATATGCGCGCGGGATCGGTGATAATAGACCTGGCATCGGTAACGGGGGGCAATACCGACCTGAGCGAAGACAATAAGACAGTGATGCACAATGGCGTGGCCATAGTGGGCAACTCTGCACTGCCGGCCACTACGCCATCGGACGCGAGCAAGCTGTACGCCAAGAACGTACTGAACTTTGCGAAGCTGATAATAGACAAGGATGGCGGGCTGAACCTGAACTGGGAGGACGATATAGTGAAGGGTACCGCCATAACCCACGGTGGCAACATAGTGAACGAGCGCGTGGCCGCACTGGGTGGTGTAACGGCATAGTGGAGAGAAATTCCAGATCACAAATTCCAAACTTCAGAAGGCCGGACCTTTAATATCTACGAAATAAAAATAAACGAATGGATACACTGATCAGCTTATTCACCGACCCGGCGATGTACCGGTTACTTACTATCGTTATTCTTTCCATCTTCCTGGGCATAGAGGTGATATCGCGTGTGCCATCGGTGCTGCATACACCGCTGATGAGTGGCGCCAATGCCATACATGGGGTGGTGATAATAGGTGCCATCATAGTGATGGGGCAGGCACCTACGGATGATTACCTGGCACTGTCGCTGGGCTTCCTGGCGGTGATACTGGGCACGCTGAACGTGGTAGGCGGCTTTGTGGTCACCGACCGCATGCTGGAGATGTTCAGCAAGAAAAAGAAAAAGTAGACCCATTCATAATTCATAACTCATACTTCATAATTCCGTAAGCATATGGAAAGCATGATACTTCAGCTTAGTTACCTCATAGGGTCTGTGACCTTTATTATGGGTCTTAAAATGCTGTCGCACCCCGATAGTGCCCGGAAGGGAAATATAGTGGCGGCAGTGGGTATGACGATAGCCATTTTTGCCACTATATTTCTGTACCGCAATAGTGCAGGCGAGGGGCTGCACAACTATGGCTGGATATTCGCAGGACTGGCCATAGGTACCATAGTGGGAACACTGGCGGCCAAAAAGGTACAGATGACGGCCATGCCCGAGATGGTGAGCCTCTTCAACGGTATGGGTGGCGCGTGCGCCATGCTCATATCGATGGTGGAGTATAACCATATGCAGCATGGCGGCGGTACGGCGGGTACAGGTACCATGCTGGTGATAGTGCTGGGCATGATAATAGGTACGGTATCGTTCGCCGGAAGTATAATAGCCTGGGGCAAGCTGAACGGCAGCATAAAGGACAGAACGATACCTGCCGGGCAAATGCTGAACTTCCTGATACTGGGTGGTATAGTGGCGCTATCGGTGATGATGATAGGTGGTATGGCAGGTGGTAATGGCATTTTTTATGGCATAGCAGGCCTGGCGGCCATGTATGGTATACTCTTCGTGATGCCGATAGGTGGTGCGGATATGCCGGTGGTGATATCGCTGCTGAACTCATTTACGGGTTGTGCAGCGGCATTTGGGGGCTTTCTGTACGACAACCCGGTGATGCTGACAGGCGGTATACTGGTGGGCTCGGCAGGTACCATACTGACGATACTGATGTGCAAGGCCATGAACCGGTCTCTGAAGAATGTGCTGATAGGCTCGTTCGGCGGGGCGAAGGCAGGCAGTGGCGGCGGTGGCAGCAAAGAGCAGGGCGCGTACAAGGAGATATCGCTGAACGATACCGCTACGCTGATGGCCTATGCATCGAAGGTGATGATAATACCCGGTTATGGACTGGCGGTAGCACAGGCACAGCATACCTGCCACGAGCTGGAAAAGATACTGAACGAGAAGGGAGTAGAGGTGAGCTATGGCATACACCCTGTGGCAGGCCGTATGCCCGGCCACATGAACGTGCTGCTGGCCGAGGCCGATGTACAGTACGATAAACTGCTGGAAATGGAAGATGCCAACGACCAGATGGGCAGCACTAATGTGATACTGATACTGGGCGCGAACGATGTGGTGAACCCCGCAGCGAAGGAAGACCCGGCCAGCCCCATATATGGCATGCCCATACTGGAGGTGGAGCGGGCCGAGCATGTGATAGTGAACAAGCGCAGCATGAAACCCGGGTATGCTGGTATAGAGAACGAACTGTTCTTCAGGCCGAAATCGTCGATGCTGTTCGGCGATGCGAAGAAGGTGCTGCAATCGCTGGTATCGGAGCTGAAACAGATGTGATAATGGATGATGTGTGGAATGTGAGCAGGGAGTAGAATAGCGGAGCGGAGGGTTCGGGTGCTTTTGAAATTGAAAACTTTAACTAAATTTATGCCATGATGAGGAAAAGTGGCCTTGTAATTACTTGTTCGGTAGTTCTGTCTTTATTGCTTTCGGTGATATATATAACATCCTGTACGCGCCCTATACCCGATGACCCATGGGCGTGCAATTATGTGTACTGCAAGAACGATGGCCGGTGCGACAGCGCCAGGTGCAAATGCCCTGTGGGCTATGAGGGCACCGACTGCGGTATAGCAGTGACAGACAAGTATATAGCGCATTGGCGAATGCACACTGTAGTATGGGCCAGTGACTCTGCCAACTATGTGGGCGCTGAGAAGTTCTACAACATAGAGTTGGCGACATCGGCAAGCAACACTACCTTTTTCCTGAACAACCTGGACAATAACTCGTATTACAACCACATCATCTGCCGCATAGACAGCCTGGACAATACGCACTTCAAGTTCGACAGCACCTCTTCGCTGAACATGTACTATGACCGCTACCGCATACGCGGCGGCTGGGGCAATATCTACAGCAGGTACTCGGCCAACGACTCGCTGATGGGCACCCTGTACATACAGCGCCTGAACAGCACGGTGAACTGGCAGCACGATACCGTGATGTTCTACGCCATGAAGATAAAGTAGCCCGGCGCAGGTCGTGGGAGACCGTTAAAAAAAGCCAAAAAAATAGGGCAAATAATTTTGCAAGATCCGATCTTCTTATCTACCTTTGCACTCCCTCGAAGTAATACAAGAGGAAAATAAGTTCTTTATTTCAAGCCACTTTAGCTCAGCTGGTAGAGCAACTGATTTGTAATCAGTAGGTCGCTGGTTCGATTCCGGCAAGTGGCTCATTGTAAAAGCAAAAGTTAGAAAGAAAAAAGGAAAAGGTCCATTCTTGAGATGTTTTACTTTTTTCTTTTTGCTTTTTAACTTTTGGGGGCACATTCCACAAGCGGCCAACGTGAGCAGACTGTAAATCTGCCGTCTTTCGACTTCGGAGGTTCGAATCCTTCTGTGCCCACTTTTTTTGTTACACGCGGGAGTAGCTCAGTTGGTAGAGCGACAGCCTTCCAAGCTGTAGGTCGCGGGTTCGAGCCTCGTCTCCCGCTCTCTTTTTTTGACGAAAAAGTTCTTTATTAAAGCTGTTGTAGCTCAGCGGTAGAGCACTTCCTTGGTAAGGAAGAGGTCGGCAGTTCAATCCTGCTCAACAGCTCTTTTTCTCCTTTTTTATTGTATCTTATTTGCTGCGCCGTGAGGCGCATTTTTTGTGCGTGCGCGTTCGTGCGTTGCAAACGCACGAACGGTGCGTCCTCGTTGTAAACGAGGACGAGTGGACCCGTCGAAAATGCTCCGTAGGAGCAAAAGGTTTGTAGTAAGAATACCTCTGTTATCATGTCTATGCTCCGTTAGGAGCAACCGATGATCTATTGGGTAGCCCCCTACGGGGCAAGGTGTAGCCTATGTTCATATCGCTACTACAAACCTTCGGCCCCATAGGGGGCGAACAAATATCATGATGTAAATACTTGTGGGTGCATGGGAGGTTGCAAACGAGGACGAGTGGCGAATCATAACTTCATTGCACTGCGGGAAATTATTTCCAAATCTTGACTAATTAGTTTAAGATAGTCAGTCAAAAAAATAGATTTATTTATGTGTAGCTTGTTGTCAAATAGACCTACGTTGCAAGGTGTTAATCCTAAATATTTATTTTGTTTAATTTTATTCATTAATGCGGCATCTTCTTCTTTTTTTGAGTTTAAATAACCCTTATGATGAACAAGCGTATTTCTAATCTTACAATAAAACTCTCGTAGTTTCTTGTTCTTATTTTCTTCACTGGGGCGGACGTTTTTATATATTTTGTTTAGTAGGCCTGCTGCATTTTCATGTCCGTCTGTTCTGATTTTTACTTTGTCATAATGTGCTAAAATGACGCAATATTCTCTTAGTCTACCCTCATACATACTGTGTATGGAAATAAATGTAGCGTGTAATGTGAACTCGCGTAAACTCTTTACATGAGAATACTGATACCTAATATCTTCATCAGCATTCCATGCATTATTGATCTTTATTTCTGTCTCTTGTTCTTCTGAAACTATTTTTTCACCCAAAAACTTTATTAATTGCCGATAGTTGTACACTTCGTCTTCAAAACCGTTTGTATATATATATTCTAGACCACCACAAAATTCTTTTAAAGCATCTTCATATTCATTGAAATAGTCCTCATAAAAATCCTCCGTAGTATTTTTTTTCCCAAGTTTCATAGGGGCATTTTTAACTTTCAGTTCGGCGAAATCTTCTGCCTCATCGGTTCGGTTGCAGATCTTTGATCTGCGAAAGCCTCACACAATATAAAGAAAAACACCTTGCACTATTTCCACCCATTCATAATTCATAACTCATAACTCATAATTCCTACTTTTACCCTGTGCGTTTAAAAGAGCTATTGCTGAACGAGTATGTGCTGGTGTTCGTGTTCTGCCTGGCGGCGGTGCATGGGCCGGCCTTTTCGCTGATGGATAACTTCGACCTGGCGGGCTGTGTGGACTGTAAGACCTACCTGGGCCTTGCGCAGCTAGACCTGGACCAGAGTCCCATACGCCGCTACAGGCCCATAGTGCCGTTGCTGGCAGGGTGTATCAACTATGTCTTTGGCGGGGTTTTCAAGGTGCTGCAGCCTACGTCGTTCAATGGTGATTTCGGGTTGTCGTTCAGTTTTTACCTGGTGAACTGTGTACTGCTGAGCCTGTGGGGCGTGGTCATATACCGCTTTGGCAAGGCGTATGGTCTGCGGCAGCTATATGCCCTGCTGGGCACACTGGTCATGCTCACCTGCCGGTGGACGCCCTATATAGCGGGTACACCGCTGGCAGACTCGGTATACTGCCTGGCACTGGGGCTGGCGCTGCTGGGCATAAAGGAAGGGAACGAGCGGATGCTGCTGGCTTCGATACTGATAGGGCCGTTCGCGAAGGAATCGTACCTGCTGATGGCGCCTATAGTATTCTTCTTCGGGAAGCGGAAGGGGCGACTGACACTGTACCTGGCCCTGTCGGGGGCGCTGGTGTTCGGGTTCCGCTACCTGTACGATATGGCAGCAGGCACGCCGCCGGGCAGCGGACTGGCAGCCGATGTGGACCATGTGAACTATATAGCGGACAATACGCGCAGGCTGCTGAGTTTTCATGGGGCGTATGATGTGCTGTCGAACATGGGGCTGTGGCTACTGCTGCCCATAATAGCGCTGGTGACCGTACCGGGTGCAGGGCGCGAACTGCGGGTGCGGATAGAGCCATATATGATATGTTTTCTGCTGGTGATAGTGCTGCACATGGTGCTTTCCAGCTCGTTCGAGCGGATGTTCTACCTGAGTATGCCGGTATTGTGTATGCTGACAGGGGTATCGATACAGCTTATTGGTGATAAGTGGGTGTTCACACGAAAATAATTTTATTTGGAGACAAAAATTACCTTATATTTGCACACTTTTTAACTACAGCGACAAGCACGATCTAATAATTTTTCAAAACAAATAAAAATGGCAAAAGAAACCTTTAAGAGGGAGAAACCTCACGTAAACATTGGTACTATCGGCCACGTTGACCATGGTAAAACAACGCTCACAGCAGCGATCACTACTATCCTTGCTAACAAGGGTCTTGCAGAGAAGAAAGGCTATGATGAGATAGATGCTGCACCAGAAGAAAAAGAGCGTGGTATCACTATCAATACCGCTCACGTAGAATACCAGACAGCCAACCGCCACTACGCACACGTTGACTGCCCAGGCCACGCCGACTATGTGAAGAACATGATCACCGGTGCTGCCCAGATGGACGGCGCTATACTGGTGGTAGCTGCTACCGATGGCCCCATGCCACAGACAAAGGAGCACATCCTGCTGGCCCGCCAGGTGGGTGTACCCCGTATCGTAGTATTCATGAACAAGGTAGACCTTGTAGAAGATGCTGAGATACTGGAGCTGGTGGAAATGGAGATCCGCGAGCTGCTGAGCAAATATGAATACGATGGCGACAACACGCCTATCATACAGGGTTCTGCTACAGGCGCACTGGCCGGCGAAGGCAAGTGGGTAAAAGCTGTAGAAGACCTGATGGATGCTGTAGACACATACATACCTCTGCCTCCCCGTCCGATAGACCAGGCTTTCCTGATGTCTGTAGAAGATGTGTTCACGATCACTGGTCGTGGTACAGTGGCCACAGGTCGTATAGAGCGCGGCGTTATCAAGGTTGGCGACAACGTAGAGATCGTTGGTTTCAACGACGCAGCCCTGACCTCTACCTGCACAGGTGTGGAAATGTTCAAGAAGCTTCTGGACCGTGGTGAGGCCGGTGACAACGCTGGTCTGCTGCTGCGCGGTATAGAAAAGAAAGATATCCGTCGTGGTATGGTTATCTGCGCTCCTAAGACCATCACTCCGCACACAGACTTCAAAGGTGAGGTTTATGTACTGAGCAAAGAAGAAGGCGGCCGTCACACTCCGTTCTTCAACAAATACCGTCCCCAGTTCTATTTCCGTACTACAGACGTAACAGGTGAGTGCGAACTGCCTGCAGGCGTGGAAATGGTAATGCCCGGCGATAACGTGAACCTGCTGGTAAAACTGATAGCTCCTATAGCTATGGAAAAAGGTCTGAAATTCGCGATACGCGAAGGTGGCCGTACAGTAGGCGCTGGCCAGGTAACTGAGATCATCAAGTAAGCATTGGCAGCATAGCTGCTATATGATAGAAAGCAGAGACCGCCCCGGTATTTCCGGGGCGGTCTTGTTATTTCGTAAAGCTCCTCCCGGCCCGGCCTGCGGCAGACAGGTTCCCCCGATGGGGAGGTGAGGCCGAGCCCCCGTGCTTTTGAGAGATCATTCTTATAAAATAGATAGCAGATCGTTTACTTTTGAGCCCGCATATGCCGATAGATATCGTAACACTGATAGTACTGGTACTTTTCTTTGTAAGAGGGTATATGAAGGGGCTGGTGATGGCCGCCTTTTCGGTGGTGGCCATACTGCTGGGCCTGCTGGTAGCGCTGAAGCTGTCGCAGTCTTTTGCGGCATGGCTGCTGGCGCACGACTATATATCTACAGGGTGGGCACAGGTGGCCAGCTATATCATCCTCTTCATAGTGGTAGTGCTGCTGGTGCGCCTGGTAGGCAATATCATAGAAAAGGCACTGGAGGGCATGATGCTGGGCACGGTGAACAAGCTGGCCGGCGGGCTGCTGTATACCTTTATGGGGGCAGTGCTGTGGAGCTCGCTGCTGTGGCTGGGCGCACGGGTACACCTGTTCTCGGCAGAGACGATAGCGGCATCGCGGTCTTACCCATGGCTGTCGGAGCTGGCGCCGTGGTTCTTCCGCCAGGCGGGGCGGCTGATGCCCTTTGTGCAAGATACCTTTACCCAACTGGGCCATTTCTTCGACACCATCAACGCCAAGCCAGAAGATGTGGGTACTCATTGACAATTACGACTCCTTTACCCGCATACTGTGGCACTACCTGCTACAGACAGGCCATGAGTGTGCCGTGTACCGAAATGACGAGATAGGGCTGGACGAGCTACGGGCGCTGGCACCGGAGCGGCTTATAATATCGCCCGGGCCGGAAACGCCGCTGCAGGCGGGAATAAGCATGAGCGCGATAGCGCACTTTCATGATAAGATACCGATACTGGGCGTATGCCTGGGCCACCAGGCGCTGGGTATGTACTTTGGTGCGCGGCTGGTGCATGCGGGCTACCCCATGCATGGCAAGACCAGCCAGGTGCGGCATACGGGCCACCCGCTATTCGCAGGCATACCATCGCCCTTTGCGGCCATGCGGTACCACTCGCTGGTGATAGAGGGGCTGGAAGGGACGGGGCTGGAAGCCATAGCCCATACCGATGATGCTATAATGGCCATGACCCATACGCACTACCCATGTGTGGGCGTGCAGTTCCACCCCGAATCGGTGGGGACGGAACATGGGCTGCAACTGATACGGAACTGGGCCTGCCTGTCGTAGTTCCATCATCATAGTTGGATAGCACCTCCCTCTCCTTTGGAGAAGGCTTGTCTATACTCCGAACTGGCGCAAGTGATGATCGAGATGCTTGTAGAACATATTGTTCCACTCGGTGACACTGAGCCTGCCGAAAGAGTGTGACTCGCGGTTGGCAAAGGCACTTTCGCCATCGGCCTGTACGCGGCGGATGAATGCAATAAGGCGGCTTTGCTCTTTATTGAAGTCGCGCTCGTCGGTGATGCGGAAATCGGGGGCAGTGGGGTTGGAAGGTTTGTATGGTCTTTCGCTCACCACTACCGACTTTACCAGCATACGCAGCATCAGCTTCAGCATGCCTTTGGGCCTTTTGTACTTTTCGGGCTCGTATATATACTCATAGGTGACACAGCAGTGCGCCAGCATCTGTGCCACGCTCATCTTTCCCCATTTGGGCTGGGAAGCACCGGTGAGCTGCTGTATCCTGCTTATGACACCCTCTGCTACGTCTTTGTTGAATATATTAGGTAAGGCCATCGCTCCTATTTATTTTATTAAATGGTAGGCAAATCTAAACAAGTTATGCAGTAGAGTTGTTACACGTTGCAGATATAATTTTGCTATAACGTTTAGTGTTCTTTATTTCAGTATCATGCCTTTGGCGGTATACCATGGCAGCACCTGTACCGTGAGGCGCCCGGCCTTTACGGCGGGGTCGGAGCCGGCCAGCCTGCGTACTTCTTCTATGTCATCGATATGATAAACGCAGATGCCGCGTATCTCATTGTCTACGGCCAGGGGCCCGCACATGCTCATCTTGTTCTCGTTGTACATACGCTCCAAGTGTGCGAGGTGTTCTTTCATGAGCGCTGCAAGTGTGGCGGAGTCCTGCCCCTGTTCGGGGCCGCGTTTTAGCAGTACCAGGTAATATTTTTTCATCTCGTACTGCGTTTCAGGCGTTTCCTTTTTCTGTGCGGCGGCAGTGAGCGAAAATGCCAGGAAACATATGGTGGCGATAAGATGTCTCATGATATGTTTGGTATTTAGCGAAGCACTAATTTAGGTATTGGTGGTGAAAGAGACCTTCCCCTGTATGGGGGAGAAGGTGTAGCCTATAAAAATGCCACACCCGGAGGTATGGCATTTGGTATGGAGGGTGAGCAGAGTGGCTGTTATGGCACCTCTACTACATTGAGTATCTCGTTTATGACCTGCTCGGTAGTGACGTTCTCGGCCTCGGCCTCGTAGGTGAGGCCTATGCGGTGGCGCATCACATCGTGGCATACGGCGCGCACGTCCTCGGGTATCACATAGCCCCTGCGCTTGATGAAGGCATAGGCCTTTGATGCAAGGGCGAGGTTGATACTGGCGCGTGGCGAGCCACCATAGCTGATGAGCGACTTGAGTTTGGCCAGCTTGTACTCGCCGGGGAAGCGCGTGGCGAACACTATATCCAGTATATACTGCTCTATCTTTTCGTCCATGTATACCTCGCGTACCAGGTGGCGTGCCTTGATGATGTCGTCGGTGGTGACAACAGGGTTTATCTTGGCCATGCCGCCGGGGTTGAGGTTGGTGCGGATGATGTGGCGCTCCTCGTCCTTCTTGGGGTAGGTGATGATTATCTTCAGCATGAAGCGGTCTACCTGGGCCTCGGGCAGCTCGTAGGTGCCTTCCTGCTCTATGGGGTTCTGTGTGGCCAGTACCAGGAAGGGTTCATCGAGCTTGTAGGTATGATCGCCGATGGTGACCTGCCGCTCCTGCATGGCCTCCAGCAGGGCACTCTGTACCTTGGCAGGGGCGCGGTTTATCTCATCGGCCAGTATGAAGTTGGCGAATATGGGGCCCTTGCGCACAGCGAACTTATGCTCTTGCGGGTTATAGACCATGGTGCCCAGCACATCGGCCGGCAGGAGGTCGGGGGTGAACTGTATGCGTGCGAACTGGGCATGTATGGCCGATGCCAGCGATTTGATGGCGAGGGTCTTGGCCAGGCCGGGTACGCCCTCCAGCAGCACATGACCATTGGCCAGCAGACCTATCATAAGGCGCTCTACCATGTGCTTCTGTCCTACCACGGCCTTGTTCAGCTCCATGGTCAGCAACTCTATGAATGCGCTTTGCTGGTGAATGCGCTCGTTCAGTTCACGGATATCGAATGATGAAGATACTTCCATAATTGCTCGGTACTGTTTTTCCTGTTGCTACTGTTATGAGAAATGGCAGAGATCAAAAATAAAACGGGAAACCGAAAAATGGCATATGAACCGGGGAGTTTTAACTTTTTTTAAGATGGAACAAAAGATGTGAGGCGAAATTCGTTTTTCTTTCATTTCCCAGTTGACCATTCGGATAGGTTTTAGCACCTTTATATTGTTCATTGCCATTCTATTGCCAACTACCTGATGGAAAAGTACACTACATTTCTGCTGCTGGCCCTGGTGTCGGAGATACTGGGTACGGTGTCGGGTTTCGGGTCGTCGATACTCTTTGTGCCCGTGGCCTCTATGTTCTTCGATATGAGGACGGTGCTGGGTATAACGGCGGTTTTTCATGTTTTCAGCAACATATCGAAGATAACACTGTTCAGGAAGGGGATAGACAGGCGCATAGCCGTGAAGCTGGGCATACCCGCAGTGCTGTTCGTACTGCTGGGGGCGGGGCTATCGACGGTACTACCCCTGCGGCAGATGGAGCTGTTCATGAGCGTGGCCCTGATACTGCTATCGGTATACCTGCTGCTGAATACAAAGCGCACACCGGGGCGTACGGATACGGAGTTGTATATTGGCGGAGCGGTGTCGGGCTTCCTGGCAGGGCTGGTGGGCACAGGCGGTGCAGTGCGCGGGCTCACACTGGCGGCCTTTGGCCTGTCGAAAGATGTTTTTGTGGCCACATCGGCCCTGATAGACCTGGGGGTGGACGCCAGTAGGGCCGTGGTATATGTGGGCAACGGGTACTTTCCCATAGAGTACCTGATACTGGTACCTATGCTGATGCTGGTGGCCGTAGTGGGCAGCTACCTGGGCAAGCTGGTACTGCAGCGCACATCGGAGCGGATGTTCAGATACCTGGTGCTGGGGGTGATAATAGGTATATCGGTGTTCCAGATGGTGAGATACCTTACTGCCCAGCAGGGTGCATAGCACCTGCGGCAGCCCTGTACGGCATTAGCGGTCATTGCCGTACCTTTGCGTTTTTGCTGATGGACAATTTTGAACAACGCTGGCTGGACACCGAGAACCTGCTGCGGGAGCGTTTTGGCAAGGTGCCCGATATGGAGGGTATACTCTTTCTGATAGGTGTGAACGAGCTGGGCAGGATGCCGCGCCGCAAATTCTCGAAAGAGCAGAAACAGGACCTGATGCATGTGGCCGTATGTACGCTGCTGAGCCAGCTGGGATACTATGAGCCCGCAGGCAGGGACGAGGAAGGCTGGCCTCACTTCGAGGCCACAGGCGCCGTGCCTGTACAGGGCATAGCCGACCAGGAGCGCATGCTGAAGGAATGCGTGGTGCGCTATTTTGAGTAGGGGTGGTGCTGACCGGGCCTCCTTCTTCAAATATGTTTTTATTTTCAAATACATAGTGTTGCGACATAATTCATTGCCTTTGCCGACTATGTGATATTGCCGTTATTTTGGCATAAAGGCCTGTACTTACTTGACACTACTGTTTTTTTATCACTATATTTATACCCCTGTTAGCATACAGGTATCTTTACGACATAATTATACATGACAATGACCAACGCCAGGATACAGATACTATGGCAGCGCAAGGCCGCATGCCTGTTGGTAGCGGCCATACTGGTCTCTTGCGCGGCGCATGCCCAGCTTTCGCTGAAACGCCAGAAGTACGATAGCATAGCTGCCCGCTACAAGAACGAGCATATAGTGTATGTGGAAGATTCGCGCAAGATGGAGATATATGAAGAGGATGGAGAACTGAAGGCCAGGAGCACAGTGGCAGATGAGAAGCTCTACATCAGCGACCGATCTTTGAACACACACAATCAGGATGGTATATATGGTGGGACATTTACCTCTGTGACCGCAGCCGGGGCTACTGCCTATATACCCGATGGCAATGACTATAAAATGGTGCAGAACCGTGATAAGAACGGCTATGTGAGCCCCCGGTATACAGGCCTGAAAAAGAACTCTATAACACGAACATGGTATACGCAGGAGCATGAGGAACTGCGTATGCTGCCGGGCTTTGCCTTTGGCAATGAAGCGCCTACGCTATATTCGATGTTCGAGGTGCGGGCGCCCCGATATGTGAAGATGGGCTTCCTGGTAAAGGGCGCCGATACCAGTGTTATAAAAAGGACGGTGAAAGAAGATGGTGGTATGATAGTATACCGTTTTACGGTAAAGAACCTGCCTGCGGTGAAGGAATATGACGAGGTGCCGAACGTTCTTTACTATATGGCGCATGTGATACCCTACGTCGTATCGTTCAGGATGACGGGCGCCAGGAAAGATTCTGTGCTGAATGGCGACATAAACGCGCATCACCGGTTCGAATACAACTTTGTGAACGGGCTGAACTACAAGACAGATTCTTTCCTGAGGAAGAAGACCGCCGAGCTGATAAGAGGTGCTTATTCCGACAGGGAGAAAGTGGCACGCATATTTGGCTGGGTGCAGAAATACTTCCATTATGAGGCGCTTTACGCTACAGATATGGATGGTTTTGTGCCCAACCCTGCCGATACCGTATGCAAAAGAATGTATGGCGACTGTAAGGACATGTCGAGCGTATTGATGGCTATGTATCAGGTGGCCGGCATACCCGCATACTGCGCGGTGATAGGCACCAATGACAAGCCCTATACACACGATGAGATACAGACACAGCACCTCTACAACCATATGATATGTGCGGTGAAACTGGATGGCGAGTGGGTGTTTCCCGATGGTACCACGCATGTGCAGCCGCTGGGCACCGACAGGTGGGACATACAGGGCAAAGAAGCCATGATAATGATGGATGCCACGCATCATAAAATAGTGAGGATACCAGAAATGCCGGCCACCAGGAACGTGACCATAGATAATACCACCATAGACCTGGCATATAATGATGTGACAGGCACCACCTACCAGCACTACAAAGGATATGAGGCATGGGAGATAGCCGAGGTGCTGGCCTACAAGAACCGCAAGAAAGAAAAGGATGAATTCATACGGTCTCTGGCGAAGAGGGGCAACAACAAGTTCATACTGAAGAACTATGATGTGGATGCCCGTACCGATGGCGAGAAAGACCTTATCATCACTACCGGTTTCATGATAGGCGACCATGTGCAGAAAGCAGGCAGGGAATACTTTGTGAACATGAACCTGGAGAACACATTCCTAGACCTGCGCATGAATGATGAGGACAGGAACTTCCCGATGTATCTGAAGTGGAAGAAGACCGTGAAGGAGACCGTGACGCTGAACGTACCCAAAGGCTTCAGGGTGTCTTATGTGCCTAAAAATGCCAGGGGCGGTGTAGATGGCCTATGGAGCTACAATATATCTTACAAAGTGAACAATGCGAACCATACCGTGACACTGACACGGGAATATGTACTGAACACAATGAAGATAATGCCTTCGCAGTTCGCTGCGAACAACAAACTGGTAGACCAGCTTAAGAAACTTTATAAAGAAACCGTTGTGCTCACCGGCAAATAATAGAGCTATATGAAAAGACCTTTAGTATTTATTACCATACTGTTCTCTGCACTTGCACTTACTGTTTCTGCACAGAAAAAGCTTTACCTCTCTCAAAATCCCATATGGGTGGAATGGGCCGATACGGCACGTCCGCACCCCGTACCGCTGGAACATGCCACCGAGCCTGCCGTGATGCTGCTGAACGAAGTGAAGATAGACTACCGTGTAGAAGGCGGCAACATAGTGAAACATACTACCAAACATGGGCTGATAAAAGTGCTGGATGACCGCGGCATAGCCAGATACTCGCTTATACCCGTGAAGCTGAACCGTGGCACGAAGGTGCCTACCATAAAGGCGCGTACCATATCGCAGAATGGCAAGGTGTGGAACTTTGACCAGAAAAGGACGTTCTACTCTATAGACAGCGATAAATATATACTGTGGCTGCCCATGGAAGGGCTAGACGAGAATACAGAAATAGAGTACCTGGTAAAAGAGGTGAATTCATGCGACGATTTCGGCACGGATGTGTTCCAGTTCGATGTGCCCGTGGATAAGACACACTTCCTGCTTTCCTACCCCAAGAACATGGTGGTAGAGGGCCGCAGCTATAATGGCCTTCCTGAACTGAGACCCGAACAGGCCGGCAGCCGCATGCAGTATAAGCTGGTGATGAACGACATACCGTCTTTACTGCCTGAAAAGAACAGCTATTACGACCTGCATACCATGCAGTTCAGCCACAGGGTGAGCTACTATACCCCCAATGATGGTGAAGAGAAGATAAAGCTGAATACCTGGAACAACCTGGCCCGCAAGCTATATGACGAGAACTACAAGATATCGGAAAGAGAAGACCGTGCTGTGAACAGATTCCTTGCTGATCTGGGTGTGCGTACGAACGATGATGAGGAAAAGAACATCAGGAAGATAGAGCTGGGCATAAAGAAGAACATAACGCTGTACCCATATGTGGACTATGAAGAGCGGCGCGAGATAACATCGGCAAAGGAGCAGCGCTCTATGTCGGTATATGCCGTAGGTTATGAAGATCCGCGAGAGGTGCTCGATACCATCATCAGCAAAGGTGTGGCGTCCTATAAAGGATATATCCGCCTGTTCGCTGCCTGCCTGACACAGGCAGGTATAAAGCATGAGATAGGCTGGGCATGGGACCGCTCTTCGAACATAGTGAATACCGGTTTTGAGAGCTGGGAAGGACTGGAGCATACACTTATCTATTTCCCCAGGCAGAAGAAATTTCTGAGCCCTACGGAGCAGTACCTGCGCTACCCTGTCATACCGCCGCAATATGCAGGCAGCAAGGGCGTATTCTGTGTGATGCCTAACAAGGGCGAGAACACGGGCCCCATGCACAAAGTGCGCCGTATAACGCCACTGCCCGAGAATGAAACACGCAATGATGTGACCGCGTCTGTGAGCTTTACTAAAAATATGGATGCAAAGGCCAATGTATCGCGCGCATGGTATGGATATGAGTCGGTAGGGCTGCGTTCTGAACTGCCCGAGGTGAGGCCGGAGAATATGAAGAAATTCGTGGCAGAACAGTTCGACTTCGTCAGGAATTATAATGACATAAAGACCTATGACCTCTCTAATGATGATGTGAGCAACTATAACACTAACAAGCCGCTGGTGCTTACCGCAACTATAGACGCGTCGGACCTGGTGAACAAGGCCGGTAGCCGCTACCTGATAAAGGCGGGCAAACTCATAAATACGCAGAACGATATGTATGAAGAGCGTGCCAGGGAAACAGCAGTAGAGGTGCCTTACCCGTATACCAACAAGCACACCATAACCATAAACATACCTAAGGGATATAAGATACTGAACCCCGAGGCAGCACGCATGAGCGCCGACTACCTGAACGGTGATGTGGAGACGGTGATCAGCTTTGAATCGAACTACAGGCTGATAAAGGATAACAAGAACGGAGACAAGCTGGTGATAACCGTGAACGAGATGTACAAGCAACTGCACTTCCCTGTATTGCAGTACGATCGTTTCCGCAAGGTATGGAACACCGCGGCCGACTTCAACAACCTGACACTGGTGCTGGCAAAGAAATAAGGATCGTAACAGAATATGACCGGAATGGCAGGGCGACCTGCCATTTTTTATTTGACCCGATAGATACACTGCACCCACATATCAGCGTTATGCAGAACATGGAAATATACATTCGGAGGGCTACGAAGGAGGACGCCCCGGTAATAGCAGAGATAGGAAGGGTAACGGTAAGGCAGGCGCACATGGCGAGCTGCAGCGAGGCGGACATGGACCACTTCATAAGCGGCCACTATAACGATGCAGCGATACAAAAAGAACTGAGCGGACCGCAGCATATATACCACCTCCTATTTTGCGGCGAGCGGGCCGTGGGTTTTTCTAAGATAGTGCTGAACGCCGGGCACCCCAACATAGGGGATGCGAATGTGACCAAGCTGGACCGTATTTACCTATATAGCCATGTTTTGGGGCAAAGGCTGGGGTATAGGTTGCTGCAGCATAACATAGACCTGTCTAAAGCGCAGGGGCAATGCGCGATGTGGCTTTTTACCTGGACGGGTAATGAGCGGGCAGTAGCATTCTATAAGCGTGCGGGTTTCGATATAGTGGGTGAGCATATGTTCAAAATATCGGAGACGCATTCCAACCCTAATCACCAAATGCTACTGCGCTATTAGTGCGAACTAATATTGGGACATCCTTCACAAAAGGCTGCATAGCTTTACCTAAAGCACTATGCCCACCACATGACAGCAGAAGGTACATACGAGCAGCAGATAACAAAGACCATAACAATAGCGGCACCGGCAGGCAGGGTGTGGCAGGCACTGACCGTACCCGCCCAAATGCAGCAATGGATGTCGCAGACACCGATAGAGATAGAGACCGACTGGAGAGAGGGAAGCCCCATAAGCATACGCGGGCCGTGGTACAAAACACACTTTGAGAATATGGGGCGGGTGGTGGCCTTCAGGCCGGGGCAGCGGCTGTGCTACACGCACCTGAGCTCGCTATCGCACCTGGCCGATGAGCCCGGCAGCTATACCGCCATAGACCTGGTGCTAACGGAAGGCAAGGATGGGACAGAGCTGCTGCTTACACTTTCCAACTTTGCTACAGAGGCCATATACAGGCATGTGAACTATTACTGGATGGTGTCGCTGGCGATGCTAAAGCGATATGTGGAAGAAGGGAAGGCATGGTAGCGACCGGTGTGTTTATGACCGATATTTGTGGTGCCATCATTCCTTTTGCCTATGAAAAAGATCTTTGCCATTGTTGCATATGCGCTCTGTGTATGGAGTATGCCGCATTCAGCGGCCGGGCAGGAAAAGAAAGTAGCGGTTACACCGCCCGCATTATTTGTAGAGATAGCGCTGCAGGACAGCCTATTGTTCGCGGCCTTCAACAGGCAGGATATGGAGACCTTCCGGGCATTTTTCTCTAAAGACCTGGAGTGGTACCAGGACAATGGCGGGCTGATACCGTATGATACGGTGTTCAGGAATTTCAAGAACAATTTTGCGAAGGAGAACAAGCTGACGCGTATGCTGATACGCAACACCTTTGAGGTACACCCCATAAAGGACTATGGCGCCATAGAGGCAGGTACGCACCAGTTCAGGCACAAGGAGAACGGAAAGGAAGAGATAGGCAACTTCAAATTCCTGATGATATGGAAGCGGCAGCCCGGCGGCAAGTGGCAGATAACACGCGTGGTGAGCTACGACCACTGAGCCGTCAGCGCCTTTTGCCCATGAACGATGACAGGAAATAGAGCAGGCTGAGGGAGAGGAACACGATATTGACCACGCGCGCGAAGGGTGGTGCGCCATCGGGCCATACTTGCCCTGTGAGCACCATCATATTCAGGATGATGAGTATTACCAGGAATGTCTTTCTCATAGCTATACGAGGTGATGAACAGATGCAATATACGCGAACGATAATTATTTATTGAGGTAGTGCCCGTGCAGAGTTCTTTAAGTGGCTGATGCACAGGCAAATAAGAAAAAGCACAAAAAATACCTGCTTTTTTCCTGTGTGAACATGCAAACGAATAGGGTATTTTCTGCGTCAGTATATCATGAAAATGCCAGACTCTACGGAGAAGGCGATACTATGTGCATGACCTAACACCACACTTATGACAAAATGTTTTTCCCTACTGACAGCAGCCTTGCTGCTGACCGGCGTATATGCTACGCAAGCACAGACCATTCATACCTATGCAGGCAATTATTCGATAGGTGGCTCTACATCATCGGGCGATGGGGGGGCGGCCACAGCGGCAGCAATGAACTACACCTATTCTGTAGCGGTAGATAACAGTGGTAACCTGTATATAGGCGAGGGCAACCGATATATACGCAAGGTATCGCCAACGGGTATCATCAGTACTTATGCAGGTACGGGTGTGATGGGGTATAGCGGCGATGGCGGCCCGGCCACTGCGGCCGATATAACATGGCCGATGGGGATAGCTGTAGATGGCGGCGGTAGCCTGTACTTTGCGCAGGATGTGGACTGCGTGGTGCGTAGAATAGCGCCCGATGGTACTATCTCTACAATTGCAGGTACGGGTGTAGCCGGGTATAGCGGCGATGGCGGCCCGGCCACTGCGGCCCAGATGAACACACCGATGGCCGTAGCAACTGACGGGATGGGGAATGTGTATATATCCGAATATGCGGGTGCGCGGGTGCGTAAGGTAGATGCAGCAGGCAATATAAGTACGGTGGCCGGCACCGGGGCGCACGGGTATAGTGGCGATGGCGGCCCAGGGGTGCTGGCCCAGCTTTTTGGCCCAAGCGGGCTCACATACTCGGGAGGGTACCTGTACATAGCCGATGAGGGCAATAATGTGATAAGGCGGCTGAACACTGCAACGGGCAATATAGAAACAGTAGCAGGTAATGGCGCAGGTGCAGGTCTGGGCAGTGGTATGGGAACTTTCTCGGGTGATGGCGGCCCGGCACTGAGCGCGGGCATGAATGCCCCTATAGCGGTAGCTGTGAACGCGGCGACCGGCGACCTTTTTATTACCGACAGGTACAACCACAGGATACGCAGAGTAGATGGATCGGGTACCATCTCTACATATACCGGTGGGCTGCCGGTGGGCTATAGTGGCGATGGCGGGCCGGCCAATTCTGCTTTTGCGAAGATAAACCTGCCATGGGGCATATGCCTGGATGCCGCAGGCAGGCTATACATAGCCGATGAGCTGAACTATGTGGTGAGGCGTATAGATACTACCTCGAACCTGTCGCCTGTATTCTCTGAGACCGGCATGGCAAATACATGCCGCAATACCCCGGTAGCCTTGAACAGCCTGCTGACCGCTATGGATGCGAATGTGGGGCAAACACTATCGTGGACGGTGGTGTCGGGGCCGTTCCATGGCAGCCTGAGCGGCTTTGTAGCCACAGCGCCTACTACGGGAGGGCTACTAACGCCCACGGGCCTTAGCTATACACCGGCGCCGGGTTATGTGGGCCTTGATACCTTTACTATAGAGATATCGGACGGGTACAATGCGGCACAGGTAATGAAGATAGCGCATATAGACTCTATACCTGATGTCGGAGTGGTAACAGGCCCCAACGATGTGTGCGTGGGCGATACCATAATGATGGCTTTTACCGTAGCGGGTGGTACATGGGCCAGCAGCAGCGCCAATGCTACGGTAGCGGGCGGTACGGTGAGCGGTATAACGGCCGGCACAGCTACCATATACTACATAGTGACCGGCACCTGCGGCGCAGATACCGCAAGCAAGGTGGTAAATGTATTGCCGGCATCGGTATGCGCTACCGGTGTGGGGGTAGCTGGGGCCGGCAGCGCTGAAATGAGGGTGATGCCGAACCCGAGCTCGGGCTCATTTATGCTGTACCTGCCGGTGCATACAGGTATGGTATCGGTAAGAGATGCGGTAGGCAGGGTAGTGGCAATGAGGCCGGTACAAGTACCGCAGGCCACAATGACCTTTGATGATATGGCGCCGGGGCATTACCTGGTGACCGCCTATACCGCAGACAAGGAGCATAGTGTGCAGGTAGTGGTGCGATAGAACCGACGCCCCCTACCGGGCTGCACCGAAAAGACCTACTTTTGTTGCCGGTGAGACTATCGTTGTTCATAGCGCGCAGGTATATGCAAAAGCAGAAGGGTGCATTCTCTGCTTTCATCATAAGGCTGGCCATAGGCGCCACTGCACTGAGCGTAACGGTGATGATAATGGCCCTGGCCATAGTGACGGGATTCAGCCATGCGATATCGGAAAAGCTGTTCAGCTTTATGGGGCATGTACATGTAGCCTTGTACAACGAGACAGGAGCGGTATCGGGCGGGCTGGCACAGCCCATATACCTGGACCCCAAGCTGCTGGCCGAACTGCGCAGCATACCCCAGGTAGCGTCGGTATCGCCCTATGTAGTGACGCCGGCCATAGTGCAGGCCAAGGGCCAGCTGGAGGGACTGAATCTGAAGGGAGTGGATGACAGTTATCATTTCCTGGGCGGTATAACGAGCTATGGCGCCCGCATAGACCATTCTGATACGCAGTACTCCAAGGACATAATACTATCGAAAGCAACGGCCGAAAAGCTGGATGTGAGCATAGGCGATACGATACAGATAAACTTCATAGACCAGAGTACACCGCGTATACGCAGGGTGCGTGTATGCGGCCTGTACCACAGCGGTATGGAAGAGGTAGATAAACACTTTGCGGTATGCGACATGCGGCTGCTGCAACGTGTGAACAACTGGGACAAGGACAGCATAAACGGCTACCAACTGGACCTTACCAATGCCGCCGATGCAGATAGTGTGACCACCTACATACATTACAACCTGATAGACCCGCCGCTGGCGGTGAACACTACGGCCGGCACTTATACCTTCATATTCGACTGGCTGCGGCTGCAGGGCAGCAACAGCGCCATACTCATCATCATCATGGCTATAGTGGCCATCATCAACCTGGGGGCCGCACTGCTGATACTGATAATAGACCGCGCCGTGATGATAGGCCTGCTGAGCGCACTGGGCATGACCTTTGAGCGAACGCGCGATATTTTTCTGTACATAGCGGCCATAATAGGTGGTGCAGGCATACTGCTGGGCAATATACTGGCACTGACGCTGTGCCTGCTGCAGGCCAGGTACGGCTTCATGAAGCTGCCGGAAAGCTCTTACTCTATGAAATATGTGCCGGTAAAGGTGATATGGTGGCAGATAGCACTGGTAGATGTGCTGACCTTGCTGATATGCGTGCTTTGTATGTGGCTGCCAACTTTGTATATTCGCCGCGTGCAGCCTGCCAAGGTATTGCAATTCAAATAAACACAGAACTGTAGGAGTATGAGCAATAAAGAGGTCTACAAAAAGGTATGCAGCACACGCAAAGGTATACCTGTATTTGCGCAGCCCTGGTGGCTGGATGCGGTATGCGCGCGCTGGGATGTGGTACTGTCTAAGAAAGGGGAACACATAGCGGGCGCATGGCCTTATCCTGTGGAGAAGAAGATAGGCGTGAGTATGATACGCACACCTATGCTTACGCCCTACCTGGGGCCACTGGTGTTCTTTCCGCACGATTTGAAAGAGAGCAATATAGACAGCTACGAACACGATACCGTGGCCGATCTGATAAAACAACTGCCCAATGTACCTGTGTGGAACCTGGCGATACAGCCGGGGTTGAAACAGGCGGGTATCTTCAAGTCGCAGAAGCTGACATCGCAGGTGCAGCAGACCTTTCTGCTGGAGCTGAACGAGGATGAGGAAACACTGCTGACCAATATGAAGGATGCCGTGCGCCGCAATATACGCATAGCAGAGAGCGAGGTGACGGTGACCAACTCGCCCGAGCATCTGAAAGACCTGTACAAATTCCAGAAGGCTACGCTGGCCAAGAAAGGTAAGTCGCCGGGCTGCTCGCTGAAGGATATGAAGCGTATAATGGATGCGGCTCTGGCCAATAACAGTACGGCACTATGGGTAGCCAAGACACCTGATAAGCGCATACAGGCCATAGTATGGTCGGTATGGGACGATACTACCTGCTACTACTTCATGGGTGGGCAGAACCCCGATACCAATAGCTACAGGGCTATGTCGCTGCTGCTGTGGCATACCATGAAGCTGGCCAAGAACCGCGGCAATCTTATATACGACCTGGAAGGCAGTATGGACGAGGGTGTAGAACGTTTCTTCCGCAACTTTGGCGGAGACAGGGCCCTCTATATAGTACTGTCAAAGAACAGGTCTGTGATATGGAAGCTGAAGAAGGCGATATTCAAGTAATGGATAGTAAAAGACGCTATGCCGCATCGGCGGTATAGCGTTTTATGTGATCGAGCTCTGCTTTTAAAGCGGTCTTTTCTTCTTCCAGATCGAAGTCATCCTGTAGACCCAGCCAAAACTTGGGAGTTGTACCAAAATACTTAGCTAATCGCAATGCTGTATCTGCGGTTATTCTTCGGGAGCCTTTTATGATCTCCGATATCCTTGTTTGAGGGATATTCGTATCCTTTGCAAGCCTATATGCAGATATATTCAGTTCCTGAAGGAACTCTTCTTTTAGTACTTCCCCGGGATGTATGTTCCTAAGCCTGTTCATGATCGGTATGTTTAATGATAGTCCGTTATTGTCACATCTGAAGCATTCCCATTCTGCCACTTAAAAATTATTCTCCACTGATCGTTGATGCGTATCGAATAGTATTCCTTCAGATCTCCGGATAGTTTTTCCAGCCTATTAGAAGGAGGTACTTTCAGATCGCTCATGTTCTGTGAGTTGTTAAGCATTCTCAGCTTACGTCTACCTATCTCCTGGATCTCATTCGGCAGTTTACCGACCCTGAGTCCATTCCATATTTTCTCTGTTTCTTTCGATCCAAAAGATAAGATCATACTATCGAGTGACGTTACTTACGTCAAAGGTAAGTATTTGTAAAAATACAAGGCAAATTTCCAAAGGATATTTGTAAGGTCAGGCATCCGTCTTTAGTTCCATCCCTTTCAGGAAGTTCAGTACGTCCTTCATCTTGCGCATACGGTCCACTACCAGCAGGAAGTTCTTGCCTACCTGCTTTAGGCGGGCATTGACGGTGCGTGTCTGTATGTGCTTGAGTATGTGGTTGAAGGTGTCCGACTCGAAATAGGGCGAATCGGGGTTGGAGACGAAGTAGAGGCGCATCTGCTCGTTCTTCAGTATCAGCTTCTCGAAGCCCAGCTCGCAGGCTATGCGGCGGCAACGCAGGGTAGTGAAGAGGTCTTCTACCTGTGCCGGTATGGGGCCGAACCTGTCTTGTAACTCTATGGCGAACTTATCCAGCTCCTCATCGGTCTCCAGGTCATCGAGCTGGGTGTAGAGGGAAAGGCGCTCGGTGATGTTCTCTACATAGTTGTCGGGTATGAGTATCTCGAGGTCGGTATCGATGGTGCAGTCGCTTACGAAATCCTTTTTGCGCTCCAGCTCTTCCTTGAACACGTCTTTGAAGTCGGATGTCCTGAGCTCGCGCATGGCCTCGGCCAGTATCTTCTGGTACATCTCGAAACCTATCTCGGCTATGAAGCCGCTCTGCTCGCCGCCCAGCAGGTTGCCGGCGCCGCGTATGTCCAGGTCGCGCATGGCTATCTGGAAACCGCTGCCCAGCTCGTTGAACTGTTCCAACGTTTCCAGTCGTTTGCGGCTATCGCCGGGCAGCAGGCTCTTAGGCGGCGCTATAAGATAGCAGAAGGCCTTTTTGTTGCTACGGCCTACGCGCCCGCGCAGCTGATGCAGATCGCTAAGGCCGAACTGGTGGGCATTATTTACTATTATGGTGTTGGCATTGGATATGTCCACACCGCTCTCTACTATGTTGGTACAGCAGAGCACATCATACTTTTTCTCTATAAAGTTGTAGAGCGCCTCTTCCAACTGGTGCCCTTCCATTTGGCCGTGGGCCATACCTATGTTCAGGTCGGGGCATAGGTTGCGGAGCAGGGTCATCATCTCGGGCAGGCTCTGCACGCGGTTGTGTATGAAGAAGACCTGTCCGCCGCGCTCGGCCTCGTAGTATATGGCATCGCGTATGGCATACTCATCGAACACGAGGACCTCGGTATGTACCGGCTGCCTGTTGGGCGGCGGTGTGTTGATGATGCTGAGGTCGCGCGCGTTCATGAGGGAGAACTGCAGGGTGCGCGGTATGGGCGTGGCCGTGAGGGTAAGGGTATCTACATTGGCCTTCAGCTCGCGCAGCTTTTCCTTAGAGCCTACGCCGAACTTCTGCTCTTCGTCTATGATGAGGATACCCAGGTCTTTGAACTTCACATCCTTGCCCAGCAGGGCATGGGTGCCTATGATGATGTCTATCTTGCCTTCTTCCAGCCGCTTGAGGGTCTCTTTCTTTTCCTTGGCAGACTTGAAGCGGTTCACATAATCGACATTGCAGGGAAAGTCGTTCAGCCTGTCTTTGAAGGTATTGTAGTGCTGGAAGGCCAGTATGGTAGTAGGCACCAGTATGGCGGCCTGCTTGCTGTCGCCCACGGCCTTGAAGGCGGCACGCACGGCTACCTCGGTCTTGCCAAAGCCCACGTCGCCACATACTAGGCGGTCCATAGGGGCGGGGTTCTCCATATCGCGCTTCACATCGGCAGTGGCCTTGCCCTGGTCGGGGGTGTCTTCGTAGAAGAAGGATGCCTCGAGCTCGGTCTGCAGGTAGCTATCGGGCGAGAAGGCAAAACCTTCGGATGCTTTGCGTTTGGCATAGAGGCGTATGAGGTCGGCGGCTATATCCTTTACCTGTTTCTTGGTCTTGTTCTTCAGTTTTTGCCAGGCATCGCTGCCCAGCTTGTTCATGCGCGGCACGGTACCTTCCTTGCCGGTATACTTGCTGATCTTGTGCAGGGAGTTGATGTTCACATACAATACATCATTGTCTTTGTACAGTATGCGAATGGCCTCCTGCATATTGCCGTTCACATCTATCTTCTGCAGGCCGCTGTATACGCCTACACCATGGTCGATGTGCGTAACATAGTCGCCGGGGGTAAGCTCGCGCAGGGCACGCAGTGTGAGGGCCTTGCCTTTGGAGTAGGCCTGCTTCACATTGTACTTGTGATAGCGCTGGAATATCTGGTGGTCGGTATAGCAGATGACCTTCTTATCGTGGTCTATGAAACCCTTGCTGATAGAGGTAGGTACTGCAACGAACTGGATACCGGCATTGAGGTCGTCGAAGATGCTGCGCAGGCGTTCCAGCTGCTTGGGGTTCTCGGCAAAGATGTAGGGTACATACTTCTGCGTGATGCGCTTTTGCAGGTCGCTTATCAGCATATTGAACTGGCGGTTGAATACCGGCTGCTCTTCTGTAGCGAACTGGAATGCAGCATCCACGTCCTTGCCGGTAAGCTCTTCCAGCGAGTGGTTGTACCATTCCAGCAGGTGACGGTCCTTTAGTTTCTGTGCCCAGGTACCATCGGTCTCAAAATCGGCTACCGATATCTCCTTCAGCCAGTCCTCTTCGTGGTCTATGGCTACCTGGCCGGTGTTCATACGGTCGGGGAGGTCGGCGGCCAGTTTGGCAAGCCTGCCTATAGCGAATCTGAGGTCCTTGGCCCATATGATGGTGTTGGGCGGCAGAAAGTCCAGCAGGGATATCTTTTCCTTTGTTTCGAAGCGGGTCTCTACATTGGGCAGGATAGATACCTGCAGCAGCTTGCGCTCGGATAGCTGTGTCTCGGGGTTGAAGATGCGTATGCTGTCTACCTCGGTATCGAAGAGCTCTATACGGTAGGGGTGCTCGTTGCCGAAGGAGTAGATGTCCAGTATACCGCCGCGCATGGCGAACTGGCCGGGCTCGTACACAAAATCCTCGCGGCGGAAACCGAGCGATACGAAACGCTGCAGCAGGCCATCGATATCGAGGTTCTCGCCCACCTTTATGCCGATCATATTGTCGGCCAGGGACGATGGGTTCACTACTTTTTCGAAAAGCGCCTCGGGATAGGTCACAAGAACCTTCTTGTGTACTTTCTTAGCCGTGAACTTGGTAAGGGCCTCGGTGCGCAGCATGACATGACTGCTGTTGAGCTCCTGGTAGTTGCCGCTGCGCTTGAAGGAGTCGGGGAAGAAGCAGATATCGAGGCCGCGGGTGAGGTGCTCTATATCGTTGTGGAAGTAGGCTGCCTCTTCCTTGTCGTTGAGTATGAAAACATGGTTGGCATCGGTGAGGTGCCAGAGGGCGGCCGCCATGAAGTTGACGGAGGAGCCGCGGAGGTTATCGAGGTAGATGCGCAGCTTGTGACCGGGCAAAGCATACCCTGCCGCAATTTGTTTTATGCGGATATCGTTCTGATAAAAACCCTGCAGCACCTCGAGATCCATGGGCGCGCAAAGGTATGTAAAAACCTGATGTGCGTGCGCGTGGCAGGAGGATGCAGTAAAAGCTTAACTATATCTTTTACCAGGCGCGGCCGGCCTTGCGGTAATGGTGGTGGCCCGGGCGGCGATTGTCGGTGCGGTAGTGTTTGGAGCAGGACACGAGATGGCATAATGCTACGAGCAATAAGGATACCTGCAGTATCTGTATTCTTGTATGGCGTTTCATCGGGTGAGTTGTTTTGTTTCGGTGCCGCCCGCCTGATAAAATGTTGAGTGGCAGTTTACTAAGCAGCAAGCGGGATAAAGATAATAAGATCTGCGATAGTATGTGCAAGGAACCTCTCCCCAGCCCTCTCCGAGGGAGAGGAAGATGGGCTGCACCGGGGCGATCGTGCGTTGCGAACGCACGGCCATTGCGTCCTCGTCACAGACGAGGACGAGGTATGCGGGTCCTCGTTAAACGAGGACGAGGTATGGGTTTTTCTTTTTATATCGTGGTCTTTGCCGCAAGGAAATAAAAGCCCCGGGGATATTTATTCTCCCCCGGGGCGATAGGTGCGGGATGATGGTGGATCATTTGGCTGCTGTGGCTAGTTTGCGGCCTTCGGCCGTGGCCAGGTATAGCTGCAGTTGCGAAACGGCCTGCAGCAGCGATACATTGGTGTACACATAGCCTATCTGTGTTGGGTCGCCATCGAGCACGGTGTTGCGTATGGGAAGGATCTCGGCGCCATAGCCGCGGTCGTAGGCGGCCACAGAATCACGCAGGGACCTTATGAGGCGCACGCCGGTGCCATCGTGGATGAACTGGTCGCCGGGGCGGCCTTCGCGCAGCAGTGTGGCTGGGTCTGAGGCGGCATGTTCCAGCGCCAGGGTCTTTATCTGCTCGCAGGTAGCATCGATGTAGGCAGCGGTGGGGCTCATGGCAGAGGGTTGTATGCTGTGAAGAAGGGCCTCGCTCTGCAGGTATGCCTGTATGCGTATCTGTGCCTGTGTCTTACCGGGGCGTGTGTTCATGAGAGTGAACTGGAGGCCGGTGAAACCTACGAGGAGGATGGAGATAAGCATGGTGTTGAGCTTGGTCTCGGGGCGGCGGATGCCTGTAAAAAAGTAGACGGGCAGCAGCACAAAGGCAGATATGCCTATGGCGGTGAACCAGAGCGCGGAGGCGCCCGGCCAGTGCATGATGGTGAAAAGGGTGGCCATAGAGAACACTATGCCCAGCAGGCAGGCGAGTGTGAGCACTATGCGATCGCGTGTGTGGGCCACCTCGCGGGCCTTGAGTATGGCCAGCAGGGGCAGGAACAGGAGGCTGAAGCTGGCTATACCCAGGGCAAGCAGCACGCCTGCGCCGGGCCAGTGCTGTATCTTGAAGATACTGCCGGCAATAAGAGAGGCGGTAGAGAGGGCGCCACTCATCAACATTAGTTTTTTCATTGAATAATAGTTTTTGAAAGTTAACGATCGGGCTGTTTCTTCTTCTATCTCGCGTAGCTGGCTTTTATAAAAGCGCCTGAGCGTATGGCGGTAGAAGCGCTCGAAGTCGGCCCCGGGTTCGAGCTCCCGCTCTATGATGCAGCATATGTGATCGAGGAGGTTCAACTGCAGGTCCTCCGTCTCGATGCCACCACGTCTGATGTCATCGAGGATATACTCTACCTGTTCATCACTGATGCGGTACATTCTTTAAGCTGTTTTGATGTCAAGACCCAACAATATGCGCATGGTGCCGAGGAATTCGGAGAATTCGGTGACCTTTTCCTGCGAGCGGGTCTTGCCCGTGGGGCTGAGGCTGTAGTATTTGCGTACGCGCTTGCCCATATATTCCACCTGGGTGGTAAGCAGGCCTTCCTGCTCCAGCGCATGAAGGGTGGGGTATAGGGCGCCCTCGGTAAGCTGTATCCTGTCGGCAGTGAGCTCTTTTACGCGCTGCGTGATCTCGTAGCCGTACATTTTGCCGTTGTCGGCGAGCAGCTTCAGCACTATGGTCTTGAGGGTGCCTTTTATCAGTTCGGAAGAAAATATCATGGTGTTTCTCTGTTTGCCTAAGACAAAGATACATAAGAAACCAATGTATTTGCAAATTAAGTATCATATTTTTTTGAGGGTAAAATATGAGGGGTGGATAGTGGCGATAAAGAAATGAGGGGAGACCTGTATTTGACAACCTATAATATTGTACCTTTGCACACTTTTTGACACATATATCAGCCCCGGTGGGGCATTAGATAATTCATAAAACAAGAAAAAGATAATTATGGCCACAGTAACGCGCGAAAGCATAGGCACGCTACACGATACGATAACCGTAAAACTGGAAAAAGGCGATTATATGCCCGCCTTTGAGAAAAGCCTGAAACAATATGCGAAGACAGCCAGCATACCCGGCTTCCGCAAGGGTATGGTACCTGCAGGCATGGTACGCAAGATGTATGGCCCATCGGTATTCAACGATGAGGTGATACGCGTGGCCAGCAGGCAGCTGGAGGACTACATGAAGAACGAGAAGATAGCCATCTTTGCCCAGCCGATGCTGCTGCCCGTGAACACAAAGCTGGATATGAACGCACCTACGGATGTGGACTTTGCATTCGAGGTGGGCCTGAAGCCTGAGTTCGACGTGGAGAGCGTGATAAAGGGCGCGAACCTGGACCGCTACAAGATAAACATATCGGACGGCATGATAGAAGATGAGCTGGGCCGCATAAAGCGCAGGTATGGCAAGGTGGACGAGCAGACAGAGGTGACCGCGAAGGACAACATCATATACTCGGAATATGTGGCCTGCGATGCCGATGGTAATGCAGCGGCCGATGCCAAGAAAATAGAAGATACCGAAGAGCTGAGCAAGATGCCTGCCAGGCTGCAGGATATGCTAATGGGCAAAGGCCCCGGCACCAGCGTAGTGATACGCCCTGTGGATGTGTGTACGGAAGAAGAGCTGACCGCTTTTCTGAAAGACCCGCTGAAGGCAGGTGCAGAGGCAGCAGAGCAGCACTACAAGATGACCCTGACAAAGGTAGGCCACCTGATACCTGCAGAAATGGACAGTGAACTGTTCGAGAAGGTGTTCCCGAACAGGAACGTGACCAATGCAGAGGAATTCATGACGAACCTGCGCAACGACCTGGGTGTGGAATTTGCAAGGCTGACAGGCGAGCGCCTGCAGAACGAGATGTTCGAACTGCTGGTACACAATGTGCAGATAGAACTGCCGGTGCCATTCCTGAAGCGCTGGATGCGCGAGGGCGGCGAGAAGCGCCGTACGGCCGAAGAGGTAGATGCGGAATTCGGCAGCTTTGACCACCAACTGCGCTGGCAGCTGATAAGCGACAAGCTGATGCAGGAGAACGGCATAGAAGTGAGCCTGGACGAGATAAAGACCGACATAAAGGTGCGTGTACTGGCCTACTTCGGCCTGACGACAGAGCAGGAAGATGAGGCGCCATGGATGGAAAGCTACCTGACGAAGATGCTGAAGGATGAAAAGATGATGGACGAGACCTACCGTCGCCTGCTGTTCGGTAAGCTGTTCGCGTTCCTGGAGACCAAATTCGCGATAACGGATAAAGAGATAGGTGAGGAGCAGTTCTTCCAGCTGGCCGATGCACATGCTACGCATCATCACCACCATCACGCGCACTAATAGTAAGTGAAATGATACCAATGAAAGGGCCGCTCATCGAGCGGCCCTTTCTATTTTATGCCCGGGAATGGGGCATTTGTCCAATATATGGAATTGGCATCCACCCGATGGATGTTTGGCATGCTATGCCAAAATTCAATCGTTTGATTTCCAGTGTTTTATGGTTGTGGCACATCGTTGGTTATATACCTGTCAAACCTGCCTGACGGTAGGCAGGCAACAAACTAAAACAAAAACACTAAAACAAACCTGCCTGCGGCAGGCAGGCTAAAACGAACTACAATGAAAAACATCTTCAAGTCTCTCGCTCTCGCTACTGTTGCACTGGTATCTTTCTCTAACAGCTCATTCGCCCAGGCCACTGCAACAGCAACTGCCTCTGCAACTATTATCACCCCGATAACAATAGTAAAGACAGTAGACATGAACTTCGGTAACGTGGCCGTGTCTGCGACCATAGCAGGTACTGCTGTTCTGGCTCCGGCAGGCACCCGCACTACAGGCGGTGCAGGTGGCGTTACCCTTCCTGCTACTACAGGTACCGTAGCTGCTGCCAGCTTCACAGTATCGGGCCATGGCGGTTATACTTACGCTATCACACTGCCTGTATCTTGCACGATAACTGATGGTGCTACACACAACATGACCGTTGATAACTTCACAAGCTCACCCTCTGCAACAGGTACCCTGAGCGCAGGTGGTACTGAGACCCTGAATGTGGGTGCTACCCTGAACGTAGCTGCCGGTCAGGCATCTGGTCTGTACACCAACGCTACCGGTGTACCCGTAACAGTGAACTACAACTAATGACCCCGGCCCTGCCTACTGGCAGGCAGGCCTAAAGGAGGTAAAAAAATTACCGAACACATACGCTGAAAGATATTCAGCCCCTGTTTTGAAACGAGCGTCTCCGGTCTTTCCGGAGGCGTTTTTTGTGGGTATAGCCGCTGGCAAGAAATACAGGCTATAATCAGGATAATGACACGAACGGACAATAAGTGGAACGAAATATGATGTGGTAGACGAAAAACCACTTCATCATGATGAACAAGATACTTTCGGGCGTTCTTTTGACGGGTATGCTGGCCGGTACGCCGGTAATGGCTCAATGGACCGTACAGACAAGCACTACCACCGAGCAACTGAATGCCGTATATGCAACGAGCGCGACCGCGGCCTTTGCTGTGGGTAATAATGGAGTTGCACGCAAGACCACAAATGGTGGCACCACCTGGACCACCATGAGCGTGGACGGCACCACGGAGCACATAACGGGCGTGACCTTTGTAAGCGCGAGCATGGGTTATACCTGCGGCGCAGCACAGCATGTGTATGAGACCACGAACGGCGGCGCTACTTGGGATAATATAGGAATGGGCATGACCGACCTGTACGACATAACTGCGGTATCGGGCAGTGTATGGGTATGCGGCGATGAGGAGGTGGGGTTCGGTTTCTTGTACAACCCTATCACAATGGCGCTGAAGCAACCCACCGCTGTAGCCGGTAAGAAACTGCATGGAGTGCATCTGCAGGGCTCGTCCAACGGCTGGGCGGTAGGTGAGGGTGGTGTCATCATAAAGACCACGAACGGAGGAAGCGCATGGACAGCGCAGACCGCAGGCACTACACAGACACTGAACAAGGTGAGGTTCTTTACCGCCAATGATGGGATAATAGTGGGCAATGCGGGTACCATACTGCGCACTACCAATGGCGGCACTACATGGGCGGCAACTACAGTGGGCACACAGAACCTGAACGCCGTGTACTATGGCAGCGCAACACAGATATGGATAGCAGGCAATGGCGGTACCATACTGTATAGCAGTAATGGCGGCACCACATGGAGCACACAGACCACAGGTATGACCACCGACCTGAACGGCATAGGCGGCTATGGTACAGGGACCGTGTGGGCCTGTGGCGACGGCGGCAAGATGCTGAAGTACAGCGGCGGCGCTACGGAGGCCGTGACACTACCCATAACAGAGCCGGAGGTGGCGGTATACCCCGTACCTGCGCAAGGCAGTATAGCGGTGAGCTGGGCGGGAGTGGACCAGGTAACGGTGCGCCTGACAGATGTGACCGGGCGCGAGGTGCTGCATGTAGCTGATGTGGCACCGGGATCGCAGATGGATGTAAGCGGGCTAAGTGCAGGCAGCTACTTTGCGCATTGCAGCGCAGGCGATGTACAGGTAGTAAAGCATATAGTGATACGATAACGACCTTTCCTCTACTTCTCTCTTGTATAGGCCTTCCGCGATGAAGCGGGAGGCCTTTTTGTTTTCTATATTCTGGAAAAAATGTCCTTTAGGTGGAAATGGCAGCAACTATGATATGCATTAATTTATTGATTATCAATGTTTTGTGTTTTTGGCACAGCGTTGGTTATATAGCTATCGAACCTGCCTGACGGTAGGCTGGCAACGAAACAAAAAACAAAAACATAAACAACAGAAAAACGACAAGTAAAATGAAAAACATCTTCAAGTCACTCGCGATCGCTACAGTAGCAGTAATAGGTTTCTCTAACAGCTCTTTTGCCCAGGCATCAGCAACTGCTTCTGCATCGGCCAACATCATCACCCCGATATCAATAGTGAAGACAGTAGATATGAACTTCGGTAATGTGGCCGTATCTGCAACTTTAGCAGGTACAGCGGTTCTGGCCCCTGCAGGTACGCGTACCACAGGCGGTGCAGGTGGTGTTACCCTTCCTGCTACCACAGGTACTGTAGCTGCGGCCAGCTTCACAGTATCGGGCCAGGGTGGCTATACCTATGCGATAACCCTGCCAGTATCGTGTGTGATAACTGATGGTGCTACACACAATATGACAGTAGACAACTTTACCAGCTCGCCATCTGCTACCGGTACCCTGAGCTCAGGCGGTACCGAGACCCTGAACGTGGGCGCTACCCTGAACGTAGCGGCAGGCCAGGCAGCAGGTCTTTATACGAACGCAACAGGAGTTCCCGTAACGGTGAACTACAACTAAGATACATTGTAGTGCCTATTTAACCCCATCAACAAAAGCGCTTCTTTTCAGGAGCGCTTTTTCATTTTATGGTGGTGTGGCCGTAGCGGGGGATAATATATGCGATCCTTAAGGCTATTTTGAATAATTTTGACGAAAATCCGTTGTTATATACGGACCGGCAGGCGATGGCCTGCTACCTATAGACATGCGTTACCTGAGGATATCCATATCGTTCCTGCTTCTGGCGGCCATTGTAGCACTATCGTGCAAGAAATGGGTAGACCCTGCGCCCGTGGACGACCCGAGGATCACCAACCCTTATTGTAATGACCCTGAGGCGGTGAACTATAACTGGGGTTTCCCCGGCAAGCCTGATAATACGGTGTGCTTCTACCCGTCGGATGTATTTGCGGGCAGGTATAAAGTGCATGATACGGTATCGAAGGACGATCTTTTCATATCGGCAGACTCGATGATGATGACGATAGTGAAACTATCGAACAGGGATATACGGCTGGAAGGATTGTGCCCATCGGGCACGGCACTGCTGGCCACTGCTGGCGCACAATACAATGCCACGCTGGACACTACGGTGGGTGACTCGCTGACGCTGTACCCGGGCCAGTTCTTCTGCCGCCACCAGGACACCGTGACGGGCGTGCTGTACCGCGATAAGGTGGACAGCTCGCTGATGTACATGGAGTTCAGCGTGAGGAGCGATACCGGCACCACCCGGCACAAGGCCCGCGCCATAAAACAACGATAGCAGCAACAAAAAGAAAAATGTTCACAGGCATAATAGAGGCGCTGGCCACGGTGGCCGGTATAAGACATGAGGGCTCGAACATCCACTTCGTGATGAGGAGCGCCATAACCACAGAGCTAAAGATAGACCAGAGTGTGGCGCACAATGGTGTGTGCCTGACGGTGGTGGCCATAGAGGGCGATACCTATACGGTGACGGCAGTAGCAGAGACACTGGCAAAGACGAACCTGGGCAAGTGGGCCGTGGGCCAGAAGGTGAACCTGGAACGAAGCCTGCGGGTGGGCGACCGGCTGGACGGGCACTTTGTGCAGGGGCATGCCGATGCTACTGCTACTTGTATAGAGAAACGCACGCTGGATGGAAGCTGGCTGTTCCGCTTCAGGTTTCCGGAGCGGTATGCAGCACTGGTGATAGAGAAGGGATCGATATGCATCAACGGTGTGAGCCTTACCGTCTTTGATGTGGGGGCGAACGAATGTACGGTGACCATCATTCCATATACCTATGAGCATACCAACTTCGGCCAACTGGAGGCGGGCGATGAGGTGAACATAGAGTTCGATGTGTTGGGGAAATATATGCTGCGCATGCAGCAGTTCCCGACAGGAACATTGGCGTGAGCCGATGATCCTGACCATACTGATCGAACATTAGAAGTCGGCATTGCTACTAAGCCTCACCCCCGGCCCTCTCCAAAGGAGAGGGAGATATTATCCGACACTTCTTTAATGACGAGTTGATGTTCGATCGGTATTATTCGCTGTGCGCGATGAGTGGGATACTTAATTGAGCTTGGCGGGTACTATGAGCTTGAACTCGGGTATGGCCACGGTGAGCTTCTTCTTGTTGAAGAGGTTCTCCATAAGGTAGCTGCCGTACATCTTTCCTATTTCGCTGTAGATATTGACCGCAGATGTGTACTGGTAGCTATCGCCGGGCTGAATGACAGGCTGCTGGCCTACTACGCCCTCGCCCTCTACCTCGCGGTGGGTGCCGTTGCTATCCTTGATGTGCCAGTGGCGGCTGAGAAGCTTTACGGGATAAATGGTAAGGTTCTCTATGGTGATGCGATAGGCAAAAAGATGCTCATACTTCACCGGGTCGGACTGGGCCGGCTGGTAGAATGTCTCTACCAATATACTAACCCCTTCTGTGACCTGCTGAGACATAAGCTGTTATTTGTGCCTTTTTACCAAAGATAGGCAAAGATATGGTATTATTATCAATGTTCGGCATATAGCCCCGAGAACAAAAGAGGCCATCCTGTGGGGATGGCCTCCTGTAGTATGTAACTTATGTTAGTTGTTAGAAGTTGGCAGGGAAGTACTCTACAGGTGTGCTCTTGATGAGCGACTGCTGTATGGTCTGGTCTATGACACTTCTCATTTGCTTTTCCTGCTGCTGGCGCTGCATGGCGAGTATCTGGTCCATCATGCCGCCATCGGGTGGCAAGGGATTGCTGACACGGTTGAGCACGGTGATGAAGAACACACCGGACTGGCCTACGATAGCAGGAGATACGGTATTGGGCTGGAAAGCATTGTTGAAGGTATAACCTACTACCTTGGGCTCGTAACCGAGGTTGGGAACATAGGCAGTACCCAGCACCACGCTATCGCTCTGCTGTACCTGCTGCAGCGACTGTGCGGCTATCTCATCCAGCGACCTGCCGGCATATTTCTTAGCTATGAGCTCGGCCTTTTTCTCTTCCTTCACCTTCTGCTCTATCATAGGGCGATCGATGGGGTTGAGGTCTTTGAGGCCTTTCTCTGATACTGCGGCCAGCTTGGCCACTACATAGCGCTCATCGCCGAGCTGGAACACCTGCGATACGTCGCCTACCTTGTGCTCGTACATCCACTTCACTACTTCGCGGGCGGGGCCGAGGCCATTCACGTTGAAGCTATTGATCTTCACACCTTCGGCAAAACGCTTGTCGAGGTTCTGCTTCTTGGCTGTAGTATTGAACGCCTCAGCAGTAGTGTTCTTTGCAGCGAACTCAGTAGCCTTGCCGTAGAGGGCATCGATAGTGCTGTCGCTGGGCACAAGGTTCTTGGCCACGAGAGCTATCTGCACGCTGGGGCCTACGCCGGTATGCTCCAGTATCTCGATGTACTCATATCCGCTGTACTGGTCGTTAGATATCTTTACCTTTTTGGTCTCTCCGGGCTTGCCTTCGAAGATGAAGTCGCCCATTTCTTTTGGCAGACCCGGTCTGTTGAGCAGGGTAAAGGTGTATTCGCCGGCTTTCTCTTTGCTGTTCTGGTCGTCAGAGAAGGCACCTACTACAGAATCGAACTTGGTACCTGCCTTGATGGCTGTTATGGCGCTGTCCAGGCGCATGCTGGCCATAGTATCGGTCCTTACATCGCTGGTCTGTGCTTTTGTCTGAACGAGGATGTGGCGCATCTTCACAGAATCGGGATATGTCTTCCTGTCTGTGACCTTGACGAGGTTGTAGCTGCCATTCTCGTAGAAGGGACCGAATACGGTGCCTACAGGTATAGTGAGGAGGGTATCGGCCACGCGGGTCTGCATGGTACGCTTGTTGTAGAAGCCGGTAGTGTATGAGTTGGACAGGTCGCTTTTGCTGTTGACAAAGCTCTCGTTATCCTTGGTGGTACCGAATTCGCCCTTTATCTCTTCGAGTGCGACCAGTGCGCGAGCGGTATCGGCAGAGGATGGCACTATCTCGAAGGTAACATACTCTATGCTTCGTGTGGCCTCGTCGTTGGTATAGAGGGCCGCATGCTTCTTCATGTACGCCTTTATATCGTCATCGGTCACCTTGACATCCACATCGGATACTGCAGTGTAAGGCACCTTTACGAAGCGGATAGAGGCAGTGCTCTGCTGATCTTGCATCATGCGCTTCATCTGGAACTTAGAAACGTAAGCAGCATTGCTGAAGAGGGAATTGAATTTGCGTACCCTGGCCGAGCGTGTGACATAGTTCTTCACAGCCTTCCACTGCTCGCGAAGCTTGCCCGAGGGGTCGAGCTTGTCGCCGCTTTCGGCCATTTCCTTCTCGAAGCCTTTTACGCGCCCGGGATCGAACTGGCCCGACTGGGGATCGTTGAATATAGGCGTACCCTGTATATTGAACTGGCGGATCATGGGGTCGCAGTTCATGCCATAGATAAGCTCTTTTACCTCGTCGTCAGAAACTTTGAGGCCCAGTTTATCGCACTGCTTGTTCACGGCCGCCTCGTATACCATGAGCTGTATGAGCTGTTCGGTGACCTGCGCGCGGGTCACCTCATCGAGGGTGGTACTGCCGTTCTGATTGTACATCAGGTATAGGGTCTCGTACTCTTTTACTCGTTCGCTGTACTCGCGTGGGTCTATTTTAGTACCGTCTATTTTCATTACGTCGGTATCCTTTCCGCTGAAAAGAGAGGAGAGGGATCCGCTGGTAGCATCAGAGATAATAAACCCGACCAACGCCAGGGCGATGACACCGCCCGCGATCTTCCCGTATTTATTTCTGATAGTTTGAATTACAGCCATCGTAGGATCGTATTTTGTTATTGCTAAGGAGCTTTGCCCCAGGTTGTTTTTTACCTAAGGACGGCAAATTTATGGGAAAAATCGTGATCTCATACAGTTTGCATAGAATATTTGTGACATTGAATGTATATATACGAAGAATATAATTTGAAATATGTGCGGTGACTACCTTATTATTTACTCACAGGCATGAGGCAGGGGCGGTTTTTGCACTAAATTTGCCCGGTGGATCGAACCCCTGCCACGCCAAAATGATATGAGCCGCACCTACAAACATCTATTCTTCGACCTGGACCATACATTGTGGGATTTCGATAAGAACTCGGAAGCCACGCTAAGGCGTCTGTATACCGAATATGACCTGGCTGGGCATGGTATAAATGACTTTGATAAACTGTTCGCCTCGTATAATATACATAACGATAAACTGTGGACGAGGTATCGCAACGGCTATATAAAAAGGGACGAGCTAAGGTGGAAACGCATGTGGCTGATGCTGCTGGACTTTAAGGTGGCCGATACTTACCTGGCGCACGAGCTGAGCACGGCCTACCTGGAGATACTGCCTACCCAGACACGCCTGATACCCGATGCCAAGGAGTTGCTGGACCACTGCAAGGGCCGGTACGAGATGCACCTGATAACGAACGGCTTTGAGACCACGCAGCGTCTGAAGCTGCAGTACTCGGGCATATCGCGCTACTTTACGCACATCATAACCTCGGAAAGGAGCAACAGCATGAAGCCGTACCGGGATATATTCGACTATGCGCTGAAGGAGGCCGGGGCCAGTACCGATGACAGCATAATGATAGGCGATGCGGTGGATATAGACATAGCAGGCGCCATAAACGCAGGGTGGGACTGCGCCTACTACAACCCCGTAAAGGCAGAGCATGCCCACAAGCCCACCTATGAGGTGGCAGGGCTGGCAGAGCTGATGCGGATATTCTGATAATGTGCAGACATACCAAGTAATGCACGAGACCGGCCTTACCCCAAAGGGCACAAGGGAATAAAAAAAGAACACAAATATCTGTTGTGTATGAAGGAACACAAGGCTCACATTTGCCGGTGCTTACTTTTTATATTCCAGCAGTATAGGTAAGGGTATAAATAGCAAAGGGTCGCCATTCATTGGCGACCCTTTGTGGTATATGTGAATAAGGGAATGTACTTAATGCTGTACAAGCAGTACATCGCCCGTCATTTCGGGCGGGGTGGGCACGCCCATATAGGTGAGCATGGTGGGTGCTATGTCGCCCAGCTTGCCGGGGCGCAGGGAACCCTCATAGTCGTTGGAGATGAGGAAGAAGGGCACGGGATTGAGGGTATGCGCGGTATTGGGCGAGCCATCCTCGTTCACCATCATATCGGCATTGCCGTGATCGGCGGTGAGGAATACTGCATAGCCATTGGCCAGCGCGGTGGGCACTATGCGGCCCACACATTCATCAACTGTCTCTACGGCCTTTATCACCGCATCCCATACACCGGTATGGCCTACCATATCGGGGTTGGCAAAATTGAGGCAGATGAAGTCGGTATCGCCGGCATTTATCTCGGGCAGGATGGCCTCGGTCAGCTCTATGGCGCTCATCTCGGGTTTCAGGTCGTAAGTGGGTACGGTGCGGGGAGAGGGTATCATGATGCGCTTTTCGCCGGCAAAGGGCAACTCGCGGCCACCAGAGAAGAAGAAGGTAACGTGCGGGTATTTCTCGGTCTCGGCTATGCGTATCTGTGTTTTGCCATTGTCTTTGAGCACCTCGCCAAGGGTATTGGTGAGGTCGCTGTTGGTGAACATGACATTGACATTGCGGTAGCTTTTGTCGTACTCCGTCATAGTGACGTAGTGGAGCGGAAGCGGATGCATATTCTGCTCGTGGAAGGACTCTTGCGTAAGGGCCTGCGTGATCTCGCGGCAGCGATCGGTACGGAAGTTGAAGCAGACCACAATATCGCCATCTTTGATGAGGGCATTGGGACGGCCATTGTCGTCGCATACTATGATGGGACGTATGAACTCGTCGGTGACATCTTCGTTATAAGACCGTTGTATGGCGGCCAGGGGGTCGGATATGTGAAGGCCCGTACCATGTACCATGGCATCGTAGGCTACCTTCACACGCTCCCAGCGCCTGTCACGGTCCATAGCGTAGTACCTGCCCGTGATGGTGGCCAGCGTGCAGCCTGTGGCCACCAGGTGGCGCTGCAGGCGTGCCATGTGGCCCAGGCCGCTTTTGGGGTCGCAGTCGCGGCCATCGGTAAATGCATGTACGGCCACGCGCGGTACGCCGGCCTCCTGCGCCAGGGTACAGAGCTGCTCCAGGTGGCTGATGTGGCTGTGCACACCACCATCGCTCACAAGGCCTATGAAGTGCAGGGTACCACCGGTGATCTTGGCCTCGTCGAAGGCATTCTGCAGTACGGGGTTGCTCCGGGCCTCGCCATCGCGAAAGGCTACATTGATCCGCTGCAGTTCCTGGTATACTATGCGGCCTGCGCCTATATTGAGATGGCCTACCTCAGAATTGCCCATTTGCCCATCGGGCAGGCCAACGGCCTCGCCGCAGGTGACGAGCTGGGTGTAGGGGTAACGGCCGTAGAGAGAGCGTACGAAGGGGACATTGGCATTGGCGATGGCATCGGCAGAGGGTATCTGTCCGTGGCCCCAGCCGTCCATTATGATGAGCATTGCTTTGCGTGACATGGGTGCAAAATTAATCAAAATAGGCGGGGCGGAGGGCAAACGAGGGTCAGGTATTTGAAGCGAAGATGCTAATGTACTGTTATGCCATAGCAAGAGGATGATACAGGAGGCATAAGGTACTGTGGGATATTCTGTAAATTGCGCCTCTTCTACCAGATGAGCACCGGGAAAAAGATATTGTTACTGCACCTGCATTCTAACGGGGACTGCCTGTATGCCACGGCCATAGCCCGGCAGATAAAGCACGACCACCCGGGATGCCGATTGACGTGGGTAGTAGCCACATGGGCAAAGAGCGTGCTGGAGAACAACCCCTATATAGACGAGATAGTGGAGGTGCCCGATGTGAACAAGAACACCAATACACGCATACACCGCGAGCAGCTAAGAGCCGCACTGGCCAAAAAGGCTGCCGGGGAGTATGACGAGGTTTTCTCTACCCAACTGATAGACGATAACATAGCGTACTACGACGGTACCATACGATCGGGGATACTGAGGGCGTATGGGCGGCCCATAACACAGGGTGTGCAGCCGGTACTGCGCCTGCGCGAGGCCGAGATAGCCACGACCGCGGCATTTGCAGAGCGGCATAAGCTGGCAGAGTACAGGAATGTGATACTCTTCGAATTTGCGCCGCAGAGCGGACAACTGGCCATAACGACCGATATGGCGCTGAACATAGCCCGGCAGATAGTAGAGAACCCGGGGACGTGTATCATACTTTCTTCTGCCAACCGAATAGATGCGGGCGATGCACGCATAATAGACGGCAGTGTGCTGACACTGAGAGAGACGGCGGCGCTATCGCACTACTGCACGCTGCTGATAGGCTGCAGCAGTGGTATAAGCTGGATAACGACATCGGACGCGGGCAAGATGCTGCCCATGCTGCAGATACTGGATGCCTATATGCCATGGGTGAACCCCATAACGCGGGACTTTGAACGGTGCGGCATGCCCGATGATGAGGTGCTGGAGATATACGACAATGACCCGGCCTTTATAGTGCGCTGCGCGGGCGAGATACTGAATGGCGATATAAGGGAGGTAAAGAAGAAGTACCAAAAGCCGCTGCCACTGCACTTTATAGGTACCAGCCGCAATATCTACAATATGCTGTGCTTCCTCCAATTTGGCGCAATAGCAAAGCATATACGCATAAATGTGAGCGTATGGGGCTGGCACCCGCTGCTGGTGCGGGCCATAGTATGGGGCTTTGTATCGGCACCCTTCAAGCTGGTGCGCAATGTGGTGGTGAAGAGGGTGCTGAAGAAATAGCCCCTCCCGACCTCCCCCGAGGGGAGGAGATGATGTTTGGTCTGACCTATTTATCTCATTCTCTTGCCGGTGAGCTTCAATACTGCTACCTTGAAGTAATAGCGTGCCATTTCCTTTATAGTAAGTATGAGGCTGAATAGGTGGTAATAGAGCCCACGGCCTACGCGGTACTCCATTATCTTCAACTCCATGGCCAGGAATTTTTTGAGGAGCTGCATCTGCTTTTTCGGAGATGTGCTGGCCGCATGTATGTGTATGACGGTGGTAGCGGCTATGTACCTGCTGCGATGACCTAGCTGCGCGAACTGATAACACCATAGCTGGTCTTCGCCATACATGAAGAAGCGGTCATCGAGCCGGTGGCCCGGCAGCTTTTGCAGCAGGTCTCTGCGGAACATCATGAAGGCGCCACTGACCCAGTCGCACCAGGTATCGCGGTCGCCATGGAAATATTGGTTGAGCATAAGATGCGACCGCCTGCGGTAGGGCAGCAGTTTGAGAACAGGACGGGCGAGATCGAGCAGCTCGTTGCGTATGCTGCGGAAGCGGCGGGCGGTATGCTGCAGCTTGCCATCGGGATAGGTGAGACGTACAGTGAGGGCGCCTATAGTGTCGTCTTTGACGAGCTCATGAGCAGCTATACTGATGCTGTCCTCTGTAAGGACTGTGTCGGAATTGAGCAGCAATATCACATCGCCCGCGGCTGCGGCTATACCTAAGTTATTGCCCTTTGCGAAGCCGCCGTTCTCGGGGCTTTTTATAAGTTGTATGGAAGGGAAGCGGACCGTGAACTGATCGGGGTCGTCGTGGGGAGATGCATTGTCCACAAGCACTATCTCATAGGGTACGCCTTTGGTGTGGCGTATCACGCTTTCTATACAGTCGCAGGTTATCTGGAAGGTATCGTAATTGATGATGATAACAGATACTGTCATGAGTGGGCGGGTGGTACGAGATATAGGGCAAAGTAAACGAAAGGATGGGACATGTGACAGAGTATGTGGCAAAAAGAAAGGCGCCCCGTGTGAGGCGCCTTTCTTTTGTATATGAATATGGTGGTTATGCCATTTTCTTCAGCTCTTCGATATGAGCTTCGCGATCGACCTCCTGGCTGAGGGTACCGCTCTTGTCGGTATCTACCAGTACCGGTGATGCTACAAATATAGAAGAGTATGTACCTGTGATAACACCTATGAGCATCGCGAATGCGAAACCACGAGTCACCTCGCCACCTACGATGAACAGTATGAGCACCACGAGGAACACGGTGAGCGATGTCATAATGGTACGGGGCAGGGTATCGTTGATAGCGCGGTTGATAACGCTTTGCTTGTCTTCGTTAGGCGACTTGCGGAAGTATTCCCTGATACGGTCGAACACGATGATGGTGTCGTTCATAGAGAAACCTACTACCGTAAGTACGGCCGCGATGAAGTGCTGGTCTATCTCGAGGGCGAAGGGAACCACGCCTTTGAGGAAGGAGAACACTGCGAGTGTAGCGCAGATATTGAACAGCAGCGATACAAAAGTACCGAGCGAGTACTGCCACCTGCGGAAACGCACGAGGATGTATATAGAGATAGCAAGCAGCGATATGATGGTAGCCCACCTGGCACCTGCTATGAGGTCGTCGGAGATGGTGGGGAGTACTGTTTGCGAGCTCTGTATAGTGGTAGAAAGGAAGTCATCGAAAGTAACTGTCTCGGGTATGAACTTACCTGCCTTCAGGCCTTCGTACAGCTTTTCCTGCACCTGGCGCTCTACCTGCTGGCCTGGCTGCTTGATGAGGTAGGCAGTAGTGATGTTGACGTTGTTGTTGGTACCTATGGTCTTCACTATGGGATATTCGCCGAATACGCCGTTCAGCTTTTCGCGTATCTGCGTTACTTCATAGGTCTTGTCCAGCTTCACAGTGTAGCTGCGGCCACCTGCGAATTCCACGCCATAGTCGAAGCCATGGAACACAGAAGCGATACCGGCCGCTATAACGATAACAGAGATAAAGTAGGCTATTTTGCGCTTGGCCATGAAATCGAAGTGGGCCTTGGCGAATACGGCCTTAGATACGGGCGTGAAGTATTTGAAATGCTTGCCACGGTTCAGCCATATCTCTTTTATGAGCCTTGATACCAGGATACCGCAGAAGAGCGATATGGTGATACTGAGGAGCTGGGTAGTAGCGAAGCCAAGCACAGGGCCCAGGCCGAAGTAGGCGAGGATGGCCGCTGTGATGAGCTGTGCAACGTGACCATCCAATACAGGCGCATTAGAACGCTTATACCCATCGGCTATGGCATCGGCATGAGACTTGCCGAGGGCAAGCTCTTCCTTGATACGCTCGAAGATAAGCACATGCGCATCCACCGCCATACCGATACCGAGCACCAGACCGGCGATACCGGGCAGTGTGAGGGTAGCATGCATTGCAGACAGTATACCTACAGTGAACAGGAGGTTGAGGGTAAGAGATATATTGGCCACCCAGCCGCTGGTGCTATAGTAGATAAGCATGAGGACGAAGATGGCGAGGAACGACAGCACGATGGCCGTGAAACCTGCGCTGATAGACTCTGCACCGAGGGTAGGACCTACTACCTGCTCCTGCACGATGTGTGCCGGCGCGGGCAGCTTACCAGACCTGAGGATGTTGGCAAGGTCATTGGCCTCTTCGGTAGTGAAAGAACCCGATATCTCGGTGCTGCCCGAGGCTATCTCGTTGTCTACACGGGGAGCAGAGTATACCTTGTCATCGAGCACAACGGCTACGAACTTGCCTACGTTGCGGCCGGTCATATCCTTCCATATACGGGCGCCGGTGATGTCCATTTCCATGGTCACGTTGGGCTGGCCTGTCATAGAGCTGAAGTCGGCACGGGCATTGGTGATGTGGTCGCCTTCGAGCCTGGAACCACCACCGGGTGCGGTCTTCAGGGCATAGAGCGCCAGTACGGCATTGGGGTCTTTAGACTTTTTGCCTTCTGCACCGTAAACGAATTTCATGTTGCTGGGGAACTTGTTCTTCACAACATCGAGCGAGAGGTAGTGGTTCACCTTGGCAGTGTCTTTGCGGGCAACATAACCTACAGCAGGAGAGTTGAAATAACCCTCTTCGTTGGTGCCATTGGGTATGATGAGGTCGGTAAGAGGGGTCTCTCGGATCTGGCCCTTGCCGCCTGCGCTATCGGTAGCTACGCCATCTTTTTTGCTGGCGAACATATCGTTGAGGCTGCTTGTATCGGCTGTTTTGCCTGTAGTGTCGGCAACTGCGGTAGTTGCACTATCGGTAGATGTAGCAGCGCTATCTGTTCTCTCTTCTTTAACGCCAGAGAGGTAGTTGTACAGGGGCTTGTTGGCCATGTTTATCATAGGGCCTACTTCCTGGTTGCCATAGGTCTCGAAGAACTGCAACTTGGCAGTGGCCTGCAGGTAAGAGCGTACACGCTCGGGGTTCTGCACACCGGCCAGCTCTACGGTGATGATGCCTTTGTTCTCATCGAGGTTTACGTTGGGGTTGGCAACGCCGAACTTGTCTATACGCGTTTGCAGTACATGATGTGTACGCTTGATAGCGGCTTTGGCCTCTTCGTTCAGCTTGCGCAGTACTTCTTCGTTGGTAGAGTTGAGCGTGATGTCCTTCTCTGCAGGCTTGGTGAAGAGGTAAGCCATCTTAACGCCGGGGTTCTGCTGCTCGAACTTCTGGCCAAAGAGGGTGATGAAGTTGGCATCGCTATTGGCCTTGGCTATGTTGGCATCGTTGATGGCCTTGTTGAGCGCGGCATCGCGGGGATTGTTGGACATAGAGCGCACGAGGTCGTTGAGGCTCACTTCGAGCGTCACGTTCATACCGCCCTGAAGGTCCAGGCCCAGGCCCAGCTCTTCTGCCTTTGCTTCCTGGAAGGTGTACTTCTTCACAAGTGCATTGAATATCACCTCGCCCTGCAGGGTATCGGTCATTACCTGGTAGTACTTGTCGGTGAGCTTGTCCAGGTCGGCGCCTGTGGCCTTAGGGTCTTGTGCCATGGCCGTTTTGCGGGCCTTTTCTCTCCACTTTTTCTCGGTGTTGCGTACTACGAACGTTAAAGAAAGCTGGTACAGCGATATCAGGATGAGCGCCACCGTAAAAACCTTCACTAAACCTCTTAACTGCATAGGTTGTTCTTGAAATTATATATAATAAATTTTAAAAGCACAGACAGGGACATAGGTTACCCCTGTCCTGTAAGGGGTGCAAAGATAGGATTTAATATAAAAAAATAAAGCCTTATCCGACCTTTGCCAAAATTTTCGTTAAAATAGCCGAAAGATCCATTCCCGCCATCTTTTAGGGCGGTATTTTTTCGTTGGGCCTCCGTTCGTGTGGCCATACGAGTTTATATATGAAACAAGACATGTGTGGGGTCGTGACATGTGTGGGGTCGTGGTATTAGCTACCGGTTGCAACCGGGGGAGTTCAGACCCGGATATTCTGCTACAAGATCATATATGTATGCGGCCGCCTGCGGAAAATATTGCACAAATGTGATACGACAGATAGGTGGATATGGCCGAAGGCAGTGTAACATTGCTCCCTGCAAACAGACGACACCATGGGCGCATATTATCCGTTGCTGGTATTTCATTCTTGTTTCCGCTGGCTGGTACTGGGCAGCATAGCGCTATCGCTCTACCGCGCATACAGGGGGTGGAAGGGTAAAAAGCTCTTTAGCCGGACGGATAACAGTATAAGACATATAACGGCCACCATAGCACATATACAATTGCTGATAGGTATATCGTTGTATTTCATCAGTCCGCTGATAAAATACTTCCTGGGCGACTTTGGTAAGGCGGTGCATGACAGGCAGATACGCTTCTTTGGGATGGAGCACAGCCTGATGATGCTGGTGGGAATAACGATACTGACCATAGGATCGGCCAAGGCCAAACGAAAGACCACCGATAATGAGAAACACAGAACAGTGGCCATATGGTATACGGTAGCGCTGCTGGTGATACTGTCTTCGGTGCCATGGGCATTCTCGCCGCTGGTAAGCAGGCCATGGGTGAGGTGGTTCTAAAGTAGTGTGAAAAATGTGGTAAAAGAGGTGGCGTGGTACAACATTTGTGCGACATGATATGCCTATTATATTATGGACCTAAAAACGCACTACCATGAAAACGATGATACTGATACTGGCAGCAGCGCTGGCGCTGCCCGCCTGCCGGAAGACCGACCTGGGACCATCGCCCATGACCGCTGATGTACAGACCGAACCGGCAGCGGGTACCGCCATACAGGTGAATGACAACCCCATACAGGGTAAATGGCGGCTGGTGCGCACCACAGGCGGCCTGAGGGGAGTGGACATGAGCGCCGAAGAGCAGGGCCTGATACAGACCTATGAGTTCGGGGCGACAGATAAATGTGTGCTGACGGTGAATGACAATGTGACCAATACTATTTATACACGTTACAAGGCCCCGTCTTATACCAAGGGGACCGATGGCGATTTTGTGACCATAAAGGGTGGAGAAACATATGAGTACTACTTTGCCCATGACACACTGGTACTATCGTGGGATGTGCGCATGGATGGTACGGTGGACTGGTATGTAAAGGAGTAGGCCTTCAGCAGTTCCCCCCGACCCTGCAGACTCCCCCGAGGGGTAGGAGATGGAGTGTGGGTATCTTTTGCACGGGTGCAACATTTGTGAGTATTTGCGTGTCTATATAATTTTACCAAAACCATATCAGACATGAGGATAACTACCATATGGCTTATGGCCGCCCTATCGGTGATGATGACCATAAGCTGCCGAAAGACCACAACGGAGCCCGGAACGAGTACATCTATACGGGGTAAATGGAAGCTGGTGCGTATAACGGGCGGCATCGCCGGCCTGGATATGACCGCCGACGAGTGGGGACACTCACAGAGCTATGAATTTGCCAGCGGCAGCAGGTGCTACTACACATTTGACGGCAATATCACTACTACTACCTATACCCTTTTTACGGGTCCCTCTTAAATAAAGAACACCACCGCAGACTTTGTGACCATAGCAAGCAACAATATGACCTATGAGATATCGTATGCACATGACACACTAGTACTGTCGCAAGACGTAAGAGTGGATGGTATGGCGGAATGGTATGTAAGGCAGTAGCCCCTCCCGACCTCCCCCGAGGGGAGGAGATGGCCTGATAGCGGGCTTTTTGTATACAGGGAGCATGTTTTTTATTACCTTCATCGTAAATATCCCGCTGTATGCAACTACTGGATGGTGTGCTGGTCTCCGGCCATATAAAGGAGCAGATAAAACAGGAAGTACAGAAATGGCAGGCCGCAGGCGGCAAGAAACCGCACCTGGCGGCCATACTGGTAGGTAACAACCCTGCCAGCGAGGCCTATGTGGGCTCTAAGGTGAAACACTGTGAAGAGCTGGGTTTCGACTCTACCCTGCTGCGCCTGCCCGCCGACATAACGGAGGCAGCACTGATAGCCGAGGTAGAACGCCTGAACCACGATGCTGCCATAGACGGCATACTGGTGCAACTGCCTCTGCCCGACCATATATCGCCCGACTCTGTTATCAATGCCATACACCCGGGAAAGGATGTGGATGGGTTCCACCCTATATCGCAGGGGCGGATGCTGCTGGGACAGCCTACCTTTCTGCCTGCCACGCCATATGGCATCATGCTGATGCTGGAGTACTACAAGATAAATACCGCAGGTATGCACTGCGTAGTGATAGGCCGCAGCAATATAGTGGGCACCCCTATGACCATACTGATGAGCCGCGCTACCAACCCCGGCAATGCCACGGTGACCATGTGCCACTCGCGTACACGCAACCTGAAGGAACTGACCCTGCAGGCCGATATAATAGTGGCCGCCATAGGCAGGCCCCGCTATGTGACCGCCGAGATGGTAAAGCCCGGCGCTATAGTGATAGACGTGGGCATAAACCGCATAGACGACCCCACCAGGAAGAGCGGCAGCCGGCTGGTAGGCGATGTGGACTTTGACAATGTGGCGCCACTGTGCAGCTACATAACACCCGTACCCAAGGGTGTGGGCCTGATGACCATATGCGGGCTGATGAAGAACACCCTGCTGGCCGCCAAAATGAAGGAGACGGTACCTGCATAGAACCCCATACCAGCATAGAGAAACACAGGTGATGCGGCATGACAATGCTGCATTGTATACCTTTGCGCGATATAAGCCACGTTTTGAGCCACGAACCACATATAGTGATGTACCCGGTGATGGAGCACTTCTATACCCTGCAGGGCGAAGGGCTGTATACGGGTAATGCCGCATACTTCATTCGCCTGGGCGGGTGCGATGTGGGCTGTGTGTGGTGCGATGTGAAGGAAAGCTGGGATGCGGCCGCGCACCCGCTGATGACCAATGTGGAGATAGCGCAGATAGCCGCTGCACACGAGGGCCGTATAGCGGTGATAACCGGCGGTGAGCCGGCCATGCACGACCTGGCACCCCTGTGCGATGTACTGCACGAGGCGGGCTTCAGGGTGCATATAGAGACATCGGGGGCGCACCCGCTGAGGGGTGATGTGGACTTTGTGACACTATCGCCGAAGAAGTTCAAAGCGCCGCTGGATGAATGCCTGGCGAAGGCCGATGAGCTGAAGGTGGTGGTATACCACCGCAGCGACCTGGAATGGGCCGAGCAGCATGCAGCAAAGGTGCGGCCGGAATGCAGGCTGTACCTACAGCCTGAGTGGAGCAAGCGCGATGCGATAACCCCGCTACTGACAGATCATATAAAGCTGCACCCGAGGTGGCAGTTGTCTTTACAGACCCATAAATACATCAACATACCATAACGCATGACCTGGCTCGATACCATTATCCTTAGCATAGTAGAAGGTGTGACCGAATTTTTGCCCATATCGTCTACAGGACATATGATAATAACCGACGCCATAATGAACCATGGCAAGACACCCACGGAAAGCGAGCGTGAGTTCGCAAGGCTTTTTGAGGTGTGCATACAGCTGGGGGCCATACTATCGGTAGTGACGCTGTACTGGAGGAAATTCTTCGACATAAAGCGGCTGGACCTGTACTTCAAACTGATAGTGGCGGTATTTCCCGCGCTGGCCTTTGGTTTCCTGTTCTCGAAAAAGATAGATGAGCTGCTGGAAAGCCCTGCTACAGTGGCCGTGGCGCTGCTGCTGGGTGGCATAGTGCTGCTTTTTGTAGACAACCTTTTCTCTGCCAAGAACCGCATAGAGAACGATGGTGAGCTGAGCTATAAGAAAGGTTTTATGATAGGTATGTGGCAGGTACTGGCCATGATACCGGGCACCAGCCGCAGCGCAGCCACCATAATAGGCGGCATGCAACAGGGGCTCACTCGGAGGTTCGCGGCAGAGTTCTCGTTCTTCCTGGCGGTGCCTACCATGATGGCGGCCACAGGGTACAAGCTGCTGAAAGCTACCAAAGAGCATCCCGAACTACTGAAGGACAAGGACAACCTGGCCATGCTGGGCGTGGGCAACATAATAGCCTTTGTGGTGGCCCTGGTAGCTATAAAGACCTTTATAGGCTTTCTGCAAAAGAACAGCCTGCGCGCCTTTGGCGTGTACCGCATAGTGGCGGCTATCATCATCTTCGGGCTGATGTATGCGGGGTATATAAAGGGATAAAGCCCCACCCCATCCCTGCCTACCGGCAGGCAGGCCTCCCCCAAGGGGAGGGTGGTGCTATAGATGTTCTATGTATCATAGGTATTACTTCCTTACATCGCACTGGTGCTGTGTGCGGCCTGCTGGCGGAGTGTTTCCACTGCGGAGGTTGGTGGCCTTGATATTGGGCACGGCAGAGCAACCTGCAAGATGATATACATGTGATGATGAGGATGTGGTCCAGTAATATTTTGCAGCGCCGGGTACTGTTGCCGTGTGCGGTGTGGAGGTGGCCGCAGCGGTGGAGACATTTCCTTCATTGATCCATACCGGGGCGGTCCATGAGCGGTCGCCATCCTGCTGTATCACCTTTACATAGCAGAAGGAAGAGAACGCATTTGCACGCACACCCTTTATCCTGTGCAGGCCATTGCCGCGTACCGTGCTGCGCTGTACCAGGCCATTGGCGGCCTTTTGGTGCGTGGCGGCAGTAGACAGCTGGGGGCGGATAGGGCTGCTGTATACCTGTATCTCGTAAGTGGCAGTGGGCTCATCGGTATCGCGTATATGTATGCTTATATCGAGGTCGCTGCCCTCTTTTGCTTTTAGCTGTGCGCCCATGAGGCTATCATTGATGTAGAGGGCAGTATGGAGGTTCTTGTCCTCTGTAACATAGGTGCGATTGCGGCGGAGGGCATCGTATATGGTGGCCTCGGAGAGCGAGCGGGCCACTATGCCAGTGCGGGCATCGGTAACGGTACCCCAGGTGCGGTAGTGGTTGTCTTGCCCGGCCGATGGGCTTATGTGCAGGCCCTGGGTGAGATAGAAGAAGTAATCGTTCTCGTTATCGGTATAGCGGTAGTGCTGCTGGCGCTGCTCTGCCATCGCAGGGCCACAGAACACCTCTATGAGGTGCGTATATGGCTGCATGGCCTGTACCCAGTCCTTGAAGTGAGGGCCGAGGTCGCCGGGGTCTATGCCATAGTCGTTGAACATCTTGCTGCGATCGGAAGGGGAGCCGCCCCGGCGAAAGAGGTCTTGCTCTGCATCGGGGTGGTTGAGCTGAATGACGGCCATATTTCGGTCGGTTTTTTTTCTTTTATCCAGCTCTTGCAGCAGCAGGCGGAAGTCGCCATTGCCGGTAGTGAGCAGGCGATCGGTGCCGAGGACATTGACATGGTTGCCGCTGGATATGGTAGAGAACTCCTGACCGTAGAGCGCTACGAAATGCGCATCGGTGGCCTCTCTTGCGGCCTTCAGCAGCGGGGCCAGTGTTACCTGCTCAGACCGCGGAGCGCCGTTCTCTTTCCACTTTCGTGTGACGGTGATGTTGCTATTGCCATCGTAGAGGGCAGGGTCTTTGGCTATGAGTATACCGTCCTTGCGCTCTTTGGCGCCGGACTCGGCCTCGATATGGTTGTGCGGTGTAACGGCAAAGAAATGCAGCCCTGCGGCCTTTGCCATGGCATATGCCTCGGCAGGGGTACCGCTGCCATCGCATATCATGGTATGGGCATGTAGCAGGCCATAGTAGGTCTTCCAGGTGGTATCGGGGCGGGCGTGCAGCGAGGCGGCTGCGTGCAGGAGCAGGAGTGTTATATAGTATCGCATATTGCAGGCAGGTAAATAAAAAGACCCGCTGCAAAAGCGGGTCGTAGGTAATAAATGTCTTTGTGCATCAATATTCATCTTCGTTGAAGAAGAAGTCTTCCTGGGTGGGATAGTCGGGCCATATGTCTTCTATACCTTCGTATATCTCGCCCTCATCGTCCAGCTCCTGCAGGTTCTCCACTACTTCCAGCGGAGCGCCAGAGCGTATGGCGTAATCTATCAGTTCATCCTTCGTGGCAGGCCACGGTGCGTCTTCGAGATGTGATGCCAGTTCAAGTGTCCAGAACATATTATAATGATTTTTATTTTATTTGACTTTTGGCAAATGTAAGCGAAAAAACAAAAAAGAAAAGACAAATTTTAGTGAATAAAAAATGCTGTTTTTATAGCCTGTGCATACCCGCCATTGTTGTCTTTCTTTACAATTAATAGATAACTTGCGTACCCATGTTATCTGCTAAAGACCTGTCCAAAAAGTATGCCACATTTACGGTGGTGAACAATGTGTCGCTGGATGTGGCAAAGGGCGAGATAGTGTCTATAACAGGGCCATCGGGCGCAGGCAAGAGCACACTGCTGCACCTGCTGGGCGGCCTGGACAAGCCCGACAGCGGCAAGGTGCTGATAGACGGCACCGACCTGCTGCAACTGCCCGCAAAAAAGCAGGCGAGATTTCGCAATGCCAATATCGGTTTCGTATTCCAGTTCCACCATCTGCTGCCGGAGTTCAGCGCGATAGAGAATGTATGCGTACCCCTGTGGATAAAGGGTGTGAGCAAGAAAGAGGCCATGGAGCAGGCCACAGAGATGCTGGGCATAGTGGGGCTATCGCACAGGCTGGGCAACAAACCATCGGAACTATCGGGCGGGGAGCAGCAGCGTGTGGCCATAGCCCGCGCGCTGGTAACAAGGCCCGCGGTAGTGATGGCCGATGAGCCCACCGGCAACCTGGACAGCGAGAACGCCCACTTGGTACACAAGCTGTTCGTGGACCTGCGCGACAAGCTGGGACAGACCTTTGTGATGATAACCCACAATGATGCACTGGCACAAATGACCGACCGCACACTGATGATGCAGGATGGACGAATAGTGAACAAAAGAACGAACCGATGAAATATTTCCGCAATTACCCATGGGGCATGCAGCTGCTGCTGTTCCTGCTGATGACATTCACCTTCCTGTCCTGCATATCGGTAATAGTACTGAGCACGTTCACAAAGATTACCGGGTATGATATAACTGCCATATCGGACATAACCACTGCTACGCCCTATGGCCTGGTACAGGCAGCGCGCGTGGTGCAGGGCGTGCAGAACATGTTCATCTTCATGCTGCCGGCATTTACCTATGCTTACCTGTGCCACCCAACGCCCGCACGATACCTGGGGCTGCGCAGGCCGGGAAAGAGCATACAACTACTGCTGTCGGTGACGCTGATGGCCGGGGCCATGCCCATCTTCATGCTGATAAAGAGCGGCATGGAGCTGATAGACTTTGGCGCCAAGCTAAAGACAGAGCAGGCACAACTGGACAATATGGTGCAGGGAATGATGAACATGCCTACCGTGGGCAGCTTCATAGCTACTTTCATCATAATGGCGGTAGTGCCGGGCGTGGGGGAAGAACTGTTCTTTCGCGGGGTGCTGATGCGTTTTGCCAAGAAGCGCAGCCGTAGTATGGTAGCGCCGGTGCTCTTCAGCGCGGTGGTATTTGCGTATGCGCACTCTAATGTGTACGGGTTCCTGTCCATATTCCTGGCAGGGGTGCTGCTGGCAGTGATATACCAACTGACAGGATCGCTGTGGTGCAGTATACTGGCACATACGCTGTTCAACGGCGGGCAGGTGTTCCTCTCTTATCTGGCCAACAATAACAAGGCCATAGAGGCCACCATGAAGACGGATAGCGTACCGTATGGATATGCGGCTGCGGGCGCGGTGGTATTCGCAGCATCGCTGTGGCTGTTGCTGAAGAACCGTACCCCGCTACCTGCCAACTGGACGGACGACTTTACCCCCAGGGAACTGGCAGAGCTGAAGCAGGAACGTGAGAACAGGCAACTCTGACAGCGGGACAAAGAGCCTATATTTACAAACGATATGGACCTGAAAAAATTCAAGATCGCCGCGGCACGGAAACAGGAGAAGCTGACCCGGTTTCTGAAGCAACTGGAGGAGCTGGTACCCGATGATATGCAGGAGATAGTGGCCGATGCCGATGCCGCTATGTGGCGCGAGACGGACTGTACCACATGTGCCAACTGCTGCAAGACGATGTCGCCCACCTTCAGCAAGGAGGATGTGATGCGCATAGCTGCGCATGTGGGAATGACGCCCAAGGCCTTCAGGGACAAATGGCTGTACAAGGATGAGACAGGAGACTGGATGAACAAGCAACAGCCTTGCCAGTTCCTGGTAGACAATAAATGCTCGATATACGAGGTGCGGCCTGTGGACTGTGCGCAGTTCCCGCATCATAACCTGGTGCCCTTCGACGTGTATGGCGATACCTATGCCGCCAACATAATGCACTGCCCGGCAACGCTGACACTGGTAGACAAGGTGAGGAAAAAAGTAGAGCGCGAATATGAATGGCCGAAGTAACATGTACCTGAGAGACCACTGCTATGATAACACAGATCTTCCCGGGGCTGCTCGTGGTCATATGAGAGGCCGTTAATAGTTCGTATTTTTGCGGCCCACTAAATAAGAAACGAACAATGGCCGAACCAGCACCATGCCCCGTATGCAAATGCACCTATACCTATGAGATGGATGCCCTGCTGGTGTGCCCCGAATGCGGCCATGAGTGGAACCCTGATGAAACCCCTGCGGCCGAGGAGGGCTTTGTGGTAAAGGACAGCAATGGCAACATACTGCAGAACGGCGATAGCGTGGTGACCATAAAGAACCTGCCGGTAAAGGGCACGGCCCAAAGCATAAAGGCAGGCACCAAGGTGCGGAACATACGCCTGGTAGACAGCGACCACAATATAGACTGCAAGATAGATGGCTTTGGCGCGATGGCGCTGAAGTCGGAATTTGTGAAGAAGGTGTAGGGGAAAAACAAAAAACGAAGGCTTTCACCTTCGTTTTTCTTTTTTACGTCGGGAAGACAAGATTCGAACTTGCGACCCCTAGCACCCCATACTAGTACGCTACCGGACTGCGCCACTTCCCGAGCCTCTCGCTATGCCCTGTTGAGGGGTGTTGCGGGCGGCAAAGATAGGGGAATTTTGTTTTAAGACAAATTTGAGGAGATAAGTCGTAAAAATTCTGAGCGGGTCTCGTTCTTCATGAACTGGCCGCTGAATGCCGATGTGGTAGTGACGCTGTTCTGCTTCTGTACGCCGCGCATCATCATGCACAGGTGCTGCGCCTCTATGACTACGCCTACGCCCAGTGGGTTGAGGGTGTCCTGTATCACATCGAGTATCTGGTGGGTGAGGCGCTCCTGCACCTGCAGGCGGCGGCTGAAGGCCTCTACCACATGGGCCAGCTTGCTGAGGCCGGTGATGACACCATTGGGTATATATGCTATGTGGGCCTTGCCGAAGAAGGGGAGCAGATGATGCTCGCAAAGGGAGTACAGCTCTATGTTCTTGACGAGGACCATCTCATTGTAATCTTCGTGGAACTTGGCAGAGTTCAGTATGTCGGCGGCGTTCATGCCATAGCCCTGGGTGATGAACTGCATGGCCTTTGCCATACGCTCGGGGGTCTTCAGCAGGCCCTCGCGTGCGGGGTCTTCGCCCACGGCCGATATGATGGATGTATATGCGGTCTTGAGGGCATCGGTGGCCGCAGCATCGTAGGTCTCGTGTTTGTGGTAAGCCATCTTAAAGAAAAAGTAAAAAAGTAAAAAGCAAAAAGGGTGGTGAGGCCGCATTAGCCGAAGTACTCGACGTATATGCTGCGGGTCTCTACGAGCTTGATGCAGTGGAGCTTTACATTGTCCTTGCCGGTCTCGATGTGGGGCCTCAGTTCGTTCCATATGCCGATGGCGAAGTTCTCGGCAGAGGTGAATTTGCCCTTCATGAAGTCGACATCGAGGTTGAGGTTTCGGTGATCGACCCGCTCTACTATCACTTCCTTTATGAGGTCGCCAAGGGTCTTGGCATTGTAGATGAACCCCGTTTGCGGATGTGGCTCGCCCTTGATGGTGACATGCAGCTCGTAGTTGTGGCCATGCCAGTTCTCGTTGGCGCATTTGCCGAATACATCTTTGTTCTCTGCATCGCTCCAGCCGGGGTTGTGCAGCCTGTGGGCGGCGTTGAAATGCTCTATACGCGTGAGATAGACCATACTATATTATTAGAAAATGAGATAAAATGGCCGGAAGCCGCTTGTGGCAAAGCTTTCGGTATATCTTATGTATATAAGATATTTTTTACGCTGCAAAATTAGGTGAAAATACCCGAAACGCGGGCTAAAGAAATGCCGGGCAGCGGGAATGGTTGCATGGGCTGCTATATGATAGTATGACCTTTGCGATATGTAAGCATTACCGGGCCTCCAGTATATCCTTCAGCTTGCCGAGGCTTATTTCCATATCGGCGCCGAGCAGCTTGTCCATGTTCATGAAGAGAAGCATCATGTTCATGGGGTACTTCATGCTGCTGGCCATGTGCCATGTGACCTTTGTTTGCGTAGGTGAGACGGCCTCGAGAGTGAGCGGTGTTTGCGCCACCGCGGCGAAGGGGCGTATGAAACGCACCTCTATATCTATTCTTTTCCCTTCTTCCAGCGCCTTTATCTCCTGCTCGCCGGCCCCGGCCTGTTTGTTGCCATCCCATGCATATACGAAGCCCACTGTGCCGTCTATACCGCGGTAGGTGCGCTTCATGTTAGGGTCTTTCATGGCCCATACATTGAAGCTGTCGTGATTGCGCAGATGCTTCAGGTATATGAACACATGTGCCTCGGAGGTATCGATGAGCACACTGCGGCTAAGCCGGTAGCTCTTTGGCGAAACGACGCCCAGTATAAGCACTAGCGCCAGTATGGCAGCTATAACGAGCAGGATAATGGTGATGATACTCATGGTGTAGGTAGATATCTTACCTCTAAGATACGTCTTTGTGGAGTTTGTGGTAGCTGAAATAGGATAGCGCCAGTATACCCAGTATAATGAACGGCATAATGGCATTGAAACCAAAGCCATCTACGGCCCAGTTGCTGATGGAGGCGAATATGAACTCGAATGTGAAACCGGCATAGACCCACTCCTTCACACGCTTGTTGAGGCCGGGGATCATGAGGGCTATGGCGCCCAGTATCTTTGCTACTACCAGTGCATTGGCAAAATACTGCGGATAGCCCAGGTGGCGCGTACCTTCCTTTGCCATCTCGGTCTGCGAGGTAAGGGCGGGCATTACCCCCTCGAACAGGAAAATGAGTGTAGTGGATACCCAGAAGATGATCTTGTACTTTTTCATGTTGCGGTCTTTTTTGTTGATACAAAGGTAGACCTGTACTCATTGGGAAATGGGCCTTGAAAAGGACGATCTGCAGGGGTGAATGCGTCAAAAACCTATGTTATGAATGACTCGTTATCGATATTGTTAAAAACAATGTCGAGCTGTATTCAGCCCCTCCCAGCCTCCCCATACGGGGAGGAGATGAGATCTGATCACTTTTCTTTCACAGGACATCAGTCGCTCCAATTCTCTTCCCAGGCGCTCTTATATGCCCCTACAGCTTCGGTATATGCTATGAGGCCTGCATAGAAGGGGTGAGCGGCCAGGGTAGCGCTATCGCCGATGATGACCAGCTTTTTGCGGGCGCGGGTAAGGGCTACATTCATACGCCTGATGTCGGAAAGGAAGCCGATGTTGGCATCGGTATTGCTGCGCGTCATGCTGATGTAGACGATATCGCGCTCCTGCCCCTGGAAGCTGTCTATGGTATTGACGGAGATAGAGCGGATGTATGGCTGCAACTCTGTAGCATGTTGCAGTTGCTCTTCGAGCACATATAGCTGGGCCTTGTAGGGAGATATGACGGCTACCGATGGCATAGTGGTGCCTGTATAGTGCGGCGCTATGCCGGTAAGCATGCGGGTGAGGTGTTTGAACAGGAGTGCGGCCTCCTCGGGGTTGGATATGGAGGTATCATCGGCCTGCTCGTCATGGCCGCAACCGGCGGTATCGATAAAGGTGAGGGGCGCCTCGCCGGGGGCAAGCAAATGATGGGCCACGGAGGTGTGTGCCTTTAGCCTGTCTTCGTAGAACACGCGGGCGGAATAGCCCATGATGTGCAGGTGCATGCGGTACTGCTCTTGCAGCAGGGTGACGGCCTGTGGGTAGAGGGCTATACACCGCTCGAAGAGGGTGTGGGCGAGGCCAGCGCGTGCGGCCTCATCGGACTTAATGGTGGGTGGCAACTGGCAGTGGTCGCCGGCGAGTATGACCTTATCTCCTTTGAGTATAGGTATCCAGCAGGCGGGCTCTATAGCCTGCCCCGCCTCGTCTATGACCACTATGGGGTAATGGAGATCGCGCACGGTATAGTGGTTGGCGCCTACCAGGGTGGCAGCTACTATTTGCGTACGCGCTATAATATCATCTATGATGTACTGCTCCATACGGCCTACATCTTTCATGATCTTGTGGGCCTCGTCGAACAGGGCCTTGCGCTGCTCTCGTTCGGCACGACCAAAGCTGCGCTTGTACTTGTGGGCCATGTCTTTGAACTCGGCGGCCTGCTTTTTGAGCCGTTTCATCTCTTTTACAGAGCTGTGGGCGGCTATCTTGCTATCGAGGGTGAGCGATAGCAGGCGCTCGGACACACGCGCAGGGCTGCCCACACGCAGTACGCTGAGACCTTCCCCGGACAGTTTTTCGGCGAGAAGGTCTACGGCGGTATTGCTGGGGGCTGTGACCAGTATGCGAGGCGCACCCTGTGCTATGAGGGCATTGATGGCCTGTACGAGGGTAGTGGTCTTGCCGGTGCCGGGCGGGCCATGTACTATGGCCAGCTCCTGTGCCTGCAATATGTTGTTGACGGCGGCCTGCTGGCTGGGGTTGAGGCGGGTATGATGATAGGGTGGTAAAGAGGTATTGAATGTGGGCGCTATCTGGCCGGTGAGGATGCGGATGTGCCTGCCTGTGGGCGTACGTTCATCGGTAGACAGGGCCTGCCGGAGGGCGGCCTGCATCTGGTCGTAGCTATTGTCGTCGAAGAGGAGGTCTATACCCAGCTTGCCGTCGTGGGCCCACTCGGGCAGCTCATCGGTACGGAGCTGCAGCTTAAGGCGGTCTCCGCCCACATAGGTGAGGGTGCCTTCTATATGATACTCGGCGGCATTATGATTGGAGAAGAGCATGGCCGAGGCTCCGAAGCGTAGCTGGTGGGCAACATCGGTATGGGTGGTGCGCTCTACCTCTACGGTAATGTACTCTGCCCGGCTGAGCTCGGTGCCGCGTATGGCCACAGGATACCATGTGATGCCATTGGCGCGGCGCTGTGCGGCAGATGAGGAACGGGTAAGGGCGAGGTATGCTTCTTTATCCGCTTCGCGCTCTATGCGCAGGAGCTCTTGCAGGCGCCTGAAATGATCCATGCCGCAAATGTAGCGGATGGTGTGGCGGGAACGAGCAGAAAAATTTGGGTGAGGGGAGAATAAAATTCTGAAATACGGACAAACCTACTATATTTGCACCCTCTCAGCAGGGGAATTAGCTCAGCTGGCTAGAGCGCTTGCATGGCATGCAAGAGGTCACCGGTTCGACTCCGGTATTCTCCACAGATAATACGCAAGCTAGATGCTTGCGTATTTTTTATGCACGGTAGGGCGTTACAAACGCCCGGCCGGGGCATCCTCGTCAGAGACGAGGACGAGTGGGGGGAGTGCATGAGGTTTCTGCACTCTTTTTTCTTGTTATGACACAGCGTGAACACCGATATTTTGTACTGAATAAACCGTTCGGGATGGTGTCGCAATTCGTGTGTGTGGAGGATGTGCGGCTGCTGGGCGAGGTGGACTTCGACTTTCCGGAGGGTACGCATGCCATAGGGAGGCTGGATGGCCTTTCGGAGGGGTTGCTACTGCTGAGTACGAATAAAAGGGTGACGAAATTGCTCTTTGAGGGGGATAGGCCGCATAAACGGACCTACCTGGTACGGGTGACGAATATAATGACCCCCGAAAAGGTGCAGCAGTTGAGGGAGGGTGTTACTATTCGTGTAAGGGGGCGTGGCGAACATAGGACCGCGCCGTGCGAAGTAGAATTGCTGGATGCGCCGCCCGATGTGCTGCCTCACCAACTGGAACAGAACCCACGAATTCCCCACTCGTGGTTGCGGATATCGCTGTATGAGGGCAAGCGACACCAGATACGCAATATGATGCTGGCCGTGAACCATGAGTGCAGGCGGCTTATACGGATAGCGATAGATGATATAGTACTGGGCGACCTTGCTCCCGGCTGCGTAAGGGAAATAGAAGAGGAACAATTCTTTAAGCTACTGAAGATAGACAATGGGGAAGACAGTGCGGAGTAACAGTGTCGGGAAACAGTACGCACTGTTCCCCCCGCAGTCCACACTCATTTATCCCAGGTCTATCTCGGTATTGTCGCCTATGTTCAGGCTTTGGCTGAGGCCGCGCACATAGGCATCGTTGCCTATGATAGATGAATTGAGCACTACTTGCTGCAACTCGGCATAAGACCCTATTATGGTATCGCGTACTATAGACGATCCTATCTTGGTATGCTCGCCTATGGTCACGTTCGGGCCTATGATGCAGTGGCGTATCTCGCAGCCCTCTGCTATGCTTACGGGGTGAATGATAACGGTGGTATCGTAGTTGTACTGGGGTGCCACGGCCTGCGCATCCTCCATCTGCTTCAGCAGTATGGCATTGGTAGAGAGCAGTGTTTCTTTCTTGCCACAGTCGAACCAGTTGTTCACCCTGAAGGCCTGTAGCTTTATGCCCTGCTCTACCATCAGTTGCAGTGCATTAGTAAGGTGGTATTCGCCGTTCTCGTCGGGTGGCATGGACAGGTTCTGCTCCAGCGCGGCATACAGTGCGGCCGTTTCCTTTATGTAGTAGATGCCCACCATCGCCATGTTCGACTTTGGTATCAGGGGCTTCTCTACCATGCGCGTCACTATGTCCTTGTCATTTATCTCTGCCACGCCAAAGCTGCGGGGGTCGTCGACCTTGCGCACGCCTATCTGCGATACAGGGCTGTTTATAGTGGTACGCACAGGGTAGTCGCATACGGTATCGCCCAGTACTATCATCACCTCATCGTTCTGTACGGCGTCTTTTGTGAGCAGTATGGCATGACCTGTGCCGCGCCTGTCGTTCTGCGTTACGAAGGTGCATTTCAGTTGCGGGTATGTCTTCTCTATATAGCGCTGTATCTTCTCGCCCAGGTAGCCTATCACAAATACATATTCCATAACACCGGCATCTATGAGCTGGTCTACTATGACTCCCAGAATGGTCTTGCCGGCTATGGGTATAAGGGCCTTAGGTTGTGTATACGTTAGTGGGCGCAGCTTGGTGCCTGCCCCTGCAACTGGTATTATCGCTTTCACTTGCTGATAATTGAGGTGTAAATGTACGATCTTTTGCGTTGCGGGACTCACCGACAAAGTGCTGCATCGGGTACAATTACTGTTCACATATATACATTTCCCGTAGCATTTGGTAATTTGCTGTTCCCCGACCACCGGCCACATACATTATGACAGAATACCTGAAGAATATTTTACCCCGGCTGCAGGAGTTCAGCAGTTCGCTAGACAAGAAGGAAGCTTTCATAGATAAGCAATGGGTGTACTTCGATGAGAACGAAGACCGCCATACATACATCTTCAAGCGCGATGGCAGGCTTATCATGTCGCTGAACGGTAATGCAATGACCGGTAAATGGGAGTACCTGCCCGAGGCCAAAAGCCTGCATATAGACAGGCTAAAGGACCAGGTATTGCTGAACCAGGCACTGCTGTTCGATGGGCTGATGTTGCTGAAGAAGGACGGTGCAAAGGGCGATCCGTGGATATTGGTGAACGCCCAGGTAGTACCCGACCTGGACCATGTGAGCTACCTGAACCGTATGCTTGCTCAAAAGCTGCAGTTGAAGGAGTTCAGGCTCAGCGATGGTAAGACGTACTACTACTCGGAAGGGACCAATTATGGTGCCGGTCTTGGTGTGGGCTGCAAGATATATGACGAGAACATGCAACCGCTGACGGGAGACATCAGCATAGGCCATGGGCCGGACAAAACACTGCGCATTACCAACGGGCAGGTATCGGGCATCACATACATACGCGAGTACGAGACCGACCATGGTGTACTTACCATTCACCAGCAGGTGCTGTATGAGATAACCCTTGGCGACAAAGCATATACCGGCCACAACATAGCCGACGGCAGCTATATTTTTTCGAATAAGGCTTTCTCGTTACGGTCGGTAGATGTGAGGGATGGCGGCATCGCTGCACTGAGGTTTCGCAGTGTCTTTGACAATATGAACCCGCTGAAGGCATTTTTGCTTTCGGCATTGGGCCTTACCATCCTTGCCATATGTATCCTGCCTTTTTATTTCGCTGCGCAAAAAAGCGATAGCCCTACTATAACACCGGTAGCGGATGGTGCCGTACCCGTGCCTGCGAGGCCGGATACGGTATACCGCGAGTTCTTCCTGGAAACGCCAATGAAATATGGCACCTTCGGCATGACGGTATCAGAATGGAACAGGAACATAGCCCTGCAGACCCGGGATGGTAAGATGCACGACCTAAAAGAATATGCATCGATATACCAGGCGGCCGTGAGCGATGGCCAGCGGCACGAGTTCACCATAACTGGTGTCTTCGCCCATCCGGGTATACATGGCGATACGCAGGTAGAGGTATTTACCCGCAATGGTCAGCGTGTGAACGAAGGCATACTGATAGGCATACAGATAGCTGGCAACTACATGCCCTATGCAGATGTGAGTACTTTCTCTGCCCTGGAAAGGGGCGACCTGCGGTTCATAGCCGGAGACCATTTGCCTCATGACATTTCCAGCAGGCCCACTGCCGATGAATACACCTCTATAGACCTTGTGCTGGCGCATATGGGCAAAGACCCTTATACAGAACATGAGGACCAGCTTAAGTCGGTGGGAGACTATAAATGTGTATATGGAAATGAGCTGCTGTATGCGGTATACCAAATAGAAATAGAAAGCCGCGCCACCGCTGTATGCGATGTAATAATGAAGGCGGGCAGCAATGGATACGAGAAGCGGGATAAGCTGATACGGCTAAAGGATGCCTACCGAAACTATAACTACCTTACCCAAACAGTATACTCCCGCAAACAGGCGAACCTGAATGTGAACGACCATATATCGGAGTACGAAAGAAAGAAACTGGAGGAGGCCGATGCAGAGAAGGCCCGTACAGAGCGGCTTATAGATAAGGCCGTACAGTGATGTTGTTCTTGTGCTACTGCGAACATCTCTGTAGCGCAAAAAAATATTCTAATTTGCACCCGTGCGAACCATTGGTATAGAAGAGTTCTTAGAGCTGGCAAAGGTACACCCTGTGATAGATGTACGCAGCCCGGGCGAATATGGTCATGCCCATATTCCCGGTGCGCACAACATAGCGCTGTTCTCTGACGAGGAAAGAAAAGTAGTGGGCACAACCTACAAGCAGCAAAGCCGGGAGATGGCCATCAAGATAGGCCTGGACCATTACGGCCCCAAAATGAGGCAGATAGTAGAGACCGTAGAAGAGCTGACCGTTACCGATAAGAACGCCCGGAAGACCGTACTGGTACACTGCTGGCGCGGTGGCATGCGCAGTCGCGCCATAGCCTGGCTGCTAGACCTGTATGGTTTTAGTGTATACCTGCTGCAGGGTGGTTATAAGGCATACCGTAACTGGACGCTGGCGCAGTTCGGCAAGAGCTATACACTGCATGTGCTGGGTGGTTATACGGGATCGGGCAAGACGCATGTATTGCATCAGCTAGGCAAAAAGGGACATACCGTTGTAGACCTGGAAGGCATAGCCCGGCACCGTGGCTCTGCCTTTGGCGGGCTCGATCGTCTCGTACAACCCTCGCAGGAGATGTTCGAGAACCTGCTGGCATTGCGGCTGCACCATATCACAGCGGCCATACCAGGTGCGCCCATATGGATAGAGGATGAAAGCCGCCGCATAGGCCATATAAACCTGCCCGAAAAGTTCTGGAACAGGATGAGGGCATCAACGGTCATCTTCCTCGATATCCCCTTCGAGGAGCGGCTGGTATTCACGGTAAAGGAATATGGCGCCTACCCTAAGGAAGACCTCGTTAACAGCATTATACGCATACAGAAGCGGCTGGGTGGGCTCAATACCAAGACCGCTATCAACCACCTGCTGGAGAATGATATTAAGGAATGTTTCCGGGTACTGCTTCGCTACTACGACAAGTACTATGCAGGTGGCCTGCACGACCGACAAGATATTGAGACAAGGCTGCACACCATAGCCTGCACCACAGTAGATGCCGTGGCCAATGCTGTGCACCTGGCTGCACAACTACAAGACAATGGATAACATACAACAGGATATAAAGCTCACACAATATTCGCGCAGCGCAGGCTGTGGCTGCAAGATAGCCCCTGCTGTATTGCAGCAGATAATAGGCGCGGCATCAGCCCCGGCCGATGCCCGCCTGCTGGTAGGCAATGCCACCAGCGACGATGCCGCCGCATACGACCTGGGCAATGGTACGGCCCTCATAGCCACTACCGATTTTTTTATGCCCATTGTAGATGATGCCTACCAGTTCGGCCGCATAGCTGCTGCCAATGCCATCAGCGATGTATATGCCATGGGTGGTACACCCATACTCGCATTGGCCATACTGGGATGGCCTGTAGATAAGCTGCCGGCAGCACTTGCACAGCAGGTGTTGGCTGGCGCTAGGGCCGTATGTAATGAGGCCGGTATAACGCTGGCAGGCGGCCACAGCATAGATACTACCGAGCCTGTCTTTGGCCTCTCTGTGAATGGTACCTGTGCTATAGACCACCTGAGAAAGAACAATACCGCGCAAGAGGGCGACCTGCTGCTCATCACCAAACCCCTAGGTGTAGGTATACTGGCCACTGCGCATAAGAGAGGGCTGCTGGCTGCCGAACATTATGATACATTCATTGCCCAGCTTGCCCAGCTCAATAAGATAGGCACCGACCTTGGTGGCATACCGGGTGTCACGGCCCTTACCGATATCACGGGCTTTGGCCTGGCGGGGCACCTTACAGAGATGGCCACGGGCAGCGGCCTTTCTGCAGAGATATCCTATTCTTCCCTGCCTGTTATAGCAGGTGCTACAGAGTACCTTTCGCAGCGTATAGTGCCCGATGCCACTTACCGCAACTGGAACGCTTATGGGCCGCAGATAGCCTTTGATGCCGGTGTAGATGTGATGCAGGCATTCAGTCTGCTGCCCGATCCGCAGACGAATGGCGGACTGCTCGTAGCTGTATCCCCATCTGCATACGATGAGGTGGCAGCGCTGCTGCAGCGGCATGGCCTGGGACACCATGCACAGCCTGTTGGCAAGATGGTAGCTCGCGCCGAAAAACTCATTACGGTAAAAGCATAGCACGCACATTTTGGTATAACTTCACTTTATCTAAACGTGATATCGTGAAGCCATTTACCCGTCGAAAGTTCATTCACCTCAGCGCAGCTGCCAGCGCTGCTTTGCTGCTCGATGCCTGCCTTGGCCGCTCCGGCAAGGGTAAGGACGAGCAGAGCATACCACCACCTGTAAAGGATGAACCACAAAGCACAGCTAAGGAGCATCCCACGCCAAAGCTGGACCTGGCAGATAAGAACGACAGCCGCTACAACACCCTGCGACAGGGCTTTAACAAGCGTATAGATAAATACCCTGCGGCGATAGCCTTATGCACTTCTACTGCCGATGTGGTAGAGGCGGTACGCTATGCCCGCGAACAGAAGTTCGCCATAGCAGTGAAGAGCGGTGGTCACAGCATGGAGGGCTTCTCCTGCAACGATGGCGGCCTTGTAGTGAACCTCTCTAAAATGAATACCGTAGAGCTGCTGCCGGACAATAAGATAAAACTAGGCCCCGGCTGCACCCTCAGCCATCTGTACGATTCCATTCTGCCTCATGGCCTGTTGCTTCCCGGTGGCTCGTGCGGTACGGTGGCTGTAGGTGGCCTCACATTGGGCGGTGGTTATGGTCTCTTTTCGCGCAGCTATGGCCTCACCTGCGATCACCTGCTAGAAGCGACCATGGTAGATGGCAATGGTGATATTCACAGCACAAAGGACGATGCAGAACTGCTGTGGGCGCTGAAGGGCGGCGGTACAGGCAACTTCGGTATCGTAACAGAGATGACATTTTGTACACAGGCTGCACCGGCTACATTGCAAGCGCACTACTTCAAGGCCCGCAAACTAACGGCCGAAAAGGCTGCAGAGATCTTGCGCATATGGATGGAGGTAACGCCACAGTTGCCCGCCAGTTGTTTCTCGGGCTATGTGCTCAATGGCAGTACCCTGAACATACTAGTGACCGACCATGATGCGGCCAAACACGATATCGCATCACTGCTACAAAAACTTGCCGATGTGACCGATACCTTCCGCAGTACACGGCCAACGGCGCTGGCCACCATGCTGCGCAACTACTATGGGCGCCCCGGTCCGCTCTATTTCCGCAATTCTTCGGCAGGCTTCTTCAAAGACCACGGTACGGTAGCACCCTTCATTACCGATGTGTTCCGGGTAGTAGTGTCTACGCCGGGCATGATATACCAGGTGAATACCCTGGGCGGCGAGGTAGATAATACAATGTTCGCCGGTCAGGCATCTTATCCCCATCGTGGCTTTCCCTTCATATCAGAGGTACAGGCATATTGGGAAAGCCCCTCGCAAGATCCGCGGCTGGCAAAGGCCACTACCGAGATACTGGGCATAACGGCACAGCATGGCATCACCCGCCAGTATGTGAACTATTGCAGTGCAGAGTTCAACGACTGGGAACATGCCTATTATGGGGATAATTACGCCCGTCTCCAGGCCATTAAAAAACGGTTCGACCCATCGGACAATATCCGGCATCCGCAAAGTGTTAAGGCGTAGATGTATACCCGGCATTGGGTATAGGTCATCAGCAACATAAGTGATACCATATCAGATGCTTTGCGGCGCTTCGGTCAACTCCCTCTGTATCATCCGCTCCCATCTGTTCTGTGCAGGCAGGTCTGTGCCATGCGTGGTCTCATATTCGTAGGCCTGTTGGCGGGCCTCGTATTCATCGTTCACGGCAGCATATATATCCATTAGCTGCTGTTTCAGGTCTTTTGCGTTCACATCTATGGCCGCTGTGCGTTCCCGCAACTTGCGCGTATACAGCTCGCAGAGGTCGAAGTGGCCCTGCTCATGGGCCAGTATAGAGCCTATGCGCGCATCCTCCTTCACCCACGACCTGTCTATATAGAACGTGTTGTACACCGTTACCTTACGGTCGCCGGTACCGGTATTATCTATCTTGAAACCTATGCTGCAGCAGGTGGCCGCAGCAGACTCGTGGCTACCCCCATCGGACGGCCCCTTGAAGTCCTCCCACGATAGTTTGCGATGTTCGCTCCAGCTAAAACGGTCGCTGGCGCGCACCTCGCTGGTCACATTGGTCTTCCCCTTTGCCTGGAAGCAGAAGAGACATACCATAGATCCGATGAATAGGTGACGGCTTTTCTTGCGCACACCATACTTACTCCTCCTCATAACGCCTGTCATACTTGTAAAATTAGGGAAAATTTTTCCCCGATCTGTATCTCTATGTCCACAGCGCTCGTGTTTTAACATCCTGTAAAAGTGTTAACGGGCATTAAGAGCCCGTCAGCTACTGCTATGTATGGTGCATTAATACTCAAAAACTTCAGTATTCATGCCTGTTCTGCAGCGGTATGGCTATGAGTTAAAGAAAACTATAAGCGGGCTATTTGGGCATTGGTCGCATGGGTTTTGCGCTATAGCTAGTGAAGTTTTGGATAAGACATCTTCTTTTCAACCAAAAACTATTATGACCATGAAACGGCTAATATTGATCTCAGCATGTTTTGCCGCCACAGTACATGCCTATGCACAGTCGGAATGTGTAAAGACAGCGGTGAACATGACAGGGCAGCAGAAGACCCTGACGACCAGCGGCGCCAAGTCGGTAACATCTCGGCAGACATTCGTGTACTACGAACGCAAACGCCTCAGAAAGAACGATTCTGCCTATGCCCTTCCCGGCGTAGCGGCGCAGTATCCATCCGAACCACTCTTGCTCAATAGTTCTAAAGATGTGGCGCCTGTAGAGGAGAAATACAACGTATCTGTAACGCTCCCCGAACGCACCCTCACTGCCTGCCCCGACTCTGTAATGAACGTGGCCGCTAACCTGAACATAGAGCGCATCGCATCCTACACCGGCAACTATCCCGAGCACTATGCACCTCAGTACCACAAGGTATCTAAACGTAGCTACAAGGTGGCTGCCAGGAAAATGAGGAAGATAGAACGCAAGCAGGAAAAGATAGCCCGCAGGGCCGAAGTGAATGTTGAAACACGATCCACCACAGACCTTGCATCCCGCTAGCCCCTCACCCGATCATTCACCTAAAAAAACGAAGCTATGAAACGTCTTTTTTTGATATCGGCATCACTTATGCTCACATATGCCGCCATCGCACAGTCCGATAATGCCCTGTTCAGGTTCAGGGACGGAGAAGAGCCCAGGTCGGTGAGCAGACTGGGTACGGCACCCGAGTTCCCCTTTCTCCGCAACAAGTCATCTGCCAACGAGGTATACCGTACCATCAAAAGGCACGAGAATGACAACACCGAGGCCATGAACAACCTGAACGGCCTGCTGATGCAGATAGGCTATGCCAACGGCGCCAAGGACCTGGAGGCCAGCGATATAAGCATGGAGTATATAGCTCCCGGCACCGTGGGTAACATGGGTAGCAGCGGCTATACATACGCCCTGTACCGCCTGGATGGCGACCCCGAGGAGTTCAAGGCATGGAAGATAGCAGCCAATGATGGCAACAACATGGGCGCGCTCTATCTCTTTGCAAAATGCGGTAACGCATTCTTCCCACGCACCGGTGGCCGCACGGCCTGTATAATGGTGCCGGTAGATGTGAAGCCCGACATGAACCAGATATCTCTGCCTGCTAGTGGCAGCAAGATAACTACAGACAACAAGACCTTTGTATACTATAGCCGTAAGCGCCATAAGAAGGACGACCAGGCATACCCTGTAGCGGGCCTGAACGAAGAATACCCATCAGAGCCGCTGCAGGTGGTAATGACAAAGGACATGGACATAAGGCCGGAAATATATACGGTGTCGCTGAATAACAACAGGCTCGATGTATCGGCCTGCGAGAACCAGACACTGGCCCTTACTGCCAACGTGAACGTAGAGAAGACAGCTACCTACACAGGTAACTATCCGGCAAAGGACAACACTACATACCTGAAGGTATCGAAGAGGCACTATAAGATGATAGCCCGCAAAATGCACAACGCAGAGCGCAAGGCCAACAAAGTAGCCCACCGTACAGGACAGCAGGTAGTAGTAACAAGAGATGCGAACAAGGTGGTAGAATAATTCCGATCCCACAACAATTCGCAGAACGGAAAGGCTTCCCACAATGGGTGGCCTTTCTGTTTTTATGTTATTTCGATGTAACTTTATACTATGTATGTGAGAGAGCCTGCCGTAGCTTATGAAAGACGCAAATTCACCATCGAGGAATACCTGGAGATGGAGAACGAGGCGGAGGATAAGCATGAATACTATAAAGGAGAGATCTTTGCGATGTCTGGCGCAAAGTATGGGCACAACATGATATGCCTGAACATTGCCACAGCCCTGAAAAGTAAACTGAAAGGCAAACCATGCAGGCCAATGGGTAGCGATATGCGCATTCACATACCTAAGAATACGCTGTTCACTTACCCTGACATATCTGTCATTTGCGGCGACCCACAATTCCTGAATGATGATCAGTGGAACCTGGTGAATCCTGCTGTGATATTCGAGGTGCTATCGCCATCGACAAAGTCCTATGACCGGGGTGACAAGTTCAAGTTGTACCGCGATATAGCTTCGCTACGCGAGTATATTCTTGTAGATGCGGAGTCGGTGAGCATAGAGGCCTTTTACATAAATGCTCATGGGCAATGGGAGCTAAAAGAGCTTAAGAATATAGAAGATACGCTAAAGTTAAAGACACTGGGTGTTTCCCTGAGGCTCGATGTTATTTATGAGGGGATAGATATGACGGCTGCTAAATAAGCATCTCTATCATTTCTTCTTTTCTTCAGTAGTGGTCTCCTCTACATCTTCGGGCTCTTTGCCACCTACGCCAAAGAGGCGATAGGCGAGCTCTTTGCCGGTCTCTTCGGCCTTCTGCAATGAGAAGTACTGCTTTGGAATGAGCTCGTTGCCGCTGCGATCGAGCACATAGTAAGTGATGCCTTTCTTCTTGCCGGTACCAGAGAATATGACATATGCCTCGGGGGCAGGTGCGCCGCTGCCATTGCTCCAGTTGATGTTGCAGGCGCGCAGGCGTTCCTCTACTTCCTTATCTACATTGCCACTCACATGCAGTATCATATTGGCCTTCATGCCGCTGAAGGGTATGAGCTGCGGGTATATGGTGTATAGCTTGTAGAGCCATTCATCGCGCTCGCGGTTGTTCTTCAGCTCATCGGCACACTGGGCAAGAGCCTGGTAGAGGCGCGCTGTAAAGAGCTTTTCATAGTCGGCATCGGTATTGGGGTCATTGAGCAGGCGGCGCAGCATGGGGGCGGCCTCTTTGTATTTGCCCTGCTCCATCATGAGCTTTGCGGTGAAGAACTCGAAGTATTTGCGGATATACTCGCGCTTATCGGTAGCAGCCTCTTTTTTGAACCGTGTGAGGAAGTAGCGTGTGCTGAAATCTTTTATGAGATACCAGACCTCATCCCACGATACTACGTTCTCGGTAGAGAAGAGCTTGTAGATGACCCGCTCGCGCTCGGGGTTCTGCGCGAACTGGTTGATGATAAGGAACTGCTGCAGGTATTTGTCGGTGACCTTCGATGTTATTCGCGTCAGCACTTTGGGATTGTACCACCAGTTGCTGTTCTCGAATTTCTCCATCTGTACCAGTTGCTCTTTGTTCATGAGCTTTACCAGCTGCAGGCTGAAATCATAATGGCTCTGACCAAGAGTAGTGCCTATGTGCAGCTCCTTGAACTCGGCAGCGCGTTTGCCATAGCGCTCGGCCTGCGCCACCTGGCCATCGTAGGTAAGGGTGCGCGCCAGGGCTATGTTGTACCAGCCATACCCGGGTGTGGAGCCCGAGGTCTTTATCATATTGCGTGCCAGGGCAGCGCCATTCTTGGGGTTGGCCTTGTATATGTCCAGTATGGTGGTGAAGTAGGCCCACTCCTGCAGGCGCTTGTCGCTGCCGTCCTGCTGTGCCGCTGTCTTGTACTCGGCCTCGGCAGTGCGAAAATCGCCACAAATGCTTTTGAAATTGGCATAGTTGTTATGCGGCAGCCTGCCGTTCTTGCGCATAAGCTCGAAGTAATAATTGGCAGAGTCTATGCGGAAGTTGTAGGCATGCAGGATGTTCTTGTAATGGTATATCCCGCTCTTTTCGGCATCGATGTATTGCGGGGGAAAGAGGCTGCTATTGATGTGCCTGTTCTTTTCTATGGCGCGCATCCCGCTATCCAGGTAGCGGTTGGCGAGGGCCTCGTTCTCGTCTATAGAGTTCTTGAGGAAAGAATACTTCTGCGAAGTGTAGAAGCGATTGCGATGCACCGTCCAGGCAAGCATGTTGTAGGGATCCAGGTAGTACTCGCGCTGGAAGTTGTACTTGATGGCTTTGCGTAGCAGGGGTACCGCCTTTTCGGGCTGCTCCATATTGCCATAGGCATGTACCAGTGCATTGGCTATGATGGTATAGTCTATCTGGAAATTGTAGGCGGGCAGCAGCACCATTATGTTATCGGACCGGGTGGTGAGGGCACGCTTGTAATCGCGTTCTATGAGCATAAGCGCTTTCTCGAGCGATGCAGCGGCGTTCTTGAAACCGATGAAGTCGGCAGCGTGATTGTATTTGTAAATGCCCTCGAACATCCAGCCTACATAGTAGGTACTATCCGTACGCTTGAACTCGCGCGAGCGGGGGAGTGCATCCTCGCTGTACATGTTCTCTATGGCGCGTTTGGCATCTATATTGGCGCGCAGGGCCTCTTTGCCTGCGGGGTGCTTGGGCATAAGCTCGGGCGGCAGCTCGCGGCGGACACCGCCGCTCTGTGCCAGCGCGGTAAAGGATAGCAATATGCAAACGACGGAACAAATAAAGGCCCTGCCATGGCGGAGCGCCACGGCCATATGCCCGGTACCTTCTTTGCCACTGCTATCGGCCATATAACTTCAGTTTCGCAAGCCTTTCCGTTTCCTTGATGATGATACCTTCCAGGGCCTTCTGGCGGCCTTCCTTGTTGCGGTATATGAGGCGGTGTTCCAGCACGGCACGGGTTATGTCGCGCACATCGTCCTCTATGACGAAGGTGCGGCCCTTGATGAGCGCCCATGCGCGCAGGCATTTGATGAACGCTATACCGCTACGCGTAGATGCACCCAACGAGATATCGGGGTGGGCGCGGGTGCCGCGTACTATATTGCTAACGGCTTTTACTATTTCCTCATGTACAAAGACCTCACCGGCCTGTGCCTGCAGCGCCAGTATATCCTGCATAGAGAGTACCTGTGTGAGCTCTACGAGGTTGCGGGCGATATCGAGGTATTCGCGGTATATGTTCAGCTCGGTCTCTTCGTCCACATAGCCGAAATTGATCTTCATAAAAAAACGATCGAGCTGGGCGGCGGGCAGCGGGTAGGTGCCCTCCATCTCTATAGGGTTCTGTGTGGCTATGGTGAAGAAGAGGCGCTCCAGCATCATAGTAGTATCGCCTACGGTCACCTGGTGCTCGGCCATGGCCTCTAGCAGGGCGCTCTGTACCTTGGGCGAGGCGCGGTTTATCTCATCGGCCAGTAGGACATTACAGAAGAGGGGGCCCTTCTTGAAAACGAACTCCTTGTTGCGGTCGTCGAATATGTGGGTGCCTATGAGGTCCATAGGCAGGAGGTCGGGGGTGAACTGTATGCGCTTGAAGAGCACATGGCCATCCTGGGTGCCGCCGCTGATGCACTGTGCCAGTGTGCGTGCCAGCACTGTTTTGCCCGTACCGGGATTGTCTTCCATGAGAATGTGTCCGCCGGCAAGCAGGCAGGTCACCACCATCTCTATCTGCGGTCTTTTGCCACGAATGACGCGCTCCATCTGGCTTACCAGCAGGTCTATGGATGGGGTGGCATCGGGAGTGGTGGCAGGGTCCTGCGTTTCCATTACATCATCGGTCATGGGTAAGGATATTTGTACAATTTTACGGTTTAATGCGATAGTAAAATAATGCGTGGCTGTAATTTTTTGTGAAAAGAAATAGAGCCTTACCACAAAGAGCACGAAGATATTTCACAAGGGTCACAAGACTTTTTATAGAAGTGGGCACAAGGAAGTAGACGCCGTTCGCTTTTCTCCTAAGAGCGGACCGTTCATTGAATTTCAGAACATCAGAGCCAAAGCAGGCTGCCATCGCCATAGCTAAGGAAGCGGTAATCGTTTTGCAGCGCATGGGTGTATATGCGCCGCCAGTCGTCTCCCACTATGGCCGATACCAGCAGCAGCAGGGTAGAGCGTGGCTGGTGGAAGTTGGTGACCAGCCCTGTGATGACCCTGAACGTGTAGCCGGGAGCTATGAGTATCTGCGTGCGGGTGATGAGGCGTTCCATGCTGTGCTGCTGCATGTACTGTGCCAGTGCAGCCAGCGCATCAGCGGTAGGGTGCTGTGTGGCGGTATCGTAGGGGTCCCACTGGCCTACGGCTATGCCGTGCAGATGCAGCGGTTCGTTATTCAGCAGCTTGTTGCCTATCCAGTACAGGGTTTCCAGTGTGCGAAGGGATGTGGTGCCTACGGCCACTATGTCCTTTCCGAGTGCGTCTTGCAGTTGCGACAGGGTGGTGCGGGTCACCTCTATCCATTCGGCATGCATATCGTGGCCGGCCATGGTGTCGGCCTTTACGGGTATGAAGGTGCCTGCACCTACATGCAGGGTAACGAAGGCGGAATGTACTCCGGCAGCCGATAGCTGCTCCAATACCTGTGGCGTGAAGTGCAGGCCGGCCGTAGGTGCGGCCACGCTGCCCTCGTCTTTGGCATATACCGTTTGGTAGGTGCTGTCGTCGCCCTGCTCGGCGTGGCGGCGCAGGTAGGGGGGGAGGGGCACCTTGCCCATATGGTGCAGTACCTCGGCAAAGGTGAGTGCGGCATCGTTCCACTGCAGGCGCAGTATGTAGCTACCCTGCCTGCGCTCTGCTATGGTGGCCGTGAGGGTGAATGCTGGTGCGGTATGCTGCATGTGCAGCGCCATGCCTTCTTTCCATTTGGAAGCGCCACCTACCAGGCACTCCCACAGCACATGGCCATGCTGCTGCAGGGCGGTCTGCACATCGGCATATTGCGGGTGGGGGGCAAGGCAGAAGACCTCTATGGTACCGCCTGTAGGCTTGGTGAACTGCAGCCGCGCATGTACCACCCGCGCCTGATTGAACACCATAAGGGTGCCGGGGGGTATGTGGCTGCCTATATTGCGGTATATATCTTCGGTAATGTGGCCCTGGCGGTATATGAGCAGCTTGGATGCATCGCGTTCGGGCAGGGGGTAGCGTGCTATCCGCTCATCGGGCAGCTCATAGCTATGGTCTTCTATGCGCAGGTGTGCGGGATGCATATCAAAAGCCCCTACCAGAGCTATGCTCGTTCACTACGTTCACCCCAGAGGGGAGGAGGTATGCTATAGCAGGGAAGTATATATTGTTGATGATATCCAATACAGGGTGGGTCTATTTCTCCAGCGAGCTTATGCCGCGCAGCAGGCGCCTCCAGCGTATGCCGCTTTCGCCATAGCTGAGCCATACGAACCATGCCTTACCTACCACATGGTCTACCGGCACGAAGCCCCAATAGCGGGAATCGAGCGAATTGTGGCGGTTGTCGCCCATCATCCAGTAGTAGTCCATTTTGAAGGTATAGGAGGTGGTCTCTTTGCCATTGATGAATACCTTGCCATCGCGCTCTTCCAGCGTATTGCCCTCGTAGTTGCGAATGATGCGGCGGTACATGGCCATGTTCTGCGGGGTGAGCAGCACGGTAGCGCCCTCCTTAGGTACATTGATGGGGCCGAAATTGTCGCGGTTCCATTTGAAGTTGACCGTATCGTGGGGGAATACCCAGTCGGCAGGGGAGGATGGCGCTACGCCGGGGCCATACTCTATAAGCGGCTTTACCGATACTACGTTGGGCGCCTTTTGTACGGCGGCCACCTGGTCGTTCTCGAGGTTGTAGCGGTAAAAATTGTTGTTGAAACGCTCGGCCAGCTCTACATTCTCTTCCACACCCGGGGCGCTACCGTTGGTAGTGACCAGGTAATTGAGGCGGGAATGAGGGAAAAGGGGCGCTGCATTGCCGTTTATGTATATGCGGGCATCCTTTACCTCTATGACATCGCCGGCCACGGCCACGCACCGTTTTATGTAGTTCTCCTTCTTATCTACCGGGCGGGTTATCACTTCCAGGTTGGAAAGAACGGTCTCCCGGCCGGAGGCGCGGCAGAGCATGTAATAGTCCTGATCGGGGTATTTGGTGACAACGGTATCGCCGGCGGGGAAGTTGAACACCACCACATCGTTGCGCTTTATGCTGCCGAAGCCGGGTATGCGGCGGTATTTCCACTGTACGGCCTCGGTATATGACTTGCCACCTGTGAGCGGCATGGTATTGTGTACCAGGGGTATGGCCAGCGGGGTCATGGGTATGCGGGGGCCATAGGCCAGCTTGCTCACGAACAGGTAGTCGTTTATGAGCATGGTGCCCTCCATAGAGCCTGTAGGAATGGTGTATGCCTCGAAAAAGAAAGTGCGGATGAGCGTAGCGGCAACAATGGCAAATATGGCGGCATCAGCCCACTCCCGTATCACCGACTTTTTTTTCTTCTCTCCGGCTGCGTCGCCTGTCTTCCCTTTTTTATTCCAGAATGCCATAGGGCTTTAAAATTGCTGTTCAAAAGTAACAACTTCCGATACATTTCCTATTGTGGCCTGATATATATAGGTACATTTAACAAAGTATGGACCCGGGGATGTTGCAGATACATGTAACGACGCATAATATATTTTCTAGCATGATAATAATAAAGAATGTTTTATTGATAATTAATAGTAGTGATGCGATATATGCTTGATGGTTCCAGCGGTGAGGACCATTTCGTGGATCGGGCGTGACAATTCGTGCCGAAATGGCGGAAAATGCCAGTACTGGCGAGCTAAAGAGGGCGTTGCGATTATGTATTCAAAACGATGAAGTGTGTATGAGGTTAATAATATGCAAGTAAAGATGAATTTATTTTTTATCGGCACGATCGCTCTAAATACGGCTTTCTTACGCTATTTTTGTGGCGGAATATTTTGTGTCTATCATCACCGTTTATCTTTTCTCATATGAAATTACACAACGTTTACCTTCAACCGACGGGCAACAAAAGTAACGGCACGACCGACAAGCGTTCGGGCGGCCGTATGCGTGTTTCCAAACATGCATTTGCGGCAGGCATTATCTGCGCGGCACTGTCTTTACTGCCTTCTCTGCGATCGCAAGCGCAGGTCACTACTGTAAGCAGGACCTCGCGTGTGGTAGCCGGAGTATCGCCTACTCAGGACTCTCTGTGGACAGTGAACAGGTTCGACAACGCTATAGTGAAGCGTTTGCACCCCACCATTCCGGTAGAGACCATAAACGGTTTCAACAGCCTGGCCACCGACCCTACAACGGGCGACCACTACTGCCTGATGGTGCTGGATGGCGTTCCGGGCGTAGTGCTGGGTACTATAAATATACAGACGGGTATCTGTACACAGATAGGAACAGGCATGCCTGACGTATTCAAAACGATAGCATTCAATGCCAACGGATCGCTGTTCGGGATAACAGGCGAGGTAACGGGTACACTGGCCCCTGAGACCATGTACCGTATAGATAAAACATCGGGCGCTGTAGATATAACACCGTTCAGGGGGCTGACCCCTGCCGGCGATGACGAGGTGCTGGCGTATAACAATGACGATCATTATTTCTACCGCTGGTCGGGTACGGCACCCAATACATGGGAGCGTTTCGATACCACAGGCCTGGATGTAGCGGAAACACTGACATTCACCCCTACACCGGCATCGGAAGTAGTGGGCGCCCTGTATGAGGGCGGCGGCGAATTTGTGACCAGCAACGCCATGGGCGAGTGGATGATGTGGGATGCACTGGGCAATATAGGCTCGTCCATCATCACCTTCGACGGACCTGTAAGGGGCATGGTAACGGAGACACATATGAGCTCCATATCCTCATCGGGTCCGGTGGCCATATGCCCCGGTTCTAGCGTGGACCTGACAGTGACCGGTGGTACCGGTGGCTACCAGTGGTACAAGGACGGTATGCTGATGAGCGAGACCAGCGCTACGCTGAACGTTACCGACCCGGGCGTATATAACTGCGTATATGCCGACGTGAACGGCGTAGTGGACAGCCCTGCAACAGGCATACATGTGACACACCTGGAGGCGCCATCTATATCGGTGTCGCCACTGGTATCCATATGTCATGGCATCACTACTGCAATGCTGACGTATAATACCAGCACGGGTTTTGGTTTTTCTCCTACCCCATATACCTATACCGTACCTGCCGGCGTGACGAGCGTAGAATTCGAGCTGAACGGCGGATCGGGCGGTGTGGACACTAGTACGATGAGCATACATGCACCGGGCTTTGGCGGCAGGACCACAGGTACGCTGAACGTAACCCCCGGCGATGTGCTTACCATCAATATAGGCAGCGCAGGCCAGAACGGTATGATGGGCGGTGTGCCGGGCGGTATGAATGGCGGCGGTGCTAGTGCCGGCTTTGGCGGCTCTGGCGGCGGCGCATCTGATATACGCCTGGGCGGCACTGCGCTGAGCGACCGCGTAGCGGTGGCCGGCGGCGGCGGTGGCTGCGGCTATGACACAGCCCTGCACATGTCTGTAGGTGGTGGCCATGGCGGCAACTTCACTGGCGCCGATGGCGGTATGAACTCTGATATAACTGCGACCCCTGCAACAGGCGGCGACCAGACGGCGGGTGGTATAGGTGCTACCTATACAGGAGCCCTGCCCGGCGGTGATGGCTCGGAAGGCTTTGGCGGTGCGGGCAGCATAGAAGGTATATCAGGCGGCGGCGGCGCAGGCTACTATGGCGGCGGCGGCGGTGCATTCTCAGGCGGCGGTGGCGGCTCTTCGTTCACCGATCCGATGCATGTACCTGCATCGGCCTACCTGCAGGGCGCGAACATGGGTGATGGATCGGGCAATGTATCTTATATAGTGCCTGCCACCTATACCTACAGCATAAACTGGAGCGGCACAGCTATAACCGCGGGCTTTACAGATGTAACGGCGGCTACCTTCCCGACAACGGGATCGGCCTTCCCGATAACAGTACCTACTACTGCCGACCCGGATACATATACCGGTACACTAGTGATAGATAATGGTATATGTACCAGCACGCATCCTATAAACGTAGAGGTGAAGCCTATACCTACCGTGAACGCTACACCCGACCAGACGCCGGTATGTAATGGCATAGCTACCACAGATGTGAACTTCAGCGGTCCGCTGCCCTTCACACAGTTCAACTGGACGAACGACCTTAACACCATAGGTCTTGGCGATGATGGTACAGGCGACATACTGTCTTTCACAGGTGTGAACATAGGTACCGACATAGATACCGCTAACATAATAGTGACACCTGAACTGAACGGTTGCTTCGGTACGCCGGATACATTTACCTATGTAGTGTTCCCCACACCTGTGCTGACGAACAATACCGGCAATGTGTGCGACAATGAAGTGTTCAACTACACGGCTACAAGCCCTACAGCGGGTACCACATTCGTATGGGAGCGTACCACGTTGCCTACGGGCCTTGCCGGTGCGGCTACCGCCAGCGGTACCAACACCATAAGCGAAACATTCGACAATACCACGGACGACGTGATCAATGTGGCCTATACGTTCACCCTTACTGCCAATGGCTGTGATAATGTGGAGGTACTGAATGTGAATGCTAACCCTACACCTCGCTACACGCTGACCCCGCTGACGGGTTCGATATGCGATGGCGATCTGTTCACTTTTGTTCAGAACAGCCCAACACCCGGTGTTACCTACTCCTGGGGCCGCCCTGCGATAGCAGGTATAACGCCTGCAACAGGCAGCGGTACAGGCTCTATAAGCGAAGTACTGAACAATACCACTACCGACCCGATACTGGTGACATATGTGGACACACTGCGCATAAATGGCTGTAGCAACCTGCAGACCGTACAGGTGAGTGTGAATCCTACACCAACACTTTCGAGCTCGCTGACGCCGCCATCGGTATGTAACAATGAGGTGTTCGACTATAATGCGACCACTGCTACTGCAGGTACTACCATAACATGGGACCGCGCAGTGATACCGGGCATATCGAGCCCCGCAGCATCGGGCCCCGACACAGTGAACGAGACACATACCAACACTACCGACAACCCGATAGATGTGGTGTACACCTTTACGCTGGACGCCAACGGCTGTAGCAATACACAGGATGTGACCGTGGTGGTGAACCCCACACCGTTCCTGAACACATCGCTTACACCTGCCGCTATATGCGACAGCTCTATATTCGACTATGACCCGGCGAGCAATACGGTGGGCGCTACCTTCGCATGGTCTCGCGCGGCGGTGGCCAACATCAGCAACCCTGCTGCTACCGGCACCGGCAACCCCAACGAAAGGCTGAGGAACACCGCTACCTTCCCTGTAGCAGTGACCTATGTTTTCACTACTACCATAGACGGCTGCTCTAACGCAGAGAACGTATCGGTAACGGTGAACCCACGCCCTGTGCTGACGAACACACCGCTGACATCGACCATATGCGACAGCTCTTCGTTCGTGTTCGTACCTACGAGCGCTACACTGGGTACTTATTTCCACTGGTCGCGTCCGTTCGTTCCGGGTATAGCTGCCCTGCCAGATACCGGATCGGGCGCAGTGAACCACCAGCTGGTGAACACTACCAATACCAATGTAGATGTGCCCTATACCTTCACGCTCTCTGCCAATGGCTGCTCTCGCACTCAGGACGTAAGGGTGACCGTACGCCCGACACCAAAAATGTCGTCTACGCTTACGGATAGCGCATGCTCGGGTATGCCATATGTATACACGCCTACCACCAACCTGATACCACCTGTGACCTATGCATGGAACCGCCCGTCGGTACTGAACATAAGCCCAGCTACAGCATCAGGTACCAATGGCATCAATGAAACTCTTATAAACAGCACTACCGGCAATATAGACGTGGTATATGTATATACTGTGACAGTAGGTGGTACCTGCTCTAAACGCTACGACCTGCGCGTGAAAGTAAGGCCTGCAGCAGCAGCACCTTCTATAACTACCAAGCCGGCTTCTTCATCGCTTTGCGGTTCTTCACTGTTCGTGAACTTCGGCGCACCTAATCCGCCTGCATTCGGCAATACCTATATATGGAGCGCGACCAATGCAGAAGTATACGCTGTAGGCGCTGACAAGCAGTATAGCCTGGTACACTTCAAGAGCGCAGGTACTGCTACCGTGACACTTACATCATCTATAGGCGCTACAGGCTGCCAGGGTGTGGCCACTTATACAGTGAACGTAGGTACCGACTCTATAGCTACACCAAAGGTGATATACACCAATGGCGCATTCATATGCCTGCTGAACGATGTGGACGGCTTCCAGTGGGGTAGCGACGACTCTACCACGCTAGACTCTACCATGTATGCAGGAGAGACCAGCCAGAGCTACTTCAACAGCACCCCCAACTGGACCCGCCACTACTGGGTGATGGTGAAGAAGGGAGATTGCATAAAGAAGGCATACTATAATGCCCCGGGCGATAATACGCCAAGGTATGGTGGCAATGCCGGTGAGGGCGCTACTATAATGCGCGTATTCCCCAACCCTGCTAACGATAACGTGAGCGTGGAAGTGACCACAGAGATGGAGGGTACGATGAATGTAGAACTGACCAATATGCTGGGACAAGTTATAAACAAGGTAGATGCTGACACCCGCAAAGTGAGCATGAACATAGCCAGCCTGCCGGCAGGTGTGTACATGATCGATTGCTACCTGGGTGGTGTGAAAGTAGGTGCAGCTAAATTCGTGAAGAATTAATTTCTATCAACGCTTAAAATCCATTAGATGAAAAGAATACTTTTCTTATCCATCGCGGCCGCAACGGCAATATCTGCGAGCGCCCAGACAACGGGAAGCTCCACTACTCCGACACCGGATAAAAAGAAATATACCCCCGACAGCCTGCTGTCGCCGTGGGTGATAGACCTGAACTTCATGGGCGGACTGATGACCCAGGATGTGACCACTGCTACCTCTATAGCGGGTTACATGAACGGGGTGAACATGAATACAGGCGTACTGAAGTTCGATAAGGGCTCTTCGCTGGGCTTCAATGCGCAACTGGGCTACTTCTTTGGTCCTAAGCGCCATTGGGGCGTAGGCGCAGGCTTCGCATACTTCAGCCAGAAGGGTACCTTCTCCCTGGACAACTACCATGTGGAGTACCAGGCAGAGGACAGCAAAGGCCGCATCTACCGCCAGATAATAACCGGTAATGATGTGAAGGAGACGGCGAAGATCAGCAATATGAACATACCCCTGTTGCTGAAGTACAAGACGCGCTTCTCGAAGACGCTGGGCTTTACAATGGATGCCGGCCCTATGTTCAACATAGGCATGAAGACCACTACCGAGAACACAGGCACCTTCGACTATGAAGCAGTGTACAAATTCTCGGGTTCCGGCTCTGATGGTAGCCCTACAGTGTACGATGCATCGAACACGCCGTCGCCCACCTCTTACCTGATACTGAAGGACTATTACCTGTCCAAGACACCGGGCGGTAATGTGAACCAGTGGTTCCAGCAGAACAGGGATGCGGGTTTCAACGTGGGCCTGGGCCAGCGCCCTGCCACTGTGAAGGACGAGGCTTCTTACAAGACAGTATCGGTAGGCCTGCTGCTGCAGCCATCGCTGAGCGTATACCTGTCCGACCATGTAGCGCTGAACTTCGGCCTGTACTATACTTACCAGTCGTTCAAGAACGAGAACCAGGCCAATTATGTGCTGATGAGTACAAGCGGCCAGTACAACTCGAGCCTGAGGAACGCAACATCGGCATCGGTGCAGTCGTTCGGCGGTGTTGCAGGTGTACGATTCCTCTTCGGCAAACCTAAGGATACTGATGGGGATGGCATAGTGGACAGGAAGGACAAGTGTCCTGATGTATGGGGTGTGGCCATGTTCCAGGGTTGCCCCGATACCGATAAGGATAGCGTACAGGATTCTGAGGACTCCTGCCGTACCGTACCGGGCCTGCGTAAATTCAATGGTTGTCCTGACAGCGATAATGACGGTATACCTGACAAGAACGATGAATGTCCTTACCAGGCGGGTCCTGCCAGCTTGAGGGGTTGCCCTGACAGGGATGGCGATGGTATAGCCGACAAGTATGACGTATGCCCTGACAAGCCGGGCCTGGCGCAGTACAAAGGCTGCCCCGATACGGATGGTGATGGCCTGCCCGATAATGAGGACCAGTGTCCTGAGGTGCCCGGCCCTGCTACCAACAATGGTTGCCCGCCGCCACCGCCGCCACCGGTAGACATACCGCTGAGCACACCGATACTGTTCGAGACCAATAAGACAGTGGTGCATGAGGCATCTGTGCCGGTACTGGAGACCGCTGTGAAGACACTGGGCAACGATGCACAGGGTATCATAGTGATACATGGTCATGCTGACTCGAGGGGTAGGGCTGCTTACAACAAGGAGCTGTCGCGTAAGCGTGCACAGGCCGTGAAGAGCAAGCTGGTGAAGATGGGCGCGGATCCGAAGAGGATAAAGATCGTGGCTCATGGTGAGAGCGATCCTACCGCAAGCAATGCTACCGATGAGGGCAGGGCCGAGAACAGGCGTGCCGTTATGAGGCTGAGCGTAGACTAAGCACAACTTAGTGATAGATAATAAAGCGGCCACCTTCCGGTGGCCGCTTTTGTTTTGGGGAAGCTAGTACCGGTAGGGGGAGATCGAATTAAAAAGAAAGGCACCTGAAAATACATGCACCAAGCCTCACCCCCGGCCCTCTCCAAAGGAGAGGGAGATGTTATCCGACACTTTTTTAATGACGAATTTTAATGTTCTATCGGTATGACATTTTTCCGGCCCTACTCATTAGGGGCTACCATGTCCCGCAAATTCTAGTTTGATAATATGTTTGCCCCGGTGGGGCTAAAGGGTTGTAATGGTGAATGTATTTAGGACCCTTGCCTCGTATTCCGGAGGCTTACTTAGATGTTCCGGACCGCATCACTTTACGCTGAAAGCCTTGGTGCGGTCCTTTACCATTTCCAGGACGAGCTTCAACTGTTCTTCGCGGGAGAGGTTGCTGTTGTCGAGAATAACGGCATCGTCGGCGCGGCGCAGGGGGCTTTCCTCGCGGGTAGAGTCGATATGATCGCGTAGCTGGAGATTGTCGCGCACTTCTTCGAGGGTGATGTTGGGGTTGGTGGCATATAGCTCTTTGAAGCGGCGTATGACACGCACTTCGGGATCGGCGGTCATAAAGAGCTTCAGCTCGGCATCGGGGAAGACGGCAGTGCCTATATCGCGGCCGTCCATCACTATGCTTTTTTTGCGGCCCATGCGTTTCTGCTGTGCTACGGCAAAGGAGCGTACCTCGCGTATGGCTGCGACCTCGCTCACCTTTTCGGACACTATCATATCACGGATGAAGGGCTCGGCATTCTCGTCGTTGAGGTAGATATCGGAAGCATTGCGATGCTCGTTGAACACGAAAGAGAGGGATATCTGCGAGAGGGCATCCAGTACCTCATTGTGATCGCCGAGGTCTATGGCATTGCGCAGGAAGTATAGCGTAATGGCGCGGTACATGGCGCCACTATCGATATAGTTGTAGCCCAGCCTGGCGGCAAGTTCTTTGGCAAGAGTGCTTTTCCCGCAGGAAGAATAGCCGTCTATAGCAATGATCATCTTATGTGCGGACATGATTCGTTGGTCGTTAGTTCTATGGTAAGGCAAATGTACCTCTATTTCGCGAGGTCGTCACCGCCCGCCCGTGGCTATGCACAAGGCTGCGACCTATGGCAAACTGCGTGTCACCCCGATCGCAGATCGGTTCATTTTTGTGTGGCACGGGTCGGCTATCGCACAGGGCTATGCGCCAGACCCGCGCCAGTGGCGACCTATGGCAAACTGCGTGTCACCCCGATCGCAGATCGGTTCATTTTTGTGTGGCACGGATCGGCTATCGCACAGGGCTATGCCCCAGACCACGCCAGTGGCGACCTATGACGAATTGCGTGTCACCCCGATCGCAGATCGGTTCATTTTTGCGTGGCACGGGTCGGCTATCGCACGGGGCTATGCCCCAGACCCGCGCCAGTGGCGACCTATGGCAAATTGCGTGTCACCCCGATCGCAGATCGGTCCATTTTTGTGTGGCACGGGTCGGCATCGCACAGGGCTATGCCCCAGACCCGCGTCAGTGGTAACTGTTGCCGTAGGTACGACCTATGGCAACAGTACAGCTTCGCGATGGCCCGCATTACTAAAAAAGAACGCCCCTGCATGTGCAGGGGCGTGAAATATGGTAGTGGGAAATGATGAACTTATTTGTTCCACTGAGAGGGGTCGGAGTGGTCTACGGCCTCGTTGTAGCCGAAGTCGTTGACGCGTTGAGTAGCGGTGTCTATGATCTCGTACCTCATTTCTATAGCGCCGTACTGGCCGTAGGTAACATTGGAATATATGTGGCCTATGCCGAAGAGCACTTTGCCCTCGTACTGCTGGTTGGGGATGACTATAGAGTCGCCGCCGATGATGGTGGCCTTGATGGGGGTCTTGAAGTAGTTGTAAAAATTCTTGATGACAACATCGGTAAGATTGGTGGTAGGCTCTATGCTGATGGGGTACTGGGCAGCAAGGGTGATGCTGCCTTTTTCCAGCACATGCCAGTTGCCCAGGAATTTATCCCTGCTCACCTTTTCGCAGTTGGTGCCTTCGTAGCCCGATGGGCAGGTGCAGCTACCATCGTTGCATACGCCGCCATTGGCACACACTATGGACTTGCATTTGTCCCTGTTGCACGATGAATATACAACGGCGCCGAATGCCGCGATAGTGGCTATAGAGGATATAAAAATGGTTTTAAGCGTAGATGCCATCGGTATGGATTTTGTTAGCAAATTCAAAAATAAGTAAATAGGCAAATAAATCAAAATGCGGGCGGTAAGAGGGCGGTGTTTATTTCTCTACGTCGGCCTTATATGCCCTTATGGCCTTGTAAATGGCCGCGGCTATCTCGTATTGGCCCCGCTCTGAGTTGAGGTATGCTTCCTCATCTACATTGGTAATGAAGCCAATCTCTATAAGTACACCCGGCATGGCACTGCCTGCCAGTACCTCCAGGCCCATCTGCTTTACACCCAGGTCTTCGCGGCCTGTGCGCTTCATTTGCGCCTGTACCTGAGAGGCGAATGTGACGCTTTTGCCCAGGAAGGCCTTGGCATACTGGGCCACGATAATGGCCGTTTGTGGGTCGTTCTCGTTGAGCAGGCCGGGTTCCTCGCTCACATTGTCGGCATATTCGCCTATGGCCTCTTTCTGCTGGCCGGCGCGGTGCAGCCCCATCACATAGGTCTCTACGCCGCTGCGCTTGGTGGTATGGTGGCGCACCGATTTGTATATGGGCTGGCGCACGGTCTTGCCCTTGCGCTTTATGGTCTTGTAGCCCTGCAGGGTGCGGGTGTAGGTATAGGGTGTAGAATTGACGTGTATGGATATGAACAGGTCGGCATTGGCCTTATTGGCTATCTCGTGGCGCTCTACCAGGGTAGGGTAGGCATCTTCGGTGCGGGTATAGATGACATCTATGTTCCGCATACTATCCTCCAATAATTTGCCGAGTTTGAGCGTTACTGCAAGGGTAATGTCTTTTTCGTAAGATATAGCCCCCTGTGCGCCATGGTCCTTACCTCCGTGACCGGCATCGAGGACTATTTTCGTCACTTTTTTCGCTTTTGCCAGCAGGGGTAGGGGGGCTAATGCCAGCAATATGATGAATATGGCTTTTACGCGCATGACCGGTTTTACAAAAGATTTAGAAGCATACCCACATAACGTCGCCGTCAAATAATTAATTTTGCCACGCTCATGAGCCTTAGCGGTAAATTTATTCCAATTTCTCGATCAATGCATCGCTTCGCGGCTTGGGTGTCAGTAATTTTTATATTCTTTATAACAAATTGTGGATATCCAGATGCGGCCATTGCCCAGGTGAGGCCTGTGGCAGATACCACAAGCACCGGCAACGATACCATAAAGATGAACAAGGGCGTGCCCATGGGGGACAGCCTGCGTGCAGATACGGCCACGGCCGATACATCGAAGACGGCCGCGATGGAGCGGGAGCTGGGCATACGGATATCGAAGGATGCGCTGCCGGCGGTAGTAAAGACGGTATCGCGAGACTCGGCGGTGCTGGATATGGAGCATGATGTCTTTTACCTGTATGGCAAGGCGCAGGTGAACTATGAGGACCTGCAACTGAACGCCGGAGAGGTAAGCTATACACAGGCCAGCAATATAGTGACGGCAGCGCCATCGGCGGCAGAACGGGACACGGCCAAAGAGCGCCCTTCGTTCAAGCAGGGGAGTGAGCGGTTCACCTACGACTCCATGCAGTACAACTTCAGGAGCAAGCGGGCGATAGTGAGGAATGCCGCCACACAGTATGGCGAGGGCTTCATACACAGTGAACAGGTGAAACGCAACCCCGACCAGACGATATATGGGTGGCACAGCGTATATACCACCTGCGCGCTGGACACGCCCCACTTTGGGATAAGGGCGAGGAAACAGAAGATAATACCCGGCAGGGTGGTGGTATCGGGATCGGCGAACCTGGAGATAGAGGGGGTGCCTACGCCGCTCTACCTGCCGTTCGGCATATTCCCATCGTCGCAAAAACAGCGGTCGGGCTTCATACTGCCTACCTATACCATGGAGCAGGCCAGGGGCTTCGGGCTGCTGAACGGGGGGTACTATTTTTATGTGAACGACAAGGTGGATGCCTATGCGCAGACCAATATATATGCCAAGGGCAGCTATGCCATAGCCGCTACCAGCAACTACAACAACCTGTACCACTACAGGGGGGCGTTCCGCCTGTCTTATGCCTATAACAAGACAGGAGAGGACTTTGAGCCGAACGCGAGTGTGACCAAGGACTTTATGGTGAACTGGCAGCACACATCGGACGAGAAGTCGGTGCCGGGGCAAACGTTCAATGCATCGGTGCAGGCGGGCACATCGAGCTTCTACGCCAATAACAGCTACGACCCCAACCAGGTGCTGCGGAACCAGTACCAGTCGAACATAACATACTCGAAGAACTGGCAGAACCGCCCCTTCGGGCTGACGATAAGCGCCCTGCACAATCAGAACACAGGCACCAAGGAGATAAGCGTGACCCTGCCGGCCATGAACTTTTTCGTGAACCAGTTCAACCTCTTCCAGAACAAGAATGCCGTGGGCGACCACTGGTATGACAAGATAACGGCCAGCTATAGCGCCGATGTGCGGAACCAGACCACATTCTACGACAGCACCTTCAACCTGGCAACACTGGCACTGAGCAGCTTTCAGAACGGTATAAGGCACTCGATACCCGTGAGCGCATCGTATACCGTGGCCAGGTATGTGAACATGTCGTTCAGCGTGAACTATAATGAATACTGGTACTCTAACCGGCTGATACGCGGCTTCAATGATGCTACCATGCGTATAGACAGTACGCGCAGCACGGGCTTCTTTGCCGCGCGCGACTTCAATGCAGGTGTCAATTTCTCTACCCGTATATACGGTATGAAGATGTTTCGCCACGGGGCGCTAAGGGGTATACGCCATGTGCTGACCCCCAATGCGGGCTTTACCTATCGGCCGGATTTTGCGGATGCACCCTTCAACTACTACTATGATGCGCGGCTGGACACGAGCCAACGCAGAGATATACTATCGCCCTACCAGGGGTCGGTGGTGGGGCTGCCGCCTGTGGGCAAGGCCGCTAGCGTGGGCTTTGGGCTGAACAACAACCTGCAGATAAAGGTGCGGTCGGCAAAGGATACGGCAAGTGGCTATAAGAACGTGACACTGATAGACGGATTGAGCGTAGCAGGTGCGTACAATGCTGCTGCGGACTCGTTCCGCTGGAGCGACCTGGGCGTGAACTTCCGTACCAATGTGCTGGACAAGGTGAACATATCGGCCGCGGCAGTGTACAGCCCCTATGCCATAGACAAGGGCACGGGCCGCATACTACAGACCACCAACCTGGAGCAGGGCACGGGTATAGGGCGTTTCAGGACGGCGAACATGTCTCTGGGCACCAACTTCCACTCCAAACCGAAGGGAGGCGCCAACAGCCCTACCAATAGCCAAGAGTATGCCCGCGTGATGCGCAATGCCGGGTATATGGAGTATGTGGACTTCAACATACCCTGGAGCTTCAACATAAACTATACCCTGAGCGCGGATTCGAGATATTCGCCCTACTCGTACGATGATACGGTGACGATAAGCCATTCGTTCACCTTCAACAGTGAGCTGCGGATAACCGAGCGGTGGAAACTGGCCATAAGCAGCGGTTACAACTTCGACCTGAAGGAACTGACCCTGACATCGATAGACCTGTACCGCGACCTGCACTGCTGGCAGATGCACTTCTTCGCCTTCCCATTCGGGCCCAGGAAGAGCTTCAACTTTACGCTGAATGTGAAATCGACCGTGCTGCAGGACCTGAAGCTAGTGCGCCGCAGGGACTTCCGCGATCTGCCGAACTGATAGGCGCAGCTGAGATGTAATGCATTTCATATCGCCGCATTTTCAGCCTCACCCCAGCCCTCTCCGAGGGAGAGGGAGATCCAATGTCCGCGCTGTCGCGCGGGTGTCATTAGCGAAAAGTTGAAATACCCACAGAACATGTGCCCGTCATATGATGAACGGGTTTTTTGTTACTTTTGGGGCCGTTCGGACATACCCCTGTTCGCAAAGCATATCATGAAACAATTAATAAAGAAGATATTATCTCCCATACTGAGATCGTATGACATAAGGCTGGAAAAGCAAAAAAGGGAGATAGACGCCCTGTACAAGCTGCTGTATGACCAGGTACACGACCTGGACAGCACTTTATCGTTCTCGGCATCGCAGACGGTGGGGGCGTTCAGCTTTCAGTGGAGCGACCTGAAGGATGGCGAGGCCATGCTGAGTGATAAGTGGTTCAAGGAAAATGTGACCAAAATAATAAGCGAGCATGAGACGCTGATAAAGAAAGAGTGGTTCGCAGGTAAGGATGTGATAGACTGCGGCAGCGGCGGTGGCAGGTGGTCTTATGGCCTGGCCAAGCTGGGCGCCAATGTGACGGCGGTGGACATAAACACATCGGCACTGGAGGCCACGAGGGAGGCGTTGGAAGGTATACCGGTAAAAAAAGAATTCATACAGACACCGCTGGAAGAGCTGTACAAGCATATACCTGCGGGCAAGAAGTACGATATGGTATGGTCGTGGGGTGTGCTGCACCACTGCGGCAGCTTCAATACGGCCTTCAGGCAGGTGATGGACCTGGTGAAAGAGGGCGGCTTCATACACCTGTACCTGTATGGCAGGGAGTCGGTATCGTATGAGGAGGATATAAACCTGTTCAAGAACAGGGTGTACTATAATACCCTGCCGTCATTTGCCGAGAAGGAGAAATTCCTGATAGAGAAGGCCAATGGCGACCGCACCAAGCTGCACCAGAACCACGATATATACTCGCCCCTGCTGAACCGCAGGCTGGACTACAGCTATGTGAAGAAGATGCTGGAGGATAACGGCTTTACGGATGTGACACGCACTGTGCAGAGCACAGAGATAACCGTAAGGGCGGTAAAGGGCAAACTGGCCCCGGCAGACAGGGATATGCTGCTGCACCCGGCAAGCAACCCGCCATGGTTCACCAAATACTTTGACCAATAGTTTCAAATACGGTATGTGTTCAGCCCCTCCCGTCCGGGGAGATGAGGTCGGGTCGCCGTACCTTGAAAGACCACTATGATAAAAAGGGTAGTGGTCGATCTATATATCGAAACAAGAAAAAGCGACCTTTTGCAATGTATCTCTGAGGTAGAGGTCACTTATTCGCTATTTTTGTATAAATAGGTGGCGGATGCCGCCGCATATAGCATTACTATGTCCGAGTTCCATATATACAACTCCTATACACGCCAGAAAGAACGTTTCGAGTCCATTACTCCCGGTCATGCGGGGCTGTATGTGTGCGGCCCTACGGTATCGGGCGAATCGCATATGGGCCATGCGCGCCCCTATATCACCTTCGATGTGGTGCAGCGCTACCTGCGCCACCTGGGCTATAAGGTGCGCTATGTGCGCAACATAACCGATGCAGGCCACTTTGAGGAAGAGGGCCGCGAGGCGCAGGACAAGGTGAGCGAAAAGGCCCGGCTGGAAAAGCTGGAGCCTATGGAGATGGTGCATAAGTACACATCGATGTTCCACCACGGTATGCGCCTGTTCAACTGCGATGAGCCATCGATAGAGCCGACGGCCACTGGCCATATAGTGGAGCAGATAGGCATGATAGAAGACATAATAGCCAAGGGCTATGCCTACGAGGTGAACGGATCGGTGTACTTCGATGTGAAGAAATATGCCGATAACTATCCATACGGAAAACTATCGGGCAGGGTATTGGAAGACCAGCTGGAGACCACACGCGAGCTGGACGGGCAGGACGAGAAACGCAATAAGGCCGACTTTGCCCTGTGGAAGAACGCACCGCCGGAACATATAATGCGGTGGAAGAGCCCATGGGGCGAGGGCTTCCCGGGGTGGCACATAGAGTGCAGCGCCATGAGCAGCAAATACCTGGGCGAGACCTTTGATATACATGGCGGCGGCATGGACCTGCAGTTTCCCCATCACGAGAGCGAGATAGCGCAGAGCACCATATCCCACGGCCATGCGCCGGTGCGCTACTGGATGCACAATAATATGATAACCATCAACGGCAAGAAGATGGGCAAGAGCTACAACAATGTGATAAAGCTGAGCGAACTGTTCAGCGGGGGGCATCCGTTGCTGGCGCAGGCCTATCACCCGATGGTGGTACGCTTCTATATATTGCAGACACACTACCGCAGCACGCTGGACTTCAGCAATGAGGCCCTGCAGGCCGCAGAGCGTGCCTTCCGCAGGCTGTGGGAAGCATACGAGGTATTGCAGAAGCTGCAGCACCCCGGCAATAACGAAGCTGCCAATGCCGGGCTGCACCAGCAAGTGCTGGAACAATGCGGCCAGTGCAGCGAATACATGAACGATGACCTGAACACGGCCAAGGTGATAGCCAACCTGTTCGACCTGTCATCGACCATAAACGGTATGAAGGGTGGGCAGGTAGCTGCCAATGCGATAGGTGCGGATGCCTTTGATACCCTAAAGAGCACCTTCAGGACCTACCTGGAGGACATACTGGGCATGCAGGCCCTGCAGGTGCAGCAGAGCAATAAGCTGGACGAAGTGCTGGCCCTGCTGATAGAGATACGGAAGGATGCCAAAAAGCGCAAGGACTTTGCCACCAGCGACCAGATACGCAACCGGCTGGCCGAGGCAGGCATACAACTGAAGGACGAAAAGGACGGCAGTGTGAGCTATAGCATAGAATAGCTGACCGTTCTCAAAATATTTATCGTGCCGGGGTGCTTTAACACATCTTTGGCACGATATTTTCATATGGGTATAGACACCTGTTGTACCGTATCGTATATGTGTATGTATATGTTATATGCATGAAAATGAGTGCAGCCGGAGTAAAAATAAAATTTTGTTCATATGCTGTTTTACCCATAATTTTATAAATTCAATAGATCCTCTTCGTAACAATTTTTAAAAAAAAGCAAAAAATGAAAAAACTTGTACTTGGACTGGGATTGGCCGTTCTTGCATTCGCTCCTACAGCGAAATCGCAGGTCATCTTTACGCAGGACTTCGAGACCCCGACGACGATCCCTACTCTTCCGACGGGCTGGATGCAGGGTTCTACAGGCGTTCCGGGCTGGAAGACAGCTACATTCGGATCGCCCACTACTACCGGTTGGGCCGGCGCTACTGGCGCTACACCCGCGGCGCATCCCGGCCAGATAGCCCTGGTGGATGACTGGAACGACTCTGGTACCGTATCTGCTCCTATCTCTAACCTGCACGATACACTGAAATCGCCAGTGTTCAGCCTTGCCGGTTCAACGGCTGCATGGCTGAACTTCGACTTCTACTTCTACAACGCTGCAAGAAGCGCTTCGGTAGTAGAAGAAGGTAAAGTAATAGGCTCTACCGACGGCGGCGCAACATGGACCGTACTGCAGGACCTAGCGGGCGATGGCTTTGACGGTCTGTGGTCAAAGGGCCATGTGAGCCTGTCATCTCTGGGCACAGGCACTAACGTGATGGTAGGTTTCGTATACTCTGACGATAATGACCACATGATAGGCCTGGCAGTGGACAACATACAGGCAATAAACCTGACAGCCAGCACAGCTGCTGTAGCTGCCGTAGACTATAACAGCGTACAGGATGGTATATCTTCGGATGGCCAGACAGTATCTTTCTGGGTACAGAACACAGGTGTTGCCATTACTTCTCTGAAAGCGAAGTACACCATCAATGGTGTACCAGTAGGTGCTCCTGAGACCTTCAGCAGCCTTAGCATAGCGCCATATGCTTATCAGAAGCTCACCTTCGCCCTGCCGATAGCAGGCTCTGCAGCAGGCTCCAATGCGCTGAAGGTGGTGATCACAGACGTGAACTCATCAGCGAACGCTGACGTAGACTCTGCAATGACATCTAACTATGTGAAGGCTTCTTCTACTACAGGCCGCTGGGGTCTTATAGAAGAGTTCTCTTCTTCTACATGTCCTCCTTGTAAGTCGTTCAACGAGGTGTATGATCCTCTTTGCGTGACCAATGCCGTAAATACTGTTGCTACCAAGGTGAACGTGATAAAGTACCAGATGAACTGGCCTTCGCCCGGCACTGATCGCAGCTACAACAGCGATGGTACCAAGCGAAGGAGCTACTATGGTGTGAACAGCATACCCGAACACTTTGTGAACGGCGCTAGCAGCACAGCTGCCGGTACTTCTTCTGCCCTTACTGCAGAAATGATGGCATCTAAAGCCAATGCTTCTTTCATGGATATGTCTATGACATATACTGTGGATACTGTGACCAAGAAGCTGGGTGTGACACTGAACGTTACTCCACACTTCACCAAAACAGGTAGCTACAGAGTGCATATAGTAGTAATGGACAGCTTCTATACCAATACTACCAATACTACCGGCCAGCTGAACTACTACCACATCATGCGCCAGATGCTGCCTGATGGCAACGGTACTACCGTATCTTCATGGACAGATGGTACTACACAGACATTCACACAGGTAGATAAGGCCTTCACTCATGGCCACTACATGCTGGGCTCTGGCAGCTATCCTACACAGAACAGCTTCAAATTCTGGAACAACCCATACAACCTGAGCGAAGTAGTAGCTTTCGTACAGGACAATGCTACAGGTTCTATACTGCAGTCTCTGTGGGGCAAGCGCGGTACATCATCTACTACGCTGATACCTACTACAGACAAGATAGAGAACATAGCCCTGTATCCTAACCCTACAAGCAGCGAAGCTACATTGAGCTTCAGCCTGGTAGAGTCTGGCAGGGTTCAGGTAGCCGTTATGGACTATACCGGTAAAGTACTGAGCGTTGTTTCTGACAAAGAAATGGGCCTGGGCACACAGAGCGTGAAGATCTCTACTGCTGACCTTGCTTCTGGTAACTACATAGTTACTATAACTACTGCAAGCGGCAGAAGGGCTGACAAGCTTACAGTAATAAAGTAAGCCGTACGGTCTCTGACCTTTAAGATAAAGTACATGATATGGCGGTCGCACAAAGAGCGGCCGCCATATTTGTTTTTATGCAGTGGTCAACGCCAAGGGGTTTTGCCATGTCTTAATGAAAGATGGCATAACTTTATATGGCAAAGACCCTTTCATTATGACAGAAGATGTACTTAAGGACACCGCAATGGCGGTATCGGCAGAGCTGGGCATGACGGTGCCGGTCACCCTCACGGAGGATGAACTGCTGCAAAGAATAGCCGGGAAGATAGCCGAGGTAGTGCAGCAGGGCCAGGAGCCATTTTACCGCCTGATGTACAGGCTGGATATACCCGAGAAAAAGCTGAATGCCGTAGCCGGTACCGACGATGTGGCCATGAAGGTGGCCAGGCTGGTGTATGAGCGGCAGCGGGCAAAGGTGCTGACCCGTATGCACTTCAGGCAGCAGGCCGATGACAGCGACCCCGAGCTGCGGTGGTAATATGGGATCTCTTGCCTACTTTTGAGGCGCCGTAAATGCGGCCGCATATGAAGGCAAAGCTGCGCACTTTCTGGGAGCTGATAGATGAGACGATCACCGAATTCGGCGACGACCATGCAACGAAACTGAGCGCATCGCTGGCCTATTTCACGCTGTTCTCTATAGCGCCGCTGCTGCTGGTGATCATACACATCATCACCTTTTTTTACAAGACCAAGGATGCTGAAGGCAAAGTGCTGGAGCAGGTGAGCACCTTTGCAGGCAAGGATACGGCCATGCAGCTAGAGGCCATGCTGAAAGGTATAAGCAGCAGCAACAGCAATACACTGTTCGGGGTGATAGGTGTAGTGGTATTCGTATTCAGCGCCACCAGCATATTCACGGAGATAAAAAGCTCTATCAACTATATGTGGTCGGTGAGGGCGCGGCCGAAGAGAGGGTGGCTGAAAATGATAACCGACCGCCTGCTGGCGCTGGTGTTCATAGCAGGTATGGGGGTACTGATGATAGCCACACTGATACTGAACGTGGCAGTAGATGCCATAATAGCGCAGCTGCATCATTTTCACTACCTGCAACAATACCTGGGAGGTGTGGACCTGGTGCTGATAACGGGGCTGAACACGGCATTGCTGTTCGTTATAGTGACGTTTCTTTTCGCGGTGGTATTCAAGGTGCTGCCCGATGCCAATATACACTGGAAGGACATACTGGTGGGCGCTTCGTTCACAGGTGTGCTTTTTATGGTGGGGAAATTCCTGATAACGTGGTACCTCACCAGCTCGCGCCTGATAACGGCCTATGGCGCTGCGGCATCGCTCATCATACTGTTATCATGGATATACTATTCGGCGCTGATAGTATACTTCGGCGCTGAATTCACCGATGTATATGCCCGTAAATGCGGACGTGGAGTGACGGTGCGCAAGACGGCGGTATTCGTTTTCAAGCGTGAGGCACGCGAGCTGCCAAAGATGAAGACCCATACCGACCAGGACCTTGGAAAAGGAGACGCAGTATGATGAGCGCGAAGAGCCAAAATGAGTGTGAAGCGAAGCGTGAGGGCAAGGAGTGAAAGGGTGTTGAGGTCGGGGGTAATGAAATGAAATATAAAGGGCGCCATGCATAGTTGCAGGGCGCCCTTCTGTATGTAAGGTTGTGGTCTTATTTGGCCGACTTGGACTTGAACTTGCTGATGGCATTGCGGGTGAAATCGCTGAGGACGAGGTGACCGCTGATGGCGGCACGCTCAGAAAGTAGCGTATCCCAATTCTCGGTGCCATGCCAGAATATCTTTTTGAGCTGGGCCATAGCCTGTGGGCTGCTGTGCGACAACTGCTCTGCAAGGCTGGCAACGGCATCGTCCAGCTCCTGTGTATTGCTGTGTATCTCGCTATAGAGGCCGTGGCGTTTTGCCCACTCTGCCGAGCGCCAGCCTGTGGCATCTATGGCCAGTTGCGAAAGGCCCGATACGCCTATTTTGCGCTCTACTGCGGGGCCTACCACGAAGGGGCCTATACCTACTGCCAGCTCGCTCAGTTTCACTGAGGCATTGTCTGTGGCTATGGCGTAGTCTGTAGCGGCTATGATGCCTACACCACCGCCTACGGCCTTGCCCTGCACGCGGCCTATGATGAGCTTGTGGCATTTGCGCATGGCATTGATGACATGTGCGAAACCACTGAAGAATTTTTTGCCCTCGGCCTCGTTGGTGATGGCCATAAGCTCATCGAAAGAAGCACCTGCGCAGAACGCACCATCACCTGCGCTACGCAGTATGATGACCTTCACACGATTGTCGATACCGATGTCGTTGATGGTCTTTGCCAGGTCGGCAAGAATGGCCGCAGGCAGTGCATTGCTGGATGGGTGGAAGAACTCGATGGTGGCAATGCCGTGTTCTATTTCGTGGCTTACATAACCTTCGGGGTGCTGCATATGCTGAGTGTTTTGAGTGTTCACAAAAGTGTCTTTGCGTAACAGGGTATATGGTGCAAAATGTGCAATAGAGTGTGGCAATTGCAGGTAGCTGCGGTACCGGTATCGCTATTATTAACTAATAGAGAACATCAAAAATAAAAATAATTACGGGAATAGGCGTGTTTTGCGGCATAAAATTAATGTATAACGCCATTTGCAGCAACTATCACTGTATGTTCATGCGCTTTACAAAGGCAGGCAGCAACAAGCTGCGCAGCTTGGTGAAGGATATAAAAAGGTCTACCTCGCCATCGGCATAGCTGGCTATATCGTAGGGGGCATAGTGAAAAATGATGCCGGTAGAGGTAAAGGAGAACTCGTGGGGAAGCGTGGTGATGCTTTCGGTAGCGAGGCGCTCTATGAGGGGCTGCCCCTGTGGTATGCGGAACTGCCTGCGTACCTCGGCCTCGATAAGGGAGAGGAGGACAGGAGTATCGGCCTGAAGCACATCAGGCAGAGCGAATACTTTTTTGCCAGGTACATCGATGCACAGATAGGTATCGTAGCCCATGCCGTGCGCGCCACCGGAGAACGCATAGTGGCTGTAGCACAATACTACCACGCCACTGCGGCTATATACCACGCGGGAGGCGACAGAACGTTCGTGGTCGAGCTCGAAGGTCATATCATCGTCGATGGCAGAGGAGTCGAAGTCGGCCATGTATTCTTTGAAATAAGCTGCATCACGGTCTTTGAGACAGGAGCGCAGATCGGCAGCGTTGCAGCCCTGCTTTTTGAGGATGCATTCGGTAAGGAAAGCATTATCGGCAGCACTGTTGCCGGAGGCAGGTATAGAGAGATCGTAAGAGGATATGGCAGTATGGGGTTTGCTTTTGAGGGTGATGATGGTGGAGTCGGTGTGCTGGAGGAGCGCGAAGCGATAGGCGCCATCGTATGTTTCCCTGAGCTGTATATCGTAGTTCTTCTTGCCATCGCGGCTTATCCATTTGCCGGTGATAGCATTGCCGGTGAAGGATATGACCCAGTGATCGCCGGTGGGGTCGTCGTTCTCGTTGCGGTCGGTGAGGACGCTCTCGTAAAGGAATATGCGGTCGCCACGAGAGGAGTCGTGCTGCTGGAAGAGGGCCAGCGGAATATCTTGCCGGTGGTAGGCATAGGTACCATGGATATGTTGCTGTGTGTGATAGATATCGGCCGAGACGGGCTGGCCGGCGATGGTGCCCTCGTAGTGGCGATACCAGGCGCCCTGCGACCGGCCTGTGGTATCTGTGGTAGTGGCTGATGTAGCTGTACCGTTATTGCTGCTACCGGTGTTGCTGCCACAGGAGGCGAATGCAAGAGCAAGATAGAGGCAGGCGGGTAGAAGAAGGGTCTTGATGTTCATTCCTATACTGGGATTTTCGGGGCAAAGATAAGGGTGGTTCATGTTTCGGCAGGTAACGGAGCGGCCGATCCGTGTGAGGCAGTAGCGGCCCTGAGGAACGCTTGCGCCAGTGGGTATTGTATTTCATCGATCTGGAGATCGACAACCACAAGGACGTAGTCGGAGACTACGCCAAACGGGCGGGGAATCCCATTTGGGCGGGCTATAAAAGATTATTTTCTTTTTCCTTTTTTCAAGTCTTTAACGATTTTCTTTTCAGCTTTATCCAATCGACGTTTTACCTTTCCAAGATCTTCAGCAGGAGGAAGTTGTTCCGGTTGCACTCCTCTTTCTGCAAGCATTCTTCTTACTGCAATATTGTTTTCAACGTGTTCTTTGGTTATTTCACTTTCTCCTTTTAATTCGCGGTCCATTACATTGTGGCTTGTAAGTTCGGTAGCAAAGTCTTTGGCTTTAATGGTAAGTGTAGGTAAAAAGTCGGCTAGTGGCCTATTGTTTGGCACACCTAATTTTCTTTTCATGTCGTTAGTAGTATACCCACCGAATAGTGCCATATCGCCTTTCGAACGAATAAAAGCAAAACTTTGATTGTCTACCCCACGTTCATAAATGATACCGGAAAGCTTGCTTTCGGACCGTGAAAGTTTTTCGCGAGCAGTAACGCGCGCGACATCGAGTAAGCGTTGTTCTATTATCTCTTGTTTTCTGGTCTGTACGGCAAAATAGGTTTGAGCAAATGCTACTTCGCTTTTTGAAGGGTCTCCATTTTGAGCTATTAAATAGCAGGCATAGCGAGTTAATGCAATGTCAGTGACCTCTCTTGTGTATTACTACCTATTTCGACCATTTTGCTGATATCAGCAAAATGGTCGCCGACCACCTCTCCTGCTGCTTGACAGGCGGTTTTTGCTTTTTCAATAGCATTTATGAAATTTCTCCATTGAGTATATCCAAGAATATCCTGTAATACTCTTGCGCTCCAGTATTCTACATTTTCAACTAATAAGGATGCTGCCTCAAATTTTTCAAAAAGTGCTTGAATTACTTCTTTTTTCATGTAATGAAATACAATTAAAGGGTGTTCAATGTTCTTCTTAACTACATCCCGTGGTCGTTCCGCAGTTAGGGCACATGTAGCAGGTGCCGTTGCGAAGGGTGATGTTGCCGCAGTTGCGGCAGGCGGGGGCATCAGCGCTGGTGCCCATTAGCTTCTTCACATCGGCGGTAACGGGTACGGCCTTTGGCGCAATGGCCTGCTGTGGCTTCTGCACGGGCTGTGACGCCTGCGGCGCTGTGACGCGTACCTGCGAGAGCTCCTGCTGCAGGGCCTCTACCTCCTGCGCATGTGTGCGGCGGTCGGGGTCGGGTACATGCACCAGGTCGTCGCGGTCCAGGTACTCGTAGGCAAGCACACGGAAGATATAGTCGAGCACGGAAGTGGCGCTCTTGATATTGGGGTGATCGACCATGCCGGAGGGTTCGAAGCGGGAGAAGGCGAACTTATCGACATACTCCTCCAGCGGTACACCATACTGCAGGCCTACCGATATGGCTATGGCAAAGCTATTGAGCAGGCTGCGCATGGTAGCGCCCTCCTTGGCCATATCTACGAATATCTCGCCGAGGGTGCCATCGCTGTACTCGCCGGTGCGCAGGAAGATGGCCTGACCGCCTACCTTGCCCTTGATGGTATAGCCACGGCGCTTGGCAGGTAGCTGCTTGCGCTCTACTATGCGGCTGAGCTGGCGTTTGAGCTGTGTATCGGGGCTGGCCTGTACACGTTTGTTCACTTCTTCGAGCAGCTCGTTGATGGTGAGCTGTCCGAGGTCTATTATCTGGCTGGCCTCTGCAGTAGCGGCATCGGCCTTTGGTTCTTCTTTCTTTTTCTTATCGCTCTTGTTGCTGAGGGGCTGGCTGAGCTTGGAGCCATCGCGGTAGAGGGCGCACGCCTTTATGCCCAGTTGCCAGCTAAGGTGGTAGCAGTCCTTTATCTCATCGACGGTGGCCTCGTTGGGGAGGTTGATGGTCTTGGATATGGCGCCGCTGATGAAGGGCTGTACAGCGCCCATCATGCGTATGTGGCCATGGGCGTGTATGTAGCGCTGGCCCTTCTTGCCGCATTTATTGGCACAGTCGAACACGGGCAGATGCTCGGCCTTGAGGTAGGGCGCACCTTCTATCATCATGGTGCCGCATACATGGTCGTTGGCGGCATCTATCTCTTCATCGGTGAAGCCGAGGGACTCGAGCAGGTTGAAGTCAGGAGCGAAGTACTGCTCTGCAGTAAAGCCCAGGCGCTGCAGGCACTCCTCGCCAAGGGTGTAGACATTGAAGACGAAACCTATCTCGAAGGCGCTTTCCACAGCGGCATCCAGCTTCTTTATCTCTTCCGCTATGAAGCCTTTTTCGCTAAGGCTCTGGTGATTGATGTAGGGCGCACCTGCGAATGTGCCATGGCCCTTGGCATACTTCACTATAGCATCGCTCTGCTCGGGAGTGTAGCCTAGCTTTTTGAGGGCCGCGGGTATGCTCTGGTTGATGATCTTGAAATAGCCGCCGCCGGAGAGCTTCTTGAACTTTACCAGCGCGAAATCGGGCTCTACACCGGTGGTGTCACAATCCATAACCAGGCCTATGGTACCTGTAGGCGCTATAACGGTGGCCTGTGCATTGCGGTAGCCATACTGCTCGCCCATCTGCACGGCCTCGTCCCACGCGCGGGTGGCGGCCTTCAGCAGGTAGTCGGGACAGTACTTGGCATGTATGCCCATGGGTTTTGTCTCCAGCCCTTCGTATGCCTCGGCAGCATCGTATGCGGCGGCGCGGTGATTGCGCATCACGCGCATCATGTGGGCCTTGTTCTCTTTGAACCTGGGGAAGGCGCCGAGGGCACGGGCCATTTCGGCCGATGTGCGGTAGGCGACACCATTCATAATGGCAGTGATGGCGCCTGCTATACCACGGGCCTCCTCGCTATCGTAGGCTATGCCGCTGACCATGAGCATAGAGCCGAGGTTGGCATAGCCGAGACCCAGGGTGCGGTAGTCGTAGCTGAGCTGTGCTACCTCGGGCGAGGGAAACTGCGCCATGAGCACAGATATCTCCAGCACGACGGTCCAGAGGCGGGTCATGTATTCGAAGCCATCGACATCGAACATACCTGTGTCCTCGTTATAGAAGCGGCGCAGGTTGAGGGATGCCAGGTTGCAGGCGGTATTATCGAGGAACATGTACTCGGAGCAGGGATTGGATGCCCTGATGGGGCCACCCTCGGGGCATGTGTGCCACTCGTTGATGGTGGTATCGTACTGCGTACCGGGGTCGGCGCAGCGCCATGCGGCATATGCTATCTTGTCCCACAGGGTCTTTGCAGGCACGCTCTTCATCACCCTGCTGCGGTCGCTGCGGGCCGTCATGTTCCAGTCGGCATTGTTCTCCAGCGCATGGAAGAAGGAGTTGGGTATGCGTACAGAGTTATTGGAGTTCTGGCCCGATACCGTGCGATATGCCTCTCCCTCGTAGTCGGAGGAGTAGCCGGCGGCAATGAGGGCCGCTACTTTCTTCTCTTCCTCTACCTTCCAGTCTATGAACTGCTCTACTTCGGGATGATCGAGATCGAGGCAGACCATTTTGGCGGCCCGGCGCGTAGTGCCGCCGCTCTTGATGGCACCTGCGGCGCGGTCGCCTATCTTCAGGAAGCTCATGAGGCCGCTGGATGTGCCACCACCCGAGAGCTTTTCGTTCTCGGCGCGGATGTTGGAGTAGTTGGTACCTACGCCCGAGCCGTATTTGAATATGCGTGCCTCGCGCACCCAGAGGTCCATGATGCCGCCCTGGTTCACAAGGTCGTCATCGACAGAGAGGATGAAACATGCATGTGGCTGAGGGCGCTCGTAGGCGTTCTTTGAGCGTTCGAGTTTACCTGTAGTAGGATCGACATAGAAATGGCCCTGGGCCTTGCCATCTATGCCGTAGCTGCTGTAGAGGCCGGTATTGAACCACTGCGGCGAATTGGGCGCGCAGCTCTGGTATAGTATGCTATATATGAGCTCGTCGTAGAAGACCTGCGCATCGTATGCCAATGCGAAGTAGCCGTAACGCTCGCCCCAGCTGCGCCAGCAGTCGGCCAGGCGGTGAGCCACCTGCTTCACAGATGTTTCGCGGCCGGTGGTGCCATCGGGCTGCGGCACACCTGCTTTGCGAAAGTATTTCTGCGCAAGGATATCGGTAGCTATCTGCGACCAATGCTTCGGTACTTCGACATTGGTCATCTCGAAAACCTTTTCGCCATTGGGGTTGCGAATGACAGAGGTACGGTAGTCGTACTCGAACATATCGTATGGGCTTACTCCGTCGCGCGTGTACTGGCGGCCGAAAGACAGGCCTTTTTGTTGATGGGCACTCATACAGAATATTGTTTAAAAGTTGTTAACGAGGAACACAGTATGTCTAAATTATCAAAAACAGGTTCCTGCTGCATGAAGAAAGTACTCACACCTATGTGGATAACTCATGTATCGCAGGCGGGGAGAAGAAAATATTATTATTCATAATATTATTAACAATTTTCTTCTTTGCAGTGTAAGCAAAATTACTATTTTATGGTGGGATGATGCTTATAGGGGTATTGCCGAAGGCTTAAATATTTGTGTCATTGCGAAGACCGCTGTGGCTTTGTGCGCGAGGTTGCGGTCTGTGGCGATCTTGCGAAAACCATAATAAAATACAGTATGTACATTGCAATATGCAAAAGGGTGGTCTAGTATATATCGTCTGTTCTCCTGATAAGAATGTTCTGTATACGGGCGTTACATCTGACCTTGAGGGTAGAATATGGAAACATAAGAGCAAATTTTATGAGAACAGCTTTACTGCGAAATATAACTGCGTGATGCTGGTATGGTACAAATACTTTGACCATATAGAAGAGGCGATCGCTGAAGAGAAAAGAATAAAAGCAGGTAGCAGAAAGAAAAAGGAGGCGCTCATAACTGGTTTTAATTATGAGTGGCGAGATCTTTGGGACGATATTAAAGATATTCGTACATATTAGATGTCTTAGTTTTTCGCGAGGTTGCCACGGCCTGCGGCTACGCTCTGGGGCTTGGCGCAGGCCTCGCAGTGACCTGCATTTTTTGACCACGTTCTTTTGGTTTTCGCGAGATTGCCACGGCCTGCGGCTACGCACCAGGGCTTGTCACAGGCCTCGCAATGACCTGCATTTGTTTTTATGTTCTTCTATCTATTTTCGCGAGGTTGCCACGGCTTGCGGTTATGTACGGGGTCCCGGCGCAGGCCTCGCACTGAGGCGCCGGGATAAATATTTTCATAAAATGGTAATGCCGTAATTGGAAATTATTGTATATTTGCAGCGGAATTGATTCAAAAGAGAGGGGACACATGGTTGTCCCCTCGTTTATTGTGATATATGGCCGAGATAATAGAAAAGGTGTATGCCCTGCTGGAACCGCTGCTGGACGGTACCGATATATTCGTGGTGAATATAAAGGTGAAGCCTACCAACAACCTGAAGGTATACCTGGATGCGGATAGTGGCTTTTCCATCACCAAGTCGTCGTCGGTGAACAGGAAGTTGTATGCGGCCATAGAGGCTGCGGGCATGTTCCCGGATGGTGATTTTTCGCTGGAGGTATCGAGCCCGGGCGTAGATGAGCCGCTGACACAGATGCGCCAGTATAAAAAGAACATAGGCCGCAAGGTGACCGTGACAGACAAGGAGGACAAGGAAGTGACCGGTATGCTACGGGAAGTGACAGACGAGCACATGGTGCTGGAAGTAAAAGGTAAAAAAGCCAGCGACCCGGTAAAGAGCACCGAGATCGCATTTTCGAACATCAAAAAAACTGTAGTTCAGATAATCTTTTAAATAACGTGGATGGCCCGGGATGGGCCGGGCACAGAAAAACAGAGCAATATGGCAAGTATCAACCTGATAGACTCCTTCCAGGAGTTCAAAGACGCCGAGAACATTGACAGGCCTACCCTTATGAAGGTATTGGAAGACGTCTTCAAAACGCTGCTGCGCAAGAAGTACGTTACCGACGAGAACTTTGACGTGATAGTGAACGACCAGACGGGTGACCTGGAGATATTTCGCAGGCGCGAGATAGTGGACGACGATATGGTGGAGGACGAGAACCTGCAGATACCCTACTCTGACGCCATAAAGATAGAGCCCGACTATAGCGTGGGCGAGGAAGTATACGAGGAAGTGGATGTGCGCAACTTTGGCCGCAGGGCCATACTGGCCGCCAAGCAGACGCTGGCCGCGCGTATAAACGACCTGAAGAAGAACAACCTGCTGAAGAAATATGCCGACCGCGTAGGCGACATAATAAGCGGCGAGGTATACCAGATATGGAAAAAAGAGATACTGCTGCTGGACGACGAAGGCAATGAGCTGATAATGCCGAAGAGCGAGCAGATACCTACCGATTTCTTCAAGAAAGGAGAGACCGTGCGTGCAGTGGTGAAGAAGGTGGAGATGAGGAACAACTCGCCCATCATCATACTGAGCCGTACGCATCCATCGTTCCTGGAGAAGCTGCTGGAAATAGAGGTGCCCGAGATAATGGATGGCCTGATAGTGATAAAGAAGATAGTACGCGAACCCGGCGAGCGCGCCAAAGTGGCCGTAGAGAGCTACGACGACCGCATAGACCCGGTAGGCGCATGCGTGGGTATGAAGGGCAGCCGTATACATGGTATAGTGCGCGAGCTGCGTAATGAGAACATAGACATCATAAACTACACTACCAACCTGCAACTGCTGCTGCAGCGCTCGCTGACGCCGGCGCGTATAAACAAGATGGAGCTGAACAACGAGAACATGAGCGCAGATGTGTACCTGGACCCCGACCAGGTATCGCTGGCGATAGGCAAGAAGGGTGTGAACATAAAACTGGCGCAGGAACTGACCGGCTACAGCATAGATGTGTACCGCGATGTGAAGGACGATGTGGACTACGATATAGACCTGGACGAATTTGCGGACGAGATAGAACCATGGGTGATAGACGAGTTCAAGCGTATAGGCTGCGATACGGCACTGAGCGTGCTGGAGCTGAGCGCCGACGAACTGGTACGCCGCACCGACCTGGAAGAAGAGACAGTGCGCGATGTGCGCCGAGTGCTTGAGGCTGAATTCAATGAACAATGATCTTAAAAAAAAGCGCACTGTTCGTATGAGATAGAAATAGGTATGACCCGCCTGTATGCCTTTTTCAGTGAAAAATGGCGTAGGTTTGTGAGCAGGGCAAGTGCCACTCGGGCGGTTTTCGAAAAAAAACATCTGACAAGGAGAAAGAAAGAATGAGTACGACCACGAATACACCAAGGCTGCTGGCTGCCGCCAAAGAATTCAACATCGGTAAGGACACCCTGGTGGAGTTCCTTGTCGATAAGGGCTTTGAGGTGAGCAATAACCCCAGCACCAAGCTTACAGAGCAGATGTACAGTGCCCTGCAGGTGGAGTTTGCCCAGGACAAGAAGGACAAGCAGCGGAGCGAGAACATAGCGCTGCCGAAGGGCTCGCTGCTGGAAGGCATAAAGAAGACGAAGGAAGAACTGGATATTACCGTAAAGGAGAAGAAAGAAGAACCTGCTGCAAAGGCGCAGGAGATATTCAAACCCAAGCCACCTGTAGAGGAAAAACCTGTAGTGGTGGAGCAGCCAAAGGTGGCCGAAGCGCCTAAAAAAGCCGTGACAGAGCCTGCACCCGCAGAGCCACCCGTGGCCGAGGAGCCTAAGAAAGCCGTGGTGGCCAAGAAGGCAGATACCCCCGAAGAGGCAGAGCCCGAGGCAGGTACCGAGCATGTGGCCATGAAAGCACCCAAGCTGGGTGGCCCCAATGTACTGGGCAAGATAGACCTGGATTCGCTGAACCAGGCAAGCCGCCCCAAGAAAGGCGCTACCGCTGCCGCAGGCAAGAAGAAAGAAGATACGCCCAAAGAGGTAAAGGAGAGCGCTGCCGAAGAAGAAGTGGCTCCCGTAGCCCCTGCTACCCCTGTGGCAACGCGTGAAGAGGAACATGAAACCCCTGCCGTAGCTGCCGAAGAGGACAGGAGCGCCCCTGCTGCGGACGACGATAGCGCACAGAAGCGTGAACACATAGAAATGAAGGCCCCCAGGCTGGAGGGCCCGAAGATAATAGGCAGGATAGAACTGCCGGTATCGCAGCCAGGCGGCCGCCCCGGAGACAACAGGGAGAAACGCAAGCGCAAACGTATACCGGTGGACAAAAAGCCGGACCCTACAGCAAGGCCCGATGCGGGCGGCGCAGCAGGCGCAGGCAACCGTGGTGGCCAGGGAAGGCCCGGCTTCGGACCGGGTGGACCCGGAGGCCGTAATGACCGCGGACCAAGGCCGGGCGGACCCGGCGGCAGGGATAACCGCGGGCCAAGGCCGGGCGGACCGGGTGGCCGTAATGACCGCAGAGATCCGCGCGCACCATTCGTATCGGCACAGCAGCAGGAGATAGATACAAAAGCTATACAGGATAAGATACGCGAAACACAGGCGAAGCTGACGGGATCGACCCGCAGCAAGAACCTGAAGGCCAAATACCGCCGCAACAAGCGCGATGAAATGGCCGAAAAACGCGCAGCCGCAGAGAATGCCGAGCAGAGCAATGTGATACAGGTGACCGAATTCATATCGGTGAGCGAGCTGGCAGGTCTGCTGGATGTGAGCTTTGCCGAGATAATAGGCAAGTGTATGGGGCTGGGCATCATGGTGTCCATCAACCAGAGGCTGGATGCGGAAGTGATAGAGCTGGTGGCCAGCGAATTCGGCTACGACGTAGAGTTCATAAACCTGGAGCAGGAAGCAGAGGAAGAAGAGGACGATGTAGATGATGAAGAGGACCTGCTGCCACGCGCACCCATTGTGACCATAATGGGCCATGTGGACCACGGTAAGACATCGCTGCTGGACTATATACGCAGCGCCAATGTGGTAGCGGGTGAGGCCGGCGGCATCACCCAGCACATAGGCGCCTACCAGGTGAAGACATCGACAGGTAAGAAGATAACCTTCCTGGATACGCCGGGTCACGAGGCCTTTACGGCGATGCGTGCACGCGGTGCCAAGGTGGCCGACGTAGCGGTGATAGTGGTAGCGGCCGACGATGCGATAATGCCCCAGACTAGGGAGGCGATATCGCACGCACAGGCAGCCAACCTGCCCATGATATTTGCCATAAACAAGATAGATAAAGAGGGCGCCAACCCCGAAAAGATAAAGGAACAGCTGGCGCAGATGAACATACTGGTAGAGGACTGGGGCGGTAAGTACCAGAGCCAGGAGATATCGGCCAAGAAGGGTCTGAACATAGACCTGCTGCTGGAGAAGATAGGCCTGGAGGCAGAGATGCTGGAACTGAAAGCCAATCCCGACCGCCTGGCAACAGGTAGCGTGATAGAGGCATCGTTGGATAAGGGCCGCGGCTACCAGAGCACCATACTGGTGCAGAGCGGTACGCTGAACCAGGGCGAGATGGCCGTGTGCGGCCAGTACTATGGCAAGATAAAGGCCATGTTCAACGAACGCGGACAGCGTGTGCAGACCGCAGGACCATCTACACCTGTACAGGTGCTGGGCCTGAACGGCGCGCCACAGGCGGGTGAGAAGTTCAAGATATACGAGGACGAGAACGATGCGAAGGAAGTGGCCAACCATCGTGCACAGATAATGCGCGAGCAGGGTATACGCGCCCGCAAGCACATAACGCTGGACGAGATAGGCCGCCGACTGGCGCTGGGCAACTTCAAGGAGCTGGGCATCATCATAAAGGGCGACTTCGACGGATCGGTAGAGGCGCTGAGCGACTCGTTGCAGAAACTGTCTACCGAAGAGGTGGCAGTGAACGTGGTACACAAGGGCGTGGGCCAGATAACAGAGAGCGATGTACTGCTGGCAACGGCATCGGACGCCATCATACTGGGCTTCCAGGTGCGCCCGTCGAGCCAGGCCGCCAAGCTGGCAGAGCAGGAGAACATAGAGATACGCACCTACTCTATCATATACGATGCGATAGAGGAGATAAAGAGCGCTATGGAAGGCCTGCTGGAACCGAAGGTAGAGAAGAAGACCGTGTGCAACATAGAGATACGCGAGATATACAAGATAACAGGCGTAGGTACCATAGCAGGCTGCTATGTGCTGGATGGCAAGATGACCCGCCAGACGAAGCTGAACCTGGTGCGCGACGGTATAGTGATATACACGGGCGAACTGGCATCGCTGAAGCGCTTCAAGGACGATGTGAAGGAAGTGAACGCGGGCTACGAATGCGGTCTGTCGGTGAAGAACTACAACGACATACGCATAGGCGATATCATAGAAGGCTTCGAAGAAGTGGAAGTGAAGCGTACGCTGTAAGCAAATGATATTCTAATACTATTTTAACAGACCGGGCGCGTGCATATGCGCCCGGTCTTTTTATTGTGCTTAAATTTGTTTACCACACCACCGCAAGGCAGGTGACGGAATATACTTGCAGAACGACTCAAATAACGATACAGCGCATGAACATACTCCTTGTAGAAGATGAGGCGAATATAGCGGCCATGGTAAGCAAGGGGCTGAGGGAGGAGGGCTATGAGGTGAGCGTGGCCCCTGATGGCAATATAGGCCTGCAAATGGCATCGGGGCACGCATACGACCTGTACATAATAGACATAATGCTGCCGGGCATAAACGGGCTGGAACTGTGCCGCCTGATACGCAAGGCAAAAGATACGCGGCCCATACTGATACTGACCGCACTGGGTACTACAGAGAACATAGTGACGGGTTTTGAGAACGGAGCCGACGACTATATGGTGAAGCCGTTCAAATTTGCAGAGCTGCTGGCAAGGATAAGGGCGCTGATACGCCGCTCATCGGGGTATACAGAGGAGAACAAGCTGCGCATAGCCGACCTGGAGATGGACCTGGACGCCAAACGCGTGAAACGCGGCGATACGGAGATACTGCTGACATCGACAGAGTACAGGCTGCTGGAGCATTTTATGAAGAACCAGCGCAAGGTGGTATCGCGCATGGACCTGCTGGAGAACGTATGGGGTGTGGACTTCAACATAACCACCAATGTGGTGGATGTGTATGTGAACTACCTGCGCAAGAAAATGGACAAGGATTTTGACCCCAAGCTGATACATACCGTGATAGGTATGGGGTATATACTGAAGGATGATCAGTAGAGACCTCTCCCCGGCCCTGCCTACCGGCAGGCAGGCCTCTCCGAAGGAGAGGGGGGTGATAAGCAGCGACCATTATTTATAGAAGTGTTTTTTGCGAGGCTGCCACAGCCCGCGGCTATACACAAGTCCAGGCGCGGGCTTCGCAGTGACCCGTGTTCTTTGTTTCTCTTCCTTTCCTTTTTCTCTTTACAGAACTATGTTACTTCTTTCGCTTTGCACGCTCGTACTGTACGGGCCAGCGCATATCGTGATCTAATGCTGTGGCAGCATGCAGGGGGAAGTAGGGATCGCGCAGGAACTCGCGTGCCATGAAGATGAGATCGGCCTGGCCTGCTGCCAATATATCTTCGGCCTGCTGCGGTGTTACTATTATACCTACTGCACCTGTGGGTATGCCTGCTTTTCTTACAGCCTCGGCAAAGGGTACCTGGTAACCGGGTTTTGCCGGTATCCGTGCATCGGCAGAATTGCCGCCGCTGGAACAGTCTATGAGGTCTACACCGGCCTGCTTTACTATGGGTGCAAGGCGTGCAGAGTCTTCTGTGGTCCAGCCGCCATCTACCCAGTCGGAGGCGGATATGCGCAGGAAGAGCGGGTATTCCTGCGGCCATACCTCGCGCACAGCCTCTATGATGCGCATGAGGAAGCGTATGCGGTCATCGAAAGAGCCGCCATACTCATCGGTGCGGCGATTGCTGAGAGGAGATAGGAACTCATTGATGAGGTAGCCATGGGCGCCATGTATCTCCAATACCTTGAAACCCGCTGTGAGCGCACGTTTGGCGGCATGTGCAAAGGCAGTGATGATGCGCTCTATACCATCGGTTGTGAGCTCTTGCGGTGTGGCGCGATCGGGAGAGAATGCAAGCGCAGTGGGGCCCAGGGTATCCCATGCGCCTTCCTCGGTCGTGAGTTGCCTGTCGCCATTCCACGGAGTAGTGAGGCTGGACTTGCGGCCCGCATGTGCAAGTTGTATACCAGGTACGCTGCCCTGTGCCTCTATAAAAGATGTGATGCGGCGCAGGAAGGTGATGTGCTCATTGTCCCACAGGCCCAGATCATAGGGCGAGATACGCCCCTCGGGTGTGACCGCTGTAGCCTCGGTGAATACGAGGCCCGCACCACCTACGGCCCTGCTGCCAAGGTGTACCAGGTGCCAGTCGTTGGCAAAGCCATCTATGCCCGAGTACTGGCACATGGGCGATACCACGATGCGGTTCTTCAATGTAATGCTGCGAAGCTGCAGGGGAGAGAAAAGTAGAGACATAATTATTGCTTGACGTAGTTATGAATGATGGCAGGGTCACATTCGCCGCGCCTCTTCGGGCTGGTTCTCGTTTCTTCGCGTTCGTGCGGTTTTGCGCCCAAAGTTGTAGGTGACGGCCATAGTGCAGTAGCGGCTGTTGCTGAGCAGGCGCGCGCTATTGGAGAGGCCGGGCTGCTTATCGTCGTTGCCACTGCGGTATACATAGAAGGGATCGTCGATGCTCACCTTTATGGTAGTGGTATCGTGGAAGGCCTTTTTCGATATGCCGAAATTGGTATAGAGTGTGGCAATGGAATTGCTGACAGGCGAGGCCGCCATAGGGCTTGTATAGTTCACATAGCAATCGGCATCCCAGCCGCTGCCCAGTATAAGGCGGCTATTGAGCCATATGTTGTAGCCCACACGGGCATTGTGCATGGGTACATCGTTCATGATGCCTTTGTAGATGGCGTATAGCGCCTCGCTGTGTATCATCATCTCGCACCAGGGCTGTGGCTTGCCATTGTAGGTAATGCCAAGGGCTGCAGTGGTATTGCCCGCAAAGTTGATGGGTGTGCCATAGGTGGTCTGCGTGGCATTGTCGGGCATACTGACCCATGAGATGGCATTGGTGACCTTGCTGATACTAAGCTCTGTAGTGATACGGTCGTTGTAGCTGTGCTTCAGCTCTATGTTGTGGGCGTACTGTGGCAGGAGCGTAGGGTTGCCACGCTGGTAGGTATTGTAGAAGGTATAGTAATTGAAAGGATTGAGCATACCATACTGCGGGCGAGTGATGCGCCTGCCGTAGTTGAGCTCGAAAGAATTGGCGCTATCGTGCCGGTAGCTGATGTAGGCCGTGGGGAAGAGCGCAGGCTGCCTGCGTATGAACTGCTGGCCTGTGGCCTGCTGCAGACCGGTGATGTGTGCATACTCTGCCCTTAGGCCTGCCTGCGCGCTCCACTGAGAAGATAAGGTGCGCGAGGCATTGGCGTACAGGGCACTGATATGCTCGTGGTAGAGAAAGCGGTTGGTGCGGCTGGTGTCATCCATCCATGTGCCGGCTGTATGGCGCATGAAGTAGGCTGCATTGTCTACAGCTACATAGCTGTATTTGCCACCGCTCTCTATTTTCATATCGCCGGTCAGGGTGATGGAATGATCGGCCTTGGCGCTGTATATGGCTATGTCTATGGGTATCCTGCTTTGCAGTGTCAACTGGTGGGGCAGGGGAGTACCATTGCTATATGCATCGGTAGAGAGGTATTGATAGAGCATCTTGGTATTGCGCAGGTGATCTATATCTATACTGATGTCGGAATGCTTGCCGAGCGAGTGCCGCAGGTATGCATTGGCCGCATAGTTCTTTCGCAGGCTGTTCTCGTTGGTATGGCGTATGCTGTATTCTGTATCTCCCTGTGGAAATGTGGTATTGGTGATGATGGGTGTATTCATCTGGTTGGCATAGTAGGCGCCGGTGATGCTGAAGCCTGCATTGGTGCTTTCGGAGTAGCGGTGATCGGCGCCGGTGCGCAGGTTGTATTTGTCGAACATCTCGCGCGGCTCGGAGCCCATTACAGTATGTGCAGTGGGCGTACCCGCAGGATCGGTGAAGGTCATATCCTGCTGCCACGACACACCATTGCGGCCATTGATGTAGCTGGCATTGGTATACCAGTTGGTATTGCCGGTATTGTAATTGAGCAGGGCCGAGTTGTGCGTGCTTTCGTAGAGGCTCTTGGTCCAGGCGAGGTTCACATTGCCATTGATGCCGCTACGGCGCAGCCTGCGCAGCTTCAGGTCTATGATACCGGCATTGCCCTCGGCATCGTACCGGGCCGATGGCTGTGATATGACCACCACCTGCGCCACCTCATCGGCTGTCATGCTTTCCAGCAGGTCGCGCAGTTCCTCGCCGCTCAGGTATGTTTGCCGGCCGTTCAGCATAAGGGTGATACCCTGCTTGCCCGTCATGGTGATATTGCCACGGCCATCGACAGATATGCCGGGTACGCGGCGCAGTAGCTCCAGCGCATTCTTGCCCGCTGTACCCGAGAGCGCCTGCACATTCACTATGGTCTTGCCGGGGGCTGTTTCTATTGCGCCTTTCTGCGCGCTTACCTTTACCTCTTTTAGTTGCTGTGTCTTAGTGGTATCGGTCTGTGCCAGTGCCAGTAACGGCATATACGATATGGCTGCGGCACAGAGGAGGGAACGTAGCTGCGGCATGGTGGTGGTTTGAGTGACCCGAAGTTATCATAGAAAAGGGATGGAGTAGAAGGGATGGGTAACATTAACATTACTTTGCAATGAATGATGCATTGCAGGAACCCGCTATTATTGGTAATTTGCAGCCTTCTTAACAACAGATAACGATATGGCTAACATCATTCCTTTCAAGGGCCTGAGGCCTTCCAAAGAACTGGCACCAGAAGTAGCGACCCTTCCGTATGACGTAGTAAGCGTGACCGAGGCGCGCGAGTTCAGGAAGTACCCGCATAACTTCTACCATGTGACCCGCTCTGAGATAGACCTGCCCGAAGGCGTGGATGTGCATAGCCAGCAAGTGTACGACAAGGCGAATGAGAACTTTGACTGCATGGTGGAAGAGGGTATACTGATACAGGATAACGATCCCTGCTACTACATATACGAGCTGGTGATGGATGGAAGGTCGCAGACGGGCCTGGTATGCGGCTCGTCGATAGACGACTATAACAACGGCATCATTAAGAAGCATGAGTTCACCCGGCCCGAAAAGGAGCAGGACCGCATCAACCACATCATTACCACCGGCGCGCAGACAGGAGTGGTGTTCATGGCATATAACGATACCGAGAGCGTACAGAACATAATAGATGCCTGGAAGCGTGACCACGAGGCCGTGAACGACTTTGTAGCAGAAGACGGTATACGCCACAAGCTGTGGGTAGTGGACGACTATGCCAAGGTCGCTGCCATAACCCGCAATTTTGCCAGCGATGTGCCCTGCACCTATATAGCCGATGGCCACCACCGCGCGGCATCGGCAGCGAAGGTATGCAAGGAAATGAGGGACAATGGCTACTCGGTAGATGGCAATGAGGCGTTCAACTATTTCATTACCTGTATATTCCCTGCCAGCCAGTGCCGCATAATGGACTATAACCGCGTGGCCAAAGACCTGAACGGTATGACAGCAGCAGCCCTGCTGCAGAAGCTGGAGGCGGACTTTGAAATAACGCGCGTGGGTGCAGAGGCCGTGAAGCCGGGAGAGATACACGAATTCGGAATGTACCTGGATGGCGCATGGTACAGGCTGACGGCACGCCCCGGCACCTATACCACCGACCCCATAGGCATACTGGATGTGACCATACTGCAGAACAATGTACTGAGCAAACTGCTGAACATAAACGACCCCCGTACGGATAAGCGTGTGGACTTTGTAGGCGGCATACGCGGCATGGGCGCACTGAAGCAGCGCGTGGACAGCGGCGATATGGCCGTGGCCTTCTCGCTATACCCGGTGAGCATACAGCAGCTCTTCGACATAGCGGACAGCGGGAATGTGATGCCGCCAAAGAGCACATGGTTCGAGCCGAAGCTGAGAGATGGGCTGGTGGTGTATATGATATAGAGTTGAGGTGGGCGGAATTAGGGAATAGGAATTAGGAATAAAGAAAACCTGTTCATCGGCATGACCAAGAAGGAGCGTTACAAATATGTGATAGAGTGGTTTCAGCAGAACATGCCGAATGCTGAGACCGAACTGCATTATACCAACCCGTATGAGCTGCTGGTGGCTGTGATACTATCGGCACAGTGTACGGACAAGCGTGTGAACATAGTGACGCCCGATCTCTTCAGGCGTTTCCCCGAACCGGCGATACTGGCCAAAGCTACATTTGAGGATGTGGAGCCCTATATACGCAGTGTGACATTTGCCAACAACAAGACGCGCCACCTGATAGGCATGGCCAATATGCTGATGGACACCTATGGCGGCGAAGTGCCCGATACCATAGAAGAGCTGGTACGACTACCGGGCGTAGGACGAAAGACCGCGAACGTGATAGTGTCGGTAGTGTTCGACAAGCCGGGCATGGCGGTAGATACACATGTGTTCCGTGTATCGGCAAGGATAGGACTGACCACCAATGCCAGGACCCCATTACAGACAGAGCAGCAACTGGTGGCCAATATACCACAGGAGCTACTGGCCATAGCCCACCACTGGATAATACTGCACGGGCGTTACATATGCGTGGCCCGCAAGCCCAAATGCAATGAATGCGGCCTGCGCCCGGCCTGCAAATATTACAAGACAGATATGAGGTATGTGTACGAGGCCCAGTAACGGCTTTTACCTGCTGTTCTTTACCAGCATTTCCCTTATCTGCGGCGATGTGGTGTGGAACCTGTGCGTGCCGAACTTGCCCTCGCCATCGAGTGTAAGACCAAGGACATGTGTAGACCTTTCGCAAACGACCTTGTAAAGCGACACTCCCTGCTCATCGACACCCATGTACCTGAAGGAGCGTATCTTACCGTAGGTCTTCATGAGTCCTGCAGACTGGCCATCGGCCCATAAAGGTTTGCCTGTCTTGGCCTCGAAGTCGGCAGCATCAGCGAAGCTGGCATTTATAGCGGCATCATCTAAGTTGTTATAGTGGTTGATGAACTCGGCAAGGGCGTGGTCCTGCTCGGTGCGCGACTGGCCGGGAGGTGTTTTCCAGAATGTGCGGGGGCTGGCGGTGAAGTATGTATGCAGGGTGTTCATACCATCGCGCCGGGCAGATGTGCCATGCGGCCAACTGCTGGTACCGCCTAAAAGCTGTATGTAGGTGCGCTCCTTACCTTTTTCCATGGTCTCGTAGTCGTACTGGCTGCTGGCGGGGCATTCCAGTTTGTAGAGGTTCTTGGCCATATAGCCATACAGGTAGTCTTCTTTGGTTTGCATCTCGTACTGGTTGTGGTTAGCATCGGGGTTCAGTACCAGCGGGCGGCCCTGTATCAGGCGTTCGCGCACTTCCTGTATGCCCAGTGGCACACCTTTCTCGTCCGTTACATAGGCCATAAAGGTAGGGTCCATCCATACCCATTTGCGCAGCGATGCCGACCATGCGGCCACTATCACATGGCAGTCGTTATCGTTGGGGTCTTTGGGCATGCAGGTGACAATGCGCGATGGTATGCCCATGGCCAGGTATACCTCGTTGAGCACTATGGCCATACCACGACAGTTGAGCGTGGTGCCATCGGCGGTGCAGGTCTTCAGCATGCTGAGGGCGTTCTTTGTATCGGGATTACCTTTGGAGCCATCATGCTTTATAGTGTTGTGTACCCAGCGCATGGCGTTTATCATGGTAGCCACATCAGAGCCACCCAAGACCTTTGTATACAGGTCATATTTCTCTACCAGCTTTTTCAGCTTGGGGTGTGCAGAGGGCTGATAAGTGAATGCGGGCAGCTCTTTATGCTCGTGCATATTGTAGGCAGGAGCGCTGCGCAGTATGGCCACATAATTGGGGCTGTGTGCCCTGGCCGTCCTGGCATAACTGGCGAAGCGCGGCTCGGTCTCGAGCGCGGCGAGGTCGTTGTCGGTGAGGAGGAGGTCGTAGTTGTAGTAGCGAGAGCGCTCCAGATAGCTGAGGGCTTTCTTCTTGTCGCCCGTGAGGGCGTAGGTACATGCCAGGTTGTAATAGGCATCGGTCATAACGTCTTTGTACTTCGCCTTGTCCTTTGCGCTGAGGCGTGCATAGCTGTTCTGCAGCCGTGAGAGCTGGGCAAGGTATGCAGTGACATCGCGCTTTTCGTAGGCGGCCACCATTTGTGTGTTCTGTTCCCGGGCAAAGACAGCGAACTGGTCTCCGGCCGATTGTGCCGAGGCGTATGTGGAGGCGCAGGCGATGACCGCAAGGAGGAAGTACTTTCTCATAAACAGTGTTTTGTGCTTTAAATATAAAAACAATAACGCCAAAATATGAGATCAATTATATGAGTATAAAAGAAACCGATACAAAATAATGCGTGTATGTACATATATTTGCACTGTGAACGCAACCAAAAACAGCTAAACAACCAAAAACAAGAACATGAAAAAGATCAGCACATTCATCGCAGCGGCAATGCTTTTTGTAGCAAGCAGCGTAACAGCACAGACAAAGTGGAACGTAGACGCTAGCCACTCTAACGTAAAATTCTCGGTAAGCCACCTGGTGATATCGGAAGTAGAGGGCAGCTTCACGAAGTTCAACGGATCGATAGATGCACCGGCAGCAGACTTCAATAATGCCAAAGTAGAGTTCACGGTAGATGTGAACAGCATCAATACTGATAACGAAGGCCGCGACAAGCACCTGAAGAGCGACGACTTCTTCAACGCAGAGAAGTTTCCGCAGATGACCTTCAAGAGCACATCGTTCAAAAAAGGCAAGGGTAACAACTATGTAATGGAAGGCGACCTGACGATACGCGATGTGACGAAGAAAGTGAAGTTCGATGTGGCATATGGCGGCAGCGTGGTAGACCCATGGGGCAATACCAAGGCGGGCTTCAAGACCACTACCAAGATAAGCCGTAAGGCATATGGCCTGATGTGGAACAAGATGACCGAGGCCGGCGGCGCAGTGGTAGGCGACGAAGTGACGATAATACTGAAGCTGGAATTCGGTAAGGCAAAATAAGACAGGGATAACACGACGGGACGGGCGAAACGACGAATAGACGAAGATAGTTTTTGGGGATGATGGATGCAAGGCGGTACAGAGCGATCTGTGCCGCTTTTTGCTTTTGTGCCCACATCTTCTTCGCTGTTATAAGTATCTTTCAGAAATGCTCCGTCAGGAGCTACCCATGTGTTACACAGGGTAGCCCACTATGGGGCATAACGGCATGAGGTATATATTTTGCTACAAGCATGTAGCCCCGCCGGGGCAAACATATCATCAAATAAGTACTTGTAGGTACACGGTAGCCAAAGGAGAGGGAAATGTTATCTGACGCTGTGAATTTCGACCTCAATGTATGCCATCGGAAAAGGAGTGAGTACACAAAAAGAGCGGACGGGCATCACCCATCCGCTCTTTTCTTGCGCAGTATGTTATTTGACCTAGCCTTGCGCGGGACGTACGAACTCGGTATGCGCTTCGAACTTCACATCGTCGCCTACTACCAGGCCGCCGGTCTCGGTAAGGGCGCTCCAGTTGAGGCCATAGTCCTTACGGTTCACCTTGCCGGTGATGGTGAAGCCGGCGCGTACATTGCCCCAGCCATCGTTGAGTATACCGCCATGCTCTACATCGAAGGTGACGGGTCTGGTGGTGCCGCGCATAGTAAGGTTGCCATGCAGTTTGTAGGCGTCGCCGCCGACAGGCTGCAGCGATGTGCTTTCGAAAACTATCTGCGGGTGGGTGGCTGCATCGAAGAAGTCGGGAGATTTGAGGTGGCCATCGCGCTGGTCGTTGTTGGTGGATATGGAATCCACATCGGCCGTGAAGCGCACCTTGGCAGTAGCTATGTCGTTGCCATCTGTCTCTACCGTACTATCGAATTTTTTGAACTGTCCCGACACATTGCTTATCATCATGTGCCTTACCTTGAATGTCACCTCGGAGTGTGAGGGCTCAAGCGCCCATTTTGTGTTTGCCATATCTGTTGGTTTTATATTGGTCTTTAAATGTTTTCGTTCGTCGTAGTAGTATTATTTACCTGCATCGTCTGCACCTTCTCTCATTTTTTCCAGCAGGGCATTGAGGGTGGCCGCTTCTTTCTCGTTCAGGTTCACCGTGCGGTGCGTTACCTCGTCTACCACCTTGCGGGCGAGCTGTATGGTCTCTATGCCTTTTTCGGTGAGGCCTACCAGGGTCTCGCGCTTGTCTTCCTTCGACTGGTAGCGGCGTACCAGCTTTTTTGCCACCAGCCTGTCTATGATGCGGGGCACATTAGAGCTTTTCTCTACTATACGCGATGCGATGTCCTTCACGCAAAGGTCTTTGGGATGTGAGCCCTTGAGTATCCGCAGCACATTGTGCTGCTCCATGGTAAGGCCGTACTCCTTGAGCGCAGAGCTGAGGATGTCCTTCATCCAGTATGCAGAGTACACAAGATTGACAGTAGCCCTGTGCCGTTCGTCGCTAAAATTGTTCGATCTGATCGCTTCCTCCAATCTCATAATGCAAATGTATGTATGTACATGTATTTTTGATATCGTTTTCTTCTATCACCTTAAAGGTAAAAATAATGATGTATAGGAACTGATGATGTGAATAAAAATATCGGGGCGGTATTACAGGCAAAAAAATATGCGAGAAAATAATTCCCAAAAGTTAATATTTTATATGTCGAATGCCCTGCTGATAGGTATGACCTTAGATATATTGACATATATACGGTGCATATAAACAATACTCTTTTCAATAGTGAAAATTTTTTTAACTAATATGATGTGATATGTGGAAAACTATTAGTAATATAGCAAGCCCTAAGCCTGAATTGTTAGGAGATAGCGTAAACCAAAAGTTTATTTTCATGAGAAAAATGATATTGGTCCTTGCACCTGTAGTGCTTGCATTATTGTTCAGTTCGTGCAGCGACAAGGTATATACTGCCAGTACTGCGACCACAGCGGGGCCTAATGCCGCAGACTATCTGCCATTTACAAAGTCGCTGAAATTCCGCCTGGACAACGACAAGGCCGACCTGCGCAAGCTGCAATTCTACACTGACAGGCCCATAACGCTGCGCCATACGGGTGTGGCGGGCAATGGCGTCATCATGTCGGGCACGGTATCTTATGATAAGCTGCAGGATGTGACGGAAGTGACCATACCTGCCTATACGCCAGGCATATGTGAGCGTGTGAAGGGCGACAGCCTGTTCATAAGCTTTGACGCACCGCAGAACGTATTCGTATTCGCTGCGCTATATGCCAATGAGAATTTCATGATGCAGGGCACCAACTGGTACAACGGCGTGGCCGATGTGACCTATGACGGCAAGACCTACCGAGCATCGTGCGATGAATGCGGCAGCCTGGGCGAAGTGAGGCTGATGATAAAGAAGAGCCAGAGCGGCGGGTACAAAACCCCTGCAGGCGGTGGCAAGGTGATAGCCGGCAGGAAGCTCAATTAAGCCGATACACAGGCCTGACGGGCATTCGATATTTAAAAAACTACTTCAGATCAATAATCAGATACCATTAAACTAAGATTCGATATGAGAAGAGAACTCCTACTAAAACTGTCAGCGATACTGTTGGTTATTTTAGGATATGGTGTAAATGCCACTGCTGCATCTACACAATATGCTGTGACCGGCGGAGGTAGCTATTGCTCTGGAGGCTCAGGTGTTGTTGTTGCACTAAGCGGCACGGATGTGGGCGTGAGCTACCAACTGTACAGGGATGCTACACCTGTAGGTGGCCCAATGGTAGGCGCAGGCGCTCCCATATCGTTCGGCAATCAGACGATCGCAGGTAACTATACCGTGATAGGCGACCCTATGACGGCCAATATCACATACATGACCGGCAGCGCTACGGTAGTAGTGAACCCACTGCCCACTGCATATACCATAACCGGTGGCGGCGGCTACTGCACAGGCGGCAGTGGCAGCGCTGTGGGCCTGTCGTTCGGCAGCTCGGGCGTGCAGTATACTCTTTTCAATGGCGCATCGGCCATTGCTACTGTAGGCGGTACCAACGCATCGCTGAGCTTTGGCAATATGACCACAGCGGCCACCTATACCGCAACTGCTACAATAACGGCCACAGGCTGTACACGCGCCATGAACGGCAGTGCGGTAGTGACAGCTAACACGCCGCCCACAGCATTCAATATGACGGGCGGCGGCAGCTTCTGCAGCGGTGGCACGGGTGTTGCCGTAGGTCTCAATAACTCTACTGCGGGTATATCTTACCAATTATATAATGGCGCCAGCGCTGTAGGTTCTCCATCGGTAAGTGTGGGAGGTGTACTGAGCTTTGGCAACCAGACCACTACCGGTATCTACTCTGTAGTGGCCACAAATACTACTACAAGCTGTGCTACGAATATGAACGGTTCTTCGACCGTGATACAGAACGCTACACCTACAGTGTTCACTGTGAGCAGCGGCGGCAGCTATTGCAGCGGTGGTACAGGCATAGCCATCACATTGAACGGCTCTACCGCGGGTGTTAACTACCAGCTATACAATGGCGCAGCTACCGTAGGTTCTCCGGTAGCGGGTACGGGTGCATCGCTGGCATTTGGCACATTCACTGCGTCAGGTACTTACTCGGTGCTGGCTACCAATGCCACTACTACATGTACCGCAGCTATGTCGGGCTCGGCAGTGATAACAATAAATTCTTTGCCTACAGCCTTTAACGTAGGTACTACAGGCAGTTTCTGCACAGGCGGAACCGGTATATCGGTGACCCTGTCCAGCTCGCAGACGAATGTGAACTACCAGCTGTACCGCTCGGGCACGCCTGTAGGCAGCCCCATACCCGGTACTGGCGGCGGTCTGGACTTCGGCCAGCAGACAGAGGCCGGTATCTATACGGTACTTGCTACCAATGCCCTTACGGGTTGCACTGCTACCATGACAGGTTCTGCAAGCGTAACAGTGAATGCTCTTCCAATAATATATCCTGTGACCGGCGGCGGCAACTATTGCTCTGGCGGTACGGGCGTGGCGATAGGTCTGGGCGGCAGCCAGACCGGTGTGAACTACACCTTATATAATGGTGCTACACAGGTAGGATCTCTCATAGGCGGTACAGGTTCTCCTATAACATTCCCTGTACAGACCCTTAGCGGTACCTACACGATATTCGCCATCAACCCTACTACGGGCTGTTCGAACAACATGAGCGGTACGGCCTCTATCGGTATAAACCCCTTGCCTACTGTATATCCTGTAACGGGTACGGGTGCATACTGCGCCGGTGGTACGGGTATAGCTGTCGGGCTGAGCGGTTCGTCTACGGGCGTTAACTACAGCCTGTCGATGGGCGCTACGCTGGTGAGCGTGATGAGCGGTACGGGTAGTGCGCTGAACTTCGGCAACCAGCTTACAGCGGGTACCTATACGGTACAGGCGACCAACAGCGTAACGGGCTGCCAGAGCAATATGAACGGCAGCGCTGTGATAACGGTAAATGCCCTGCCTAATGTGTTCGCGATGAGCGCCTCGGGCAGCAGCTACTGCGCGGGCGGTACGGGTGTTACGATAGGGCTTACGGGCACCACACAGGCAGGAGTGGACTACCAGCTGTACAATGGTGCAACTGCGAGCGGCGCTGCGGTGAGCGGCGGTGCGGCAGTGAGCTTCGGTCTTCGTACCGCGGCAGGCACCTATACGGTACTGGCGACCAATACTACCACGGGCTGTACGCGCGCTATGAGCGGTACTGCCTCTATCACCATCAACCCTCTGCCAACAGTATATGCAGTGACGGGTGGCGGCAGCTACTGCGCAGGCGGCAGCGGTCAGGCCATCAGCCTTGCAGGTTCTGAGACAGGCGTTAACTACCAGCTGTACAATGGCGCGGCCACAGTAGGCACAGCGGTAGCCGGCAGCGGCTCTGCCATCAGCCTGGGCACCCAGACGGCGAGCGGCACCTATACGGTACTGGCGACCAATGCCACCACGGCATGTACGCGCGTGATGAGCGGCAGCGCAGGCATCGCCATCCATGCATTGCCTGTGGCACAGATAGTGAATGGCGGCGGCGCCTATTGCGCAGGCGGCACGGGAGTAGCGGTAGGCCTTGGCAGCAGCCAGAACGGCATCAACTACCAGCTGTACAACGGCCTTTCGGCGATGGGCAGCGCGGTACCGGGCACAGGCTCTGCCATCAGCTTCGGCAGCCAGACGCTGAGCGGCACCTATATGGTGAAAGCTACGGACCCTGTAACGGGTTGTACCAATGATATGACAGGCACAGCATCGGTATCCATCAATGCGGTACCGACAGTATATAATGTAACAGGTGGCGGCAGCTACTGCGCGGGCAGCACAGGCGTATCCATAGGTCTGAGCGGCAGCACAGCAGGCGTAAGCTACCAGCTGTACAACGGCAGCCTGCCTGTAGGCACTGCGACGACCGGTACGGGCGCAGCGCTGAGCTTCGGTATACACACCCTTGCAGCTACCTATTATGTAGGGGCCGATAACGGTACCTGCACCAGCGATATGAACGGCAGCGCCACGGTGGTGCAGAACGCACTGCCCATAGCGCAGACGGTGAGCGGCGGCGGCGCCTACTGCGCAGGCGGCACAGGCGTACATGTAGGCATCGGCAACTCTGAGGTGGGCGTAAGCTACCAGCTGTACCGCGATGGCGTACCTACGGGCGGCCTTGTTGCAGGCACGGGCCTTGCCGTTGACTTCGGCAGCATGACAGCGGCCGGCGACTACTCAGCTATAGGCTATAACAGCGGCACAGGCTGTACGAACGCGATGACCGGTACGGTGAGCGTGAGCGTGAACGCACTGCCCGCGGTACAGACCGTGACAGGCGGCGGCAGCTACTGCGCGGGTGGCAGCGGAGTAACGGTAGGCCTTGGCGGCAGCGCCCCCGGCGTGAGCTACCAGCTGTATAACGGCAGCGCAGTAGCAGGCACTGCAGGCTTCGGTACAGGCACTCCTATAGATATAGGCACCTTTACGGTAGCAGGCACCTACAGCGCACAGGCGACAGACCTGACCACAGGCTGTATGAGCGATATGAGCGGAGTGGTGACCATAAGCATCAACGCCCTTCCCCAGTTGCATACGGTAAGCGGCGGCGGCACGATATGCCAGAACAGCGCAGGTGCAGCTATAACCCTGAACAACTCTAACACCGGCATCAACTACCAGCTGTATAACGGCACGAGCACAGTAGGC